>DATDHV010000068.1:0-6507 GCA_036521395.1 Steroidobacteraceae bacterium | reverse complement strand
ATCGTGCGCCGGCGGTAAGACTCCTGCAGGAGCCGACGCGACGCATTCGGTTCTTAAGCCATCAACAGGCGCGTGCGCTCTTGCGCGAACTGCCTTCGCATCTGCAGGACATGGCGACATTCACATTGGCCACGGGACTTCGGGCAGCAAACGTCACGGGACTGACCTGGGAGCAAGTCGACCTGTCACGCAAGCTCGCCTGGATTCATCCGGACCAAGCAAAGGCCAGGAAGGCTTCACCTACCATGGTCAGCCCATCAAGCAGGTCAGCACGGCGGCCTGGTACAAGGCGCTCAAGCGCGCCGGCTTCGAGGACTTTCGCTGGCACGATCTGCGCCACACCTGGGCGAGCTGGCACGTGCAGGGCGGAACACCGCTCTTCGCGTTACAGGAGCTCGCAGGATGGGAAACCGAGAAGATGGTGCGCCGTTACGCGCACCTGGCCGCGGAACATCTGGCGGTGTATGCCGGCAACACGGAAAGTCACGGCACAAATACGGCACAACCACCGGATTTCCACGGCACAGCCCGATTGCAACTCGTTGGAAAATAAAAAATTTGATGGTGGCCAGGGGTGGAATTGAACCACCGACACGCGGATTTTCAGTCCGCTGCTCTACCAACTGAGCTACCTGGCCGAACGCTGGATTGCGGCGTATTAGACCGGGGCGGCTGCTCGAGCGTCAACCCAAATCCGCTGCTCGTGCCGTGCTACTCGTGCCCGGGCTCGACGAATTCGCCCGGCCTGTCCGACCCGGCGCCGAAGAAGAATTTCTCCATCTCGGCCTCGAGGAACTTGCGCGCCTTGGGGTCGACGGGGGTCAGGCGGTACTCGTTGATGAGCATGATCTGGTGGCCGCGCCAGCGCTCCCAGGCTTCCCTGGATACGTTCTCGAAGATGCGCTGGCCGAGCGCGCCGGGATATGGCGGACGGTCGAGGCCGGGCGCCTCGCGCTTGAGCAGAACGCAGTTGACGGTACGGCTCATGGATACTCTTGGCCTGGCGTGGACAGCAGGGTGGCGATCGGGGCCGGCACACCGATGCGCGCCGGCTGGCGCGGGTTATACCAGAGCAGTCCCGGCTCTTCCACGCCGGTAAGGCCCTCGCAGCGCGCGCGCCAGGGCGTGATCTCGAGATCGAAATGCGTGAAGGCGTGTCTGACCACCGGCAGCGGCGTCGGCTCGAGCCGGGCATTCGTAAGCTCGGCGGCGCAGAACGCCTCCGCCGCCCGCACTGCGTCGAACTCGGGCGGTGTCCAGAGCCCGCCCCAGACCCCGTGGGCCGGTCGGCGCCGCAGCAACATGGCGGCTTGCGCACCCGCGCCCTCCTCGCGCCAGGCGAGCAGCATGAGGATGGTGCGAGTGCGGCGCGCGGCGCGCGCGCGCGGCGTGGGCAGCAGCGCCACGCGCCCGGCGCGGTGCGCGGCGCAATCGCCCCGCAGCGGACACTCGGGGCAGCGCGGCCGCGCTCGGGTGCAGAGCGTGGCACCCAGATCCATGACGGCCTGGGTGTACACGGCCACCTCGGTGGCGGGCGTGCACTGCTCGGCGCGTGCCCAGAGCTCGCGCTCGGTGGCGGCCTCGCCGAGGGCACCGTCGATGGCGAAGTAGCGCGCCAGCACGCGCCGGACATTGCCGTCGAGTATGGTCTCGCGCCGGCCGCGCGCGAGGGCGAGGATGGCGGCGGCCGTGGAGCGGCCGATGCCGGGCAACTGTGCGAGCTGCTCGCGCGCCTCGGGCAGCTCGGCGCCGAACTCGCTGACCAGACGCTGCGCGGCGCGGTGCAGGTTGCGGGCACGAGAGTAGTAACCGAGTCCGGACCAGAGGTGCAGCACCTCATCGAGCGGCGCGGCCGCGAGCGCGGCCACATCGGGAAAGCGCTGCACGAAGCGCTGGTAGTAGCCGATGACGGTGGCCACCTGCGTCTGCTGCAGCATGATCTCGGAGATCCACACGCGGTAGGGCGTGCGCTCGCGCTGCCAGGGCAGATCGTGGCGGCCGTGGGCGGCGTGCCAGGGAATCAGCGCCGCGGAGAGCGAGCTCACATCAGCTCAGGAGCACGGCGATGATGGCATCGAGGGCGGGCTTGAACGCACTGCCCCGCAGCTTGGGATCACGCACCACGCGCAGCGCCAGGCCCTCGACCAGGCAGTGCAGCATCACCGCGCGGCTGCGCGCCGTGGCCGGCGTGAGGTTGACGTCGTTCGCGCGCGCGCTTCGGCGCAATGCCCGCGCCAGGCGCTCGCCGATCGCCCGGTCCTTGCTGCGCACGGCGCGCGCGATCTGCGGATCGCGGGTGGATTCGGCGGCCAGCTCCAGCATCAGCACGGGGTTGAGTTTGGGATCATCGCGCCGGCGCCAGGACTCGAAGGTGCGCAGCACGATGCGGCTCATGTCCGCGGCGCTGTTGAGCTGGCCGATCATGGTGTGCAGATCGCTCTCGAGGTGGCGCTCGATGATGGCCTTGACGATGGCGCTCTTGCTGTCGAAGTAGCGGTAGATGAGCCCGGCGCTCATATCGGCGGTCTGCGCGATGTGCGCCATGCTGGCGGCATGGAAGCCGCTCTTGATGAAGCACAGCTCGGCCGCATCGAGGATGCGCTCGCGCTGGCGGGCGGCGCGCGCCTTGGCGGTGCCGGGACTCATGGGCCGTGCTCGCGCCAGCCGCCGCCGAGCGCCTGGTACAGGGCCACCCGGTTGCTCTGCTCGGCCAGCCGCGTGGCGATGAGGCCCTGCTCGGCCGCGTAATTGCTGCGCTGGGAGTCCAGCACGGTCAGGTAGCTGTCCCGCCCCGCCTTGTAGCGCTGCTGCGAGAGATCGTACGCGCGGTTGGTCGCTCCTACGAGCGCTTCCTGGGCCGTGCGCTCGCGGTTGAGCGTCGCGGTGAGCGCGAGTGCATCGGCGACTTCCCGAAAGCCGCTCTCGATCGCCTTCTCATACTGGGCTAGGGCGATCTGCTGATCGGCATGGGCCACGGCGAGATTGCCGCGCAGCTCCCCACCATGAAAGATCGGCAGCGTCACCTGCGGCATGAACGACCAGGCGCCGGAGCCGCCCTTGAACAAACCCGAGAGCTGCAGGCTCGCCGAGCCGATTTCGCCAGTGAGGGTGATCTCGGGGAAGAAGGCGGCGCGCGCCGCACCGATATTGCCGTTGGCGGCGCGCAAGGTGTGTTCGGCCTCGAGCACGTCGGGCCGTCGCAGCAGCGTATCCGAGGGCACGCCCGCCGGCAGCGCCGTGAGCCCCATGGTGTGTACGTCGAAGGCCTGCGGCAGCCACGAGGGATCCACGGGTGCGCCCACCAGCAGCGTCAGCGCGTCAATGTCCTGCGCCACGTTGCCCTCGTAGCGCGCCGCATCCGAACGCGACTGCTCGACCGTGGTCTGGGCCTGCGCCAGATCGAGCCCGGACGTGGTGCCCGCCTGGTGCGTCTTCTGCGCCAGGGCATACGAGGCCTCCTGGCTCTGCAAGGTCTGCTGCGCCAGGCGCTGCAGGTCGCGGTCGGAGGCCAGCGTCAGGTAGGCATTGGCCACTTCCGCGATCAGGCTGAGCTGCGCGCTGCGGCGCGCCTCCTCCTGTGCCAGGTACTGCTGGAGCGCCGCGTGGCTGAGGCTGCGCACGCGCCCGAACAGATCGAGCTCGTAGGCGCTGATGCCCACGCCCGCCTGGTACACGCTGCCGGTGAAGGATTCCGGAGTGAAGGTCTCGGCCGGCGGGAGCTTCTCGCGCGTGAGGCTGCCCGAGGCGTTGATCGCGGGCAGTTCGCTCGCGCGCGCCACGCGGTACTGCGCGCGCGCGCGCTCGATGTCGAGTACCGCGACGCGCAGATCGCGATTGTTGGACAGCGCCGCGGCGATCAGGCGCTGGAGGTTCGGGTCGGCGAAGAAGTCGCGCCAGCCCACATCACGCGCCGCAGGGGGCTGGGCGCCCGTCCCCGCCTGCGCGGCCCCGGCCGTGGAGGCAGCGCCCGCAGCGGCGTCGGAGGTGGCGTCGGGGACGGTCGCCGTGGGCGGAATCGGCCATTGATCGGGCACGGGCAGGGGCGGCGCTCGATAGCGCGGCTCGAGCGTGCAGCCGGCGGCCACGCACAGCGCGGCAAGGCCGAGCAGCGCCGGCAGAACGCTGCGGCAACGCGCGAGCTCAGCCACGGGGGCCGTCTCCGGGCGGCAGCAGCGCGGGAGGGGCCGGCGTGTCGTGATGCCGCTCATCCGGCAAGCTGTGGAACAGGCGCTGCACGACGACGAAGAACACCGGGATGAAGAAGATCCCGAGGAATGTGCCCGCCACCATGCCGCCGAAGACGCCCGTGCCGATGGCCCGCTGTGCGCCGGCGCCGGCGCCGGTGGCCACCGCCAGCGGCAGCACGCCGAGGCCGAAGGCCAGGGAGGTCATCAGGATGGGACGCAGCCGATCGCGCACGGCGTGCATGGTCGCCTCGATGACGTCCATTCCGTGCTCGACGTTCTCCTTCGCGAACTCCACGATCAGGATGGCGTTCTTGCTCGCGAGACCGATGGTCGTGAGCATGGCGACCTGGAAATAGATGTCTCGCTCGAGCCCACGCACGGTCGAGGCGAGCACGGCGCCGATGACGCCGAGCGGCACCGCGAGCAGGATGGCCGTGGGGATGGACCAGCTCTCATACAGCGCCGCGAGGCACAGGAACACGACGATCAGCGACAGCGTGTAGAGCATCGGGGTCTGGGCGCCGGCAGCCCGCTCCTGGTAGGACTGGCCCGCCCAGTCGATCGAGAACCCGGACGGCAGCTTGCGCACCAGCCGCGTGATCTCCTTCATCGCATCGCCCGAGCTCACGCCCGGCGCCGCCTGGCCGTTGATGTCCATGGCCGCGACGCCGTTGAAGCGCTGCAGCCGCGGCGAGCCGTACTCCCAGCGCGAGGTCGCGAAGGAGGAGGTCGAGACCATGTTGCCCTGGGCATTGCGCACGTACCAGCGGCCGAAATCCTCGGGCACCATGCGAAACGGCGCATCGGCCTGCACGATCACGTGCTTGACGCGCCCGCGATCGATGAAATCGTCGATGTAGCGGCCGCCCCAGGCAATGGCCAGCGTGTTGTCCACGTCGGTCATCGACAGCCCGAGTGAGGTCGCTTTCTGCGCGTCGATGTTCAACCGGAACTGCGGCGCATCCTCCTCGCCGTTGGGCCGCACGTTGGCGAGCAGCTTGTCCTGGGACGCCATGGCCAGGAACTGGTTGCGGGCCGCGGTCAGTGCATCGTGGCCCTGGCCGTTGTTGTCCTTGAGATAGAAGTCGAAGCCGGCGGAATTGCCGAGCTCGCTCACCGGCGGCGGCGCGAACGCGAATGCTACCGCGTCCTTGATCTGCGCGAGGGCGCCGTAGGCGCGCATCTGCAGCGCCTGTACCCCCAGCCGTGGGTTCTTGCGCTCGCTCCAATCCTTGAGCAGCACGAAGCCGATGCCGGCATTCTGCCCCGAGCCGCTGAAGCTGAAGCCGGCGACGGTGAAGATCGACTGCACCGCCTCCTTCTCCTTGTTGAGGAAGTAGTCCTCCACCTTGTCCAGCGCGCGCATGGTGCGCGCCTGTGTCGAGCCTACGGGCGTCTGCACCAGCGTGAACAGGTAGCCCTGGTCCTCATCGGGCAGGAAGGCGGTGGGCAGGCGCAGGAACAGCAGTCCCATGAGCGAGGCAAGCGCCAGGTAAACCAGCATGTAGGGCCAGGGGCGCGCGATCAGCCGGCCGACGATACCCTGGTAGCGCCGGTTGCCGCGATCGAAGTGGCGGTTGAACCAGCCGAAGAAGCCGCGGTTGGAGGCGTGCTGGCCTTTGGCCACGGGCTTGAGCAGCGTCGCGCACAGCGCCGGCGTGAGCACGATGGCCACGATCACCGACAGCACCATGGCCGAGACGATGGTGATCGAGAACTGGCGATAGATGACGCCCGTGGAGCCGGCGAGGAAGGCCATGGGGATGAACACGGCCGACAGCACGGTGGCGATGCCGATCAGGGCGCCGGTGATCTGGTCCATGGAGCGCCGCGTGGCCTCGGCCGGCGACAGGCCCTCCTCGGTCATCAGGCGCTCGACGTTCTCGACCACGACGATGGCATCGTCCACCAGCAGACCGATGGCCAGCACCACCGCGAACATCGTCAGCATGTTGATCGAGAAACCGGCCACGTTCAGCGCCGCAAACGTGCCGAGCAGCACCACGGGCACCGCGATGGTGGGAATCAGCGTGGCGCGGATGTCCTGCAGGAACACCAGCATGACGAGAAACACCAGCGCGATGGCTTCCAGCAGCGTCTTGACCACTTCCTTGATGGATTTGCGCACGTACGGGGTGGTATCGAGCGCATTGACGGCCTTGAGCCCGTGCGGCAGCCGTGGCTGCAGGCTCGCGAGCAGATCGTGCACTCCCTGTACGGTGCGCAGCGCGTTGGCGCCCGTGGCCAGCGTGACGCCCATGCCCGAGGCCGGCTTGCCGTTGTACTTGACCGAAAAGCCGTAGTCGGCCTGCCCGAGCTC
>DATDHV010000067.1:0-7789 GCA_036521395.1 Steroidobacteraceae bacterium | reverse complement strand
GGTGGCGGTGCGGCCGGAGAAGATCAGCCTGTCGCGTCAACGGCCGGCGGCCGCCGACAACTGGGCCCAGGGGGTCATACGCGAGATCGCGTACCTGGGAGAGATGTCGGTGTTCCTGGTGCGCCTGGAGTCGGGCCGCGAAGTGCGCGCGACCCTCGTCAATCAGACGCGCAAGCCCGACGAGCAGTTCAGCCGCGACATGCCGGTGTACCTGTCCTGGGACGCCTCCAGTCCCGTCATCGGCAGCGCCTGAGGAGCGTCGGGGACATGCTCGTGCGCATCCGCAGCACCTGGCAGGCTTTGCGTACGCCGCGCGCCGGCCGCGCCGCGCTGATCTGGGCGCCCCTGCTGTGGCTGCTGCTGTTCTTCGCGGTGCCGTTCCTGATCGTGCTGAAGATATCCTTCTCCGAGGCGCTGCTGGCCATGCCACCCTATGCGCCGCTGCTGACCTGGACAAGCGAGCACATGCTCGCGATCCAGCTGCACCTGCAGAACTACCAGTTTCTGTTCAGCGACCCGCTGTACCTGGACTCGTTCCTCTACTCGTTGAAGGTGGCGACGATATCGACGGCGCTGTGCCTGCTGCTCGGCTATCCCATGGCGCTCGCGATCGCGCGCGCGCAGCCGAGGCGGCGCAGCGTGCTGCTCATGCTGGTGATCCTGCCGTTCTGGACCTCGTTCCTGCTGCGCGTGTATGCCTGGATCGGCCTGCTCAAGGACGATGGGCTCATCAACAACGTACTGCTCGGGTTGCACCTGATCTCGCAGCCGATCCCGATGGTCAACACCTCGTTCGCGGTGTACGTCGGTATCGTCTATTCCTACCTGCCTTTCATGGTGCTGCCGCTCTATGCCAACCTCGAGAAGCACGATCACGCGCTGCTCGAGGCGGCCGCCGACCTGGGCGCCGCGCCGTGGAAGGTTTTCGTGCGCGTGACCTGGCCGCTATCCGTACCCGGCGTCGTGGCCGGCGCGCTGCTGGTCTTCATCCCGGCCGTGGGCGAATACGTCATTCCGACGCTGCTCGGTCCCGCCAATCAGCTCATGATCGGGCGCGTGCTCTCGGATGAGTTCTTCGAGAACCGCGACTGGCCGGTCGCCAGCGCGGTGGCGATCCTGATCCTGATCGTGCTGCTCGGTCCGATCGTGCTGTTCCAGCGCTACCGCAGCCGCGGGCTCGAGGCGCCGTGAACAGGCGCGCACCCCTGCTGTTGCCGGTGGCCCTGGCGCTCGGGTTCGCGTTTCTGTACGTGCCCATCCTGACGATGATTGTGTATTCGTTCAACGCTTCGCGCCTGGTCACGGTCTGGGATGCCGTCCATTCGCCGACGCTCAAGTGGTATGCGGCGCTGTTCGGCAACGAGCAGATCGTGGGCGCCGCGTGGTTGTCGCTCAGGATCGCGGCCATGAATGCCACCGGGGCGGTGATCATCGGTACCATGGTGGGATTTGCGCTTGCGCGTTTTGGCAGTTTTCGCGGCCGCGGCCTGCTGGCGGCGCTGAGCACCGCGCCGCTGGTGCTGCCGGAAATCATCACCGGACTGTCGCTGCTGCTGCTGTTCGTGTCCATGAAGGATCTGATCGGCTGGCCAGCGCGGCGCGGAGTCACCACGATCACCCTCGCGCACATCAGTTTCTCGCTGACGTACGTGGCGGTGATCGTGCAGTCGCGGCTGGCCGGGTTCGATGAGTCGCTGGAGGAGGCGGCGATGGACCTGGGGGCCAGACCTGCGGTGGTGTTCGTGCGCATCACGCTGCCACTGATCGCCCCGGCGCTGTTCTCGGGCTGGCTGTTGTCCTTCACGCTGTCGTGGGATGATGTGGTCGTATCGCAATTCGTCGCAGGTCCGGGCTCGAGCACACTGCCGATGGTTATCTTCTCCAAGGTGCGGCTGGGCGTGAGCCCGGACGTCAACGCGCTGGCGACGCTCATGGTGCTGATCGTCGCCACCGGCGTGGCCGGCTCGGCCTGGTTTCTGCAACGCCGCGAACGCGCGCGCGCGCGCGAGGTGCGGCTCGCTGCCGCGGCCGGGGGCTGACGTGCGCCTGCGCAGCAAGCTGCCGCAGGTCGGCACCACGATCTTCACCGTCATGTCGCGCCGCGCGTCCGAGCTCGGAGCGGTGAATCTCGGCCAGGGATTCCCCGACTACGAGATCGATCCGCGGCTCGGCGAGCTGGTCGGGCAGGCCATGGCGCAGGGCTACAACCAGTATGCACCCATGCCGGGCCTGCCGCGGCTGCGCCAGGCCATCGCCGCCAAGCTCGCGCGAAGCTACGCGGTCGACGTCGACCCGGAGTTCGAGATCACCATCACGCTGGGCGCGACCGAGGCCATCTTCTCGAGCGTGCAGGCACTGGCGGGGCCGGGTGATGAGGTAATCGTGTTCGATCCGGCCTACGATTCCTACGACAGCGCCGTGCGGCTCTCGGGCGCCGAGTGCGTGCATGTGCCCCTGCAGCCGCCACACTTCCGCTATGACTGGGAGCGCATCGGCGCAATGCTCACCGCGCGCACGCGCCTCATGATCGTCAATTCGCCGCTCAATCCGGGTTGCACCTGCCTCAGGGCCGCGGATCTCGAGTCGCTGGCGGCACTGCTGCGCGGCCGCGACATCCGCCTCATTTCCGACGAGGTCTACGAGCACATCGTATTCGACGGCCGCGTGCATCACAGCGTGCTGGCGCACCCGGAGCTGCGGGCGCGCAGCGTCGCGGTGTTCTCCTTCGGCAAGGCCCTGCACGCCACCGGCCTGCGCGTGGGCTATGCGGTGGCGCCGGCCGCTCTCACCACGGAGCTCCGCAAGGTGCACCAGTACAACACTTTCACGATTGCCACGGCGCTGCAGCAGGCCATCGCCTGCTATCTGGAGGAGCATCCGGGTTGCGGTGAGGGACTGAGCGCGTTCTTCGCCGCCAAGCGCGACCTGTTGGCCGCGGCGCTGGGCGGCAGCGCCTTCCGCTTGCCGCGCGCCGAGGGCTCGTTCTTCCAATTGATCGACTACAGCGCGCTCAGCAGCGTCGGCGATCTCGCCTACGCGGAGGAGCTGCTGACGCAGGCGCGCGTCGCGACCATCCCGCTGTCGGTATTCTACGAGCAGCCGCCGACCATGACGTTGCTGCGCCTGTGCGTCGCCAAGCGTGACGAGACCCTGCTCGAGGCCGCGGCGCGGCTCGCGGCGCATGCCCGCGCGGACGCACGCGGGGTGGGATCGTGAAGGACCCGACGCGCGTCAACCATCCGCCGGAGGTGGCGGTGCCCCCGGATAACCGGCCGGTGGTCGCGCCCATCTATCAAACGGTCAAATTCGAGTACGAGAGCGTGGAGGAGGGGCTGCGGGCGCAGCGCGGCGAGCGCCCGGGATTCGCGTACCTGCGCAATTCCAATCCCACGACCCGGCAGCTCGAGCTCACGCTGGCGCAGCTGCAAGGCCGCGAGGACTGCGTCGTATGCGCCTCGGGCGTCGGGGTCATCGCGCAGGCGCTGCTGTCGCTCACGCGCCAGGGCGACCATATCCTGTGTTTCATCGAGACCTACGGCCCGACACGCCATCTGGTGCTGCACACGCTGGCGAAGTTCGGCATCTCCCATACCATGCTGTCGGTGGAGGATCTGACCGGCGTCGAGCGGGTGCTCGGCTCGCGTCCCACGCGGCTGCTGATCTTCGAGAGCCCCACTAATCCGATCAACAAGATCGCCGACATCGCCGCGCTCACGCGCCTGGCGCGAGCCCATGGCGCCCTGACGCTGCTCGACAACACTTTCGCCGGCGTGCACCAGCACGGCCAGTACGACATCGACGTCTATCTGCACAGCCTCACCAAGTTCGTCTCCGGCCACGGCGACGTCATGGGAGGCGCGGCCATCGCGCATTCGAGTCTGATCCGCGGCCTGCGCGCCGATTTCACCGTACTCGGCGGCGTACTCGATCCGCACGCCGCGTTTCTGCTGCAGCGGGGCCTGAAGACCTATTTCGTGCGCTACCAGGCGCAGACCGAGCGCGCCCAGCGCGTCGCGGAGTTCCTGGGGAGCCACCCGGCCGTCGAGCGCACGCACTATCCGGGTCTGCGCAGCCATCCCGGCCACGCGCTCGCGCGGGCGCAGATGAGCGACTTCGGCGCGGTCGTGAGCTTCGATCTGCGCGGGGGCGCCGCGGCCGGACGGCGCTTCACTGACACGCTGCGCCTGTTTTCGATGGCCGCCAGCGTCGGCGCCACCGATTCGCTGGTGATGCCGCCGCAGATGCTGGTCGGCCGCGATCTCGACGAGGCGCAGCGACGCATCGCGGGCATCGGACCGGGCACCGTACGGCTCTCGATCGGCCTCGAGGACGTCGACGATCTGCTCGAGGACCTCTCCCAGGCGCTTCGCGCCGCGGCCAGTGCCTAGCGTAGGACCGCGACCGCTGCCGGCAACGCGGCACTGCAGGTAGAATGGTCGCGCCGTCGGCTGACGGCGTGAGCCTGCGATTCCCGGCATGTTCCGACGTCGGTTTCTACAGACTGGTGCGGCCCTGGCCGCGGCGGCGGTGCCCTGGCCGGCGCTCCCGGGCGCACCCGGCCCGCACCCGGGCCTCAAGCGGCTGGGAGCGGCGGCGCCGTTCGACTATGCCAGGCTCAAGGGCATGGCCCGCACCATGGCCGGCGCGGCCTATCAGAGCCCACCCTCGGAGCTGCCGCCGGCGATTGCGAAACTGAACTGGGATCAGTGGCAGGCCATACGCTTTCGCGACGATCGCGCGCTGTGGCTCGGCGCCGATCTGCGCTTTCGCGTGGAGCTGTTCCACCTGGGCTTCACGATCAGGAAGCCGGTACGCATCTACACGGTCGAGAACTCGCAGGCACAGGAGCTGAGCTTCGACCCGGCGATGTTCGACTACAGCCGCAGTGGTGTGGACGCGCGCAGCCTGCCCCCGACCATGGGTTTCGCCGGCTTCCGGCTGCTGTTCCACGGCGACTGGAAGCGCGACATCGCCGCCTTCCAGGGCGCGTCTTATTTCCGCGCGGTCGACGGCGACATGCAATACGGCATGTCGCAGCGCGGCCTGGCCATCGATTGCGGCTCGCCGCACCCTGAGGAATTCCCCGATTTCATCGCCTACTACCTGGAACAGCCGCCCAGGGATTCCAGCCAGCTCACTGTGTACGGGCTGCTCGATTCGCCGAGCGTGGCCGGGGCCTACCGTTTCGTCATCGACGTCGGCGATACCATCGTCATGGACATCGACGCGGCCCTGTACCCTCGGAAGGTCATCGACCGTCTGGGCATTGCGCCGGGCACCAGCATGTTCCTTTGCGGGCCGAACGACCGGCGCGTGGACGCCGACTGGCGCCCCGCCATCCACGATTCCGACGGGCTGCAAATGCATACCGGGGCCGGCGAATGGCTGTGGCGGCCGCTGGTAAATTCTCCCACGGTGCGCGTCAATACCTATGCCGATGAGGCTCCGCGCGGCTTCGGCCTCATGCAGCGCGATCGCAATTTCGATCACTACCAGGACGATGGGGTGTTCTACAACCGGCGCCCCAGCACCTGGATCGAGCCCAAGGGCAGCTGGGGTCGTGGCTCCGTCACGCTGGTGGAGATTCCGGCAACTGATGAGACCTTCGACAACATCGTTGCGTTCTGGAACCCGCAGGACAAGCCGCAGCGGGGCCAGGAACTGCTGTTCGGCTATCGCCTGTACTGGTGCCGCTTCAATCCCGCCTATTGCCCGCTCGCGCAGGTCGATGCCACGCGCGATGGCATCGGCGGCGTCGTGGGGCAGAAGCACGCCTATTTCTCTTGGCGCTTCGTGGTGGATTTTGCCGGCGGTGATTTCCCGCTGCTCGGCGAAGGTGCGCACATCGAGCCAGTGATCACCGCTTCGCGCGGCACCGTCGAGATCACCTCCGCGAGGCCACTGCACGCCATCAGCGGCTGGCGCGCCATGTTCGACCTCAAGCTCACCGACGACAGTCCGGAACCAATCAATCTGCGGCTGTACCTGGCGCTGGACGGCCAGCCGCTCACCGAGACCTGGATCTACCAGTACACGCCGCCGCCGGCGGATCAACGCCACCTCTGAATGGCCCTGGGCATCATGACCGCGCGACTCGATGATTCCGCACTCGATCAGCTGTTCAGGGCCGCCCGTACGCGCAACGGCTGGACCGACCGCCCGGTCGCGGAGACTCTGATCCGCGAGCTCTACGATCTGCTGCGCTTGGGGCCGACTTCGGCGAACAGCTCTCCGGCGCGCTTCGTCTGGGTGCGCAGCGCCGAGGGCAAGCGCACCCTTGCCGCGCTCGCGACGGAAAGCAACAAGCCGAAGATCCTGCAGGCGCCGCTCACGGTGATCATCGGCTACGACCTCAATTTTCCCGCGCTGCTGCCGCGCCTGTTTCCGTCGAAAGGCGAGGCCATGAGGCGCGCGTTCCAGTCCGACGCCGCCCTGACGCAGTCAACGGCGTTTCGCAACGGCAGCCTGCAGGGCGCGTACCTGATCGTGGCGGCCCGGGCGCTCGGATTGGACTGCGGACCGATGTCGGGATTTGACAATGCCGGCGTCGACGCCGCGTTCTTCGCCGGCACCGACGTCAAGTCCAATTTCATCTGCTCACTGGGTCACGGCAACGACAAGGATCTGTATCCGCGCAATCCGCGGCTGGCGTTCGAGGAGGCCGGCCGGTTCGCGTGAGGGCAGGCTAGAGATTGCGTATGAGGGCGTCGCCGAATTCGCTGCACTTGACCTTGGTCGCACCCTGCATGAGACGCGCGAAGTCGTAGGTCACGGTCTTCTGAGCAATGGTCTTGTCCATGGCGCCAAGGATCGCATCCGCCGCCTCGGTCCAGCCCATGTAGCGCAGCATCATCTCGCCCGAGAGGATCACCGAACCGGGATTGACCTGATCGAGATCGGCGTACTTGGGCGCTGTGCCATGCGTGGCCTCGAACACGGCATGCCCCGTGAGGTAGTTGATGTTCGCGCCGGGGGCGATGCCGATGCCGCCGACCTGGGCGGCGAGCGCATCGGAGATGTAGTCGCCGTTGAGATTCATGGTGGCTACTACGTCGAATTCATCGGCGCGCGTGAGCATCTGCTGCAGCGTGATATCCGCGATGGCGTCCTTGATGAGCACTTTGCCGCTTGCGAGTGCCGCCGACTGCTCCTCGTTGGCCGCCTTCTCGCCCGCCGTGGTCTTGGTGCGCTCCCACTGCAGCCACGTGTACACCTGGTCGCGGAACTCGCGTTCCGCGAGCTCGTAGCACCAGCCGCGAAACGAGCCTTCGGTGTACTTGAGTATGTTGCCCTTGTGCACGATGGTCACGCTCTTGCGGCGATTCGCAATGGCGTACTGGACGGCGGCGCGGAACAGCCGCTCGGTGCCCTCGATCGAAACGTTCTTGATCCCGAGTCCGCTGCTGTTGGGGAATCGGATCCTGGCGTAGTGGCGCGGGAAGGAGCTCTCCAGCATCTGCAGGAACCGGCGATTGTCCTCCGTGCCCTGCTCGAACTCGATGCCCGAATACAGATCCTCGGTGTTTTCGCGGAAGATCACCATGTCGACCTTCTCCGGCGCCTTGACCGGCGAAGGTACGCCTTTGAACCAGCGCACCGGACGCAGGCACACGTACAGATCGAGCAACTGGCGCAGCGCCACGTTCAGTGAGCGGATGCCGCCCCCGACCGGCGTCGTGAGCGGGCCCTTGATCGACACGAGGTATTCGCGGCAGCTCGCGACCGTCTCGTCGGGCAGCCAGGTCTTGAAGGCATTGAATGCCTTCTCGCCGGCATAGACCTCCATCCA
>DATDHV010000066.1:0-18262 GCA_036521395.1 Steroidobacteraceae bacterium | reverse complement strand
CGATCAGCCGCAGATGCTCGCGTGTCTCGGCCGGGGTGAGAATGTCCTCGAGAATGGCGTGAATGATCGCCAGCGCGCTATAGCGGACGCCGGTGATCCGGTCCGACGGATGCAGCAGGTGGCTCACGCGTCCGCCATCCTCGAACAGCGCATATCCGGCGAGTACGCCTTCGACCAGCAGCAGGCGCCGACAATCGGCCCGCACGGCTGCCGCCCGCTGCTGCAGCTGGTCCGCGTCGCCGGAGCGCCCGCAGGCGCGCAGCGCGCGTGCCAGCGACGTCAAGGCCTGGCAATGCAGTGTTGCGGTCCAGGCGCTGCACAGGCGGCTTCGCATCACCGGATCCACGGGCTGCAGCGCATCGTTCCAGTCGCCGTGTCCGTAGGCCTCGAGCGCGGTGCCTGCAATGAGGCGCTGCTCGATCAGGGCGAGGGCGCGCTGCGCGTGCTGCCAGACCGTTGCCGGCTCGCCGGCGTGCGGTCCGCGCGCATCAAAGAACGGCACGGTTTCTTCCAGCACCCCCCGATCTGCCGAGGCGATCAGATACTGCGCCAGCACTACCAGTGGCCAGAACACGATATCGCCGTGGGAATCCCCGGCACGGATGTCGCGCTCGCGCTCGAAGAACATGAACCACTGCGGCCAGTCCCCATCGGGGTTCTGCGCGGCCATGACCCGAAGCAGCAGATCGCGCATGGGCGGCATTCGAGCGAGCGCGAGCAGCATCTCAACCGGGCCCTGGCACACATCGCGCGTGCCCCAGCCGCCGCCGGAGTATTGCTCGAGGCCACGCGGGGAGAGGTAATGCACCAGCGCGTTGTGCGTGAACCAGGGCACGATGTCGGCCACGCGCGCGACCTGCCCGGACAGCGAACTCGACGCCGGCGCGGTCAGTGTCAGCCGCGACTCGGGGCGCTCGCCGGCAGGCACGGGCGACGGGCCCGGCTCGCACACCAGGCGGCCATGTATGCGAATGCCGGCCGCACGCGCCGGCGCCGTGACAATGCACAGGTACGGCTGATGACGCGGCTGCCCGTCGAGGAACAGCAGCTCATCGCCGCCGACCTCGTGAAAATCCGTACCTGCCGCGGGGGCGATCAGAAAGCTCCCCTGCGGGAAGCGTCGCGCCAGCTCCGACCCGGGCGCCGGTGCAAGGGCCAGGCCATCAGCCTCGCGCCACCAGCGCACTGCGCCGCGCGCCTCGCCGTCATCGCCGTTGAGCGCGACGTGATGCGACAGCAGGAAGCGCGCGGGCTCGCCCGAGCTCACTTCGATCGCCAGCCGCAGCTCGTGCGGCTCGCTCGATGCCTCGGCGCGAACTTCGAAGACGCCGGTCGCGTGCCGATAGATCCAGCGACAGGCCTCGGGCGCCATCTCGAAGACCGAGGGCACATCGAGCAGCTGCCATCGGCCCGCGACCTCAGCGAATACGCGCAGGCCTTGAGAGCGGTAGAAGCCCAGGTAGCCGTGTACCGTGGAGAGCAGACGGTTGATGCTCACGTGACCCTGCGTGAGCATGGAATGGAATACCCCGCTCATCCACACGGTCGAAGTCAGCGCCGTCTCGTCGGGCACGGCGTGATGACCGGTGCGCAACAGGTGCCCGTGCGGCCGCAGCACCCGCAGTTCCTTCGCGCGCAGCACCACGTGCCGATTCGCGCCGTGGAAGAAGGCGAGGCGCGTCCCCGCATCATCGAGTTCCTCGTGCCGCCAGCACGATCCGAAGAGTGCCCGCAGCGTCGCGTCATCCAGATCGAGCACATCGAGCAGCGGCGCGGCACTGAACAGTGTCGCCGCAGAGGCGGTTTCGGCGACCGCTGGCGCGGGGTCGGGGGCGGGCACCGCCTCCGGCAACCCCAGCAGCGCACTCAGCCGATCCAGATCGGCCGGCGATGTGGCGCGCGGATGATCGGCGACGTACAGGCCGAAGAAGCCGGCCTGCACCGCGGCACCGGGCTCCAGATGCATCGGTGCCTCGCGAACGGCCACCATGGAATGCTCGTGCTGCAGACATCGTCCCGGCAGATCGTCCGCCAATCCCACGGGCGTTTCGCCCGCGCGGACCGCAAGGCCATGGAACTGCCGGGCATCGGTGGCGAAGGAGACGGCCGTGCGCAGCGAGCCGATCAGCGACCACGGGCAACGGCCTTCGACCGCCTGGTTTTGCCGCGAGGCAATCAGCGCGCCGTGCGGCTCCTGATGCAGCGCGCTGTGATCGATGTATTGGCTGACATAGTACTCGTTCAGCCTCACCGCACCATAGGGTGCCAGTGCCAGGTCCTGCGTGTAGGTGAGGTCCACGCGCAGCGGGCCGGCCGTCGCGTTACGCAGGCGGACGTGCCAGAACCACGCGCTGGTCGCCGCGGCCAGCACCAGCTCCAACCCATAATCGATGCCGCGCCACGTGCCGGTCCCAATGAGCCGGCCGCGAGCGAGATCCACGCCGAAGCGCGTGTGGCTGCGAGGCCCGAGTAGCGGTGTCCAGGCGCGCGGCTCGCTCACGCAGCGCAGGTACAGGTTGGCCGGGCCGCCCTCGAGCTCATTGCCGGCGAACAGCGCCAGCGAAATGGCGTCGCATTCGAAGCGGCGCACCGAGCCGTTGGCATTGAGCTCGATGCGCATGCCCGCGGGGCTTGCCAGGCACAGAGCCGGCGATTCGGCGGATGATTCAGGCATATCGCCGGCACGATAGCGTGTGGGCCGCGTTCGGTACAGATCACCCGGGTTAGAATGCGGGTCGATGAACCCAAGCCCCATCCGGGACGTCTCGGACACCGCTTTCATGGTGGCGCAGTATCGCGCCATGGAGACCGAGCGCGCCGACGCTCTGTTTCGCGATCCACTGGCCGCCCGGCTCGCCGGCGATCGCGGGCGCCGTATCGTCGAAGGCATGGAACACGGCCCGCTGCGCCATTGGGCCACCGCCTCGTACAACCGCACGCTGGTCTGGACCATGGCGATCCGGACCCGCATCATCGATGATTTCATCCTCGAAGGAGTCTCACGGGGCACACAGGCGCTGCTCAACCTGGGCGCCGGACTGGACACCCGCCCCTACCGCATGGCGCTGCCCGAGTCGTTTCACTGGATCGAGGTCGACTACCCGCACATGATCGACTTCAAGCAGCACACTCTGGCCGGGGAGCGGCCGCGCTGCATGCTCGAGCGCGTGGCGCTCGACCTCGCCGATGTGCCCGCACGCTCGAGCCTGCTCGCCGCCGTGGCGGCGCGCTTCGACAAGGTGCTCGTGCTCACCGAAGGCGTGATCCCCTACCTGAGCGTCGAAGCCGCGGGCACTCTGGCGGACGATCTCGCGTCACACCCCTCCTTCAGGGGCTGGATCGTGGATTACATCTCGCCGCAAGCGCTGCAGTTCAGAAACCGCAGCGCCACCCATCGGCTCATGAAGAATGCGCCCTTCCTGTTCCAGCCCACCGACTACTTTGGATTCTTCGCGGCGCACGGCTGGTCCCGCAGGCACATGCGCTACATCTGGGATGAAGGACAGCGCTTGAAGCGTCGCATCCCGCTGCCGGCGGCCGCGAAGCTGTGGTTTGCGCTCAGATCTCTGGTGATTTCACGTGCGCGTCACGTCGACATGCGCAAATTCATGGCGTATGTGCTGTTCGAGCCGAGCCGAGGCCCCGCCCGCTGAGCCCGATGCCCCCTGGCGCCCGGTGCGGGGGCGCGTGCAACACGGGAGCCTGACAGGCCGGCGCCAGCCGGTCCCCCGGGCCATCGCTAACGCATCGCTCGGCTGCCGGCAACGGACGATCCAGCAGCCACGCCAGCAAGCAGGCATTCGTCGTGGCGATGGCATCGAAGGGGGTGCCATGCCGAGAGCCGCGCACCACCACCAGCTGCGCGTGCATTGTCGCGGCCATGGCCATCTTTTCAGCCAGCGGCGTGTAATCGTGCTCGGCCGCAATGATCAGGGTGCGGCTTCGAAGCCGACTCAGACGGCTGGTTGCGGTCCAGCCCTCAAGCGCCGAGGCCAGACCGATGTATGCCGCCGGGGACACCTGCCCGACGATTGCGGCGACGCGCCGGCGCAGCGGCGATTGCCACGGCGCCGGGAACAGCCGTGCGGCGATGAGGCATGCCATGCGCCGCATCCCGAGCAATCGTATGAGCACCGGCGGCACCCGAGCTTCGAGCCATTTTCGCCAGTGATCGATTCGATACGCTGCCAGGCTGTTGATGAGCGCGAGGCGTGACACGGCATCGGGACGCTGCAGCGCCATCTCGAGCGCGACCGCACCGCCGAGCGAGAAACCCACCACGTTCGCGCGCGAGACGTGCAGGTGATCGAGCAGCGACCAGAGCAGTGCCGCCAGATCGGCGATCGTGCATTGGCTCGCCAGCGGCGCACTGGCACCGCAGCCCGGCAAATCCGGAATGATGACGCGAAAGTGAGCTTCTAGCGCGCGCGCCTGCAGTTCCCAATGCGCACCGCACGAGGCGAGGCCATGAACCAGCAGCAGACATTCGCCCTGCCCGCGTGCGCGATAATGTAGCCGCTGTCCCGCGTGATCAGTGAACCTTGGCATCGATGGCGTCCTCGCCGGACGCGTGGCAACTGCCTGTTCGTGCTGCCTCTGCCTGCGCCGGCATGGCAACATTAACTGCGGCGCTTCGGCGCAGTCGATCGTCCTGAGCCTACCGCCGCGTACTATTTCTTAGGACATTTCTGTGGGACTTCGGGTAGTGCGCCGGAGCCGGACTGCTCTAACGATACCGGAGGGATCATTGGCCGTTGTGGCCCTGCGGCAGCACGTGGAAGCTTTCCGGCGGCCCGAGATAGCTGGGCTTGAGACCGCCCGCGTCGACGATGATCTTCTGCAGCACCACCCCGGGGTCGACCATCCAGAATTTCAGCGTGTGGTAGCCGCGGGTCGCGAAGTTGAGCCTCAGGTGCGCGTAATTTGCATTGTCCTCGACCCATCGCGCCCATTGCGGATTGTCGTTGTGCGCGTCGGCCTGCGGTCCCACGAGCTGGACGGTGCGCGGCTGCCCGTCGTCGAGCGAGACGGCAAACTGTAGTCCGCGGCCGGCGATGAAATTGAGCGTCGGCGAGGCGATCGCGGTGACGTCGAAGGCGCCGGAGTCGAACAGATACATCCTGTATTCCAGGCATGCTGAATCCTTGCCGGGCGTCGCCGCGGGAGCGTAGGCGGGCCCGGTAGCGCGCATGCCCGAGAGCGTGCGACCGTAGTCCTCGATGCGGATCCAGCGGTTGGTCCCGGCATCGCGCCTCGCCGTGAAATGTTCGGGCTCGATCGAGACCACCCCCTCCCCCTCGACGAATCCGCGCAGCGTCGTCGGGCGCACTGCGCTGGGGTTGGACGCCTCGACGCGCACCGTGACATGCGATCCGGCGCCGCGCAGCGTCACGGTGCCAGCCGGCGCGCCGCGCGGTGCCCGGCTCCAGTCGATGCTGATCCAGATCCGCCGGTCTTCGCCGATGTGGCCTCGCGGGGCATCGACGCGTATCCAGCGCCGGTCCGCCGTAGCGGTGTAATCGAACGGCAGAGAACCGCGGTTGAATACCTCGATGTAGTGGCGCTGGCGATTGAACACATCGAACGGCGGCAAGGTGGCATTGCCATGCGTGAACGCCACAGCGCTGCCCTCCACGCCTATCCCCATGTCCGCCCCCGCCGAGGGGGTCACTTCCGAGAGCTGGATCGTGTCCATGTTGTTGCGCGCCGGCTCGCGCCAGCCGATGTAGCCGATGAAGGGCTGATCCATGAAGTGATTCCAGCGGCCGTCGAGGAACGAGTGATTGAAGTAATCCATGAGATCCGTCTCGGCCTTGAACAGCGAGCGCGTGGTCGCGGCCGCCGCCGCGGCGCTGGCGCGTCCCTGCGCGGCGTACAGCGCGTCGCGGGCCGCCGCCAGGTACATCCGGTTGAGCTGCGCCGAGGCCTGGGCCGGAAACAGCACGAGCTCGTAGAACGCGGCCCGGTCGCTCGCCGGCAGCTCATCGGAGATCGCCTGTGCCCGGGCCACGACGGCGTCGTAATCTGCCACCACGGTCTCGAACTCGCGATAGTCCACGAGGCTGTAGGTGTCGGCGTCCAGCAGCTCGGGTTTGCGGCGTCCGTTGTACTTGGTGTACTTGGCGATGAGGTCGGCGATTTGCGTCGCATACTCGGGCCCGAACTCGCGCTGCGCCCACAATCGGGTGTACTCGTTGATGTTGTCCGGCGTCCAGCGGGCGCTGTTCCACGCCAGGTGCATGAAGTACTCAATGGGAAACTCGTAGCCCTTGAAATGCCCGACGTTCACTATCCAGAGCCGGTCGGCCCCGTATTGTTTGGCGAGTGCCATCTGGTCCCAGACCTTGGCGATGGGGCTGGTGTTGATCCACTGATAGCTGCGCGGGCTGCCGTGATAATCGAAGTGGTAATAAACGCCCGCGCCGCCGCTGCGCATGCGCTCGGCGGCGGTGGGCAGGCGGCGCAAATTGCCCCAGTTATCATCCGACCACAGCAGGGTCACGTCATCGGGCACACGCATGCCGGCCTTGTAGTAATCCATGACCTCCTTGTAGAGGCACCACACCTGCGGCACCTGCGTCAGGTCGGCGTTCATTTCCTCGGCCAGGATGCGGCGCTGCGCGTCGACGATGGTTTCGAGCAGTGCCATGTTTGCGGCCGGCCCGCCCGGTGCCATGGGGGTATCGTTGGCGCCGCGCAGCCCAATCGTGATCAGGCTCTCGTAGTCGCGGTTGCGCACGATGCCTTCGCGCCAGAAACTCTGCAAGAGCTCCGGATACTTGGCGTAATCCCAGGTGCCGTATTCCTTGAGATAGCGGCGGTCCCATTCCTCCTGTGCGCGCAGCATGGGTTCCTGGTGCGAGGTACCCATCACGATGCCGTACTCATCGGCCAGCCGCGGGTTCTCCGGGTCGTCCTCGTTGAAGGCATTGTCCCACATCGCCGGCCACAGGCAGTTGCCCTTGAGCCGCAGAATGAGCTCGAACAGCCTGGCATAGAATTCATGGCCGAAATTCGCCGCGCTCGGATAGCCCGGCGCGTTGCCGAACTTCTCCTGCACCCAGCCCGTGAGGTCCGGTCTCTCGTCATTGAGGAAGATGCCCCGATATTTGACGCTGGGCTCGCCCTGCACGAACCGGCCCGCCTTGACGAAGACCTCGGCATGATGTCGACTCGCCACGTCCGCCCAGTAGTACCATGGCGACACGCCCATCTGCTCCGACAGGTCGTAAATGCCGAAGATGGTGCCGCGCTTGTCGCTGCCGCAGATGACCAGCGCCCTGGTGATACCGGGCGCCGGGTGGTCGACCACCTGGATCAGGAAGGACTCCCACTTGCCCGCGATCGAGGCGACGTCGAGCTTGCCGTCGGCGATCAGGCCGTCGATGACCGCACTGTGACCGATGGTGCCGATCAGCACCGTCTGCGCCGCCGCGCCGGCCAGCGCGCCGGCCAGCGCCGGAGCGATCGAGGTCACGCGCGCAATGTCGCTTTGAAGGTTGCGGGCTGCGATCGCCACGCCGGCGAAGTCCTGGGCGTCCACGACGAGGCTCGCGGCCGCGCCGTCGGCCACCAGCGCGAAGCTGTCCGGCGCCGGTTTGAACTCCACGTAGCGCTGCTGCCCCAGCGCCAGGCTCTCGCTCGCATGGCCGAGCAGCGCAAGCAGCAGCAGCGCGGCGCTCACCACGCCTCGGCGGCCGCTCGGTCGCATGGTATCGCCGCACATGGAATATCCTTGCATGCTGAGAATTCTGCGCGGCGCGGTGCGCGCTTGCACGCACCGTCCCGCCTCCGTACCATAACGCCAAACTGGTAGCGCTACCAGATAGTGCCGGGGGATGTGTGAAGCTCGTATGCTCAGCGATCATCGCATCATTCCTGGGTGTAGCGCTCCTCGGCCCGACGCCGCAAGCCTCCGTCCCGGATGCCGCCAGCTTGGACGCCCCGACGGCGCCAGCGGACGCGCCCTACCGTAACCCCGCGCTTCCCATGGCTCAGCGCGTCGATGATCTGATCGCGCGCATGACGCTCGAGGAGAAGGCATCGCAGCTGGTGCATACGGCTGCCGCCATCCCGCGACTCGGGGTGCCCTCGTACAACTGGTGGAACGAAGGCCTGCACGGTGTCGCGCGCGCCGGCATCGCCACGGTGTTTCCCCAGGCCATCGGCATGGCCGCGACCTTCGATGAGCCGCTGATTCATGACGTGGCCGACGTCATCAGTACCGAGTTTCGCGCCAAGTACCGCGCGCAGCGGCATGCCGACGGCTCCTCGGATTGGTACAAGGGCCTCACGGTCTGGTCGCCGAACATCAACATCTTCCGCGACCCGCGCTGGGGCCGGGGCCAGGAAACCTACGGCGAGGATCCCTATCTGACCTCGCGACTGGGCGTTGCGTTCGTCACCGGTCTGCAGGGCGATGATCCGGTGTATCTCAAGACAGTCGCGACTCCCAAGCACTTCGATGTGCACAGCGGACCGGAGCCCACCCGTCACACGGTGGACGTGACCGCCTCCCGGCACGACATGGAGGACACTTATCTGCCGGCATTTCGCGCCGCGATCATGCAAGGCAAGGCGCAGTCGGTGATGTGCGCCTACAACGCCATCAACGGCGAGCCCGCGTGTGCCAACACGGTACTGCTGCAGGAGCACCTGCGTCACGACTGGCAGTTCGGGGGTTACGTGGTCTCCGACTGCGGCGCCATGGGCGATATCTTCTCCAATCACCACTATGCCGCATCGCTGGCGCAGGCCGCGGCCGACGCCTTCAAGGCCGGAACCGATCTGATTTGCCGTTGGCCCCCCTCCGGGCCCGATGATGACGGCCCCGCCATCGCGAGCGCCGTGCAGCAGGGTCTGCTGTCCGAGCAGGACCTCGACCAGGCGTTGCGTCGGCTGTTCCTGGCCCGATTCCGGCTCGGTCTGTTCGATCCGCCATCCAAGGTGCCGTACGCGCACATCACGGCCGCCGACAACGATACGCCGGCGCACACCGCGCTGGCGCTGAGGACCGCGCGCGAGTCCATCGTGCTGCTCAGGAACCGGGATCACTTCCTGCCGCTGAGGAAACATTACCGCACCATCGCGGTAATCGGCCCCGACGCCGACAGCCTCGACGCGCTCGAGGGCAATTACAACGGCTCGCCGTCCAAGCCGGTCACCGTGCTGGAGGGGATTCGGCGGCGCTTCGCCCACTCACGGGTGGTCTATGTCCAGGGCACGGGCCTGATCGGGCCGGTGCTCACCCCGATCCCCGCGGCGGCGCTGTTCACGGACGCCACGCGCAAAACCCCGGGCCTTCGGGCCCAGTACTTCGCCAACGTCGATCTCCGCGGCGCGCCGGTCATGATGCGCGTCGATCGCAACGTCAATTTCTCCTGGGGCTTCGGTGGGGTTTCGCCGCGCCTGTCGCAGAACTATTCGGTTCGCTGGAGTGGCGTGCTGGTGCCCTCGCGCACGCGTGACTACCTGATCGGCTTCACCGGCCAGGATGGCTACCGGCTCTGGCTCGATGATCAGCTGGTGGTCGCGGACTGGACCAATCACCGACCTGCAACCACGCAGACGCGCATGATCCACCTGGAGAAAAGCCACTCCTATCGCATCCGCATCGAGTACTACCAGACGCTGCGGGGCGCGGAAGCGCGCCTGGTCTGGAGCGAGCCGGGTGTGCAGGAGCAGGCCGCGGCCGATGCTGCTCGTCGCGCCGATCTGATCATCATGGTCATGGGATTGAGCGCCCGCATCGAGGGCGAGGAGATGAATGTGAGCGCCGAAGGCTTCCTCGGCGGCGACCGCACCAGCATCGCATTGCCCGCACCGCAGCTCGCGCTTATGCAACGCATACAGGCGCTCGGCAAGCCCACCGTGCTGGTGCTGTCCAGCGGCAGTGCACTGGGGATCAGCTGGGCCGATGAGCACCTCCCGGCCGTGCTCGAGGCCTGGTATCCGGGCGAGCAAGGCGGTACGGCCGTGGCGCAGGCACTGGCTGGAGATTTCAGTCCCGCGGGGCGCCTGCCGGTGACCTTCTACAAATCCGTGGGTCAGCTGCCGCCATTCGAGGACTACTCGATGGCGCACCGCACTTACCGCTACTTCGAGGGCGAGCCGTTGTACCCATTCGGTTTCGGACTGAGTTACACGAGTTTCCGCTACGATCACGCCGCCGTGGATCACCCCGAGGTGCCGCCGGACGGTGCGGTAACGGTGTCGATCGATGTCACCAATACCGGTACCGTAGACTCCGATGAGGTCGTGCAGCTCTATCTCACGCACCGCGGCGTGGCCGGTGCGCCGCAGCGCGCGCTGCAGGGTTTCCAGCGCGTGCACCTCGCGCCGGCGCAGAAGCGCACGCTGTCCTTCGTGCTGCGCGATCGCGCATTGAGCATCGTGGATGAAGCCGGCGTACGGCGCATCGTGCCCGGCGGCGTCGATGTGTGGGTCGGCGGCGGCCAGCCGGAGTCTCGCCATGGGCTGCCGGAGAGCGCCGGCGCGCGCACCGAATTCACCATCACGGGCGCCGCTACGCTGCCGGACTGAGAACGCGGCCATGCATAGCAAGATTGCGCTCGCCCTCCTGGCGTTGTCGTGCAGCCGCCTGCTCAGCGCCGCGGACCTGCATCTGAACGGTCTGGACTACTTCGACATGCAGGGATTGAGCGTACTGGTGTACCAGAACCAGTTCCATGATGTCTTTCTCGACCAGAAGCTCGGCGGCGTGGAGATCATCCTGCACGGCGAGCGCATTGCCACCGACGGCGAAGTCCGGCTGTTGCCGGCGCCCGAGCAATGGGATGCGGTGCCAAAATTCGTCGAGCGCAGGCACGGTGCGCTTCCCGACCAGCTCATTGCCGTCTCCGGCTATCCCGCTCTGTCTCTGAGCTATCGCCTGGAGGTCACGGCCGAGGGCCAGGGGGTGCGCATCGCCGTACATCTGGACCATCCTCTGCCCGCGGCGCTGGTGGGCAAGGCCGGTTTCAATCTCGACTTCCTTCCTACCGCCTATTTCGGCAAGAGCTACATGCTCGACGATGGCTTTGGCATATTCCCGCGCCATCCGGGCGGCCCCATGCAGCGCGCGGCGGACGGCGCAACCGAGCCGCTGCCGCTGGCGCGCGGTCGCCGTATCATCCTCGCGCCCGAAGATCCGGCCACCCGCATGACCATCACTTCCGATGACGGCGAGCTCATGCTCTATGACGCGCGTAACCGGGCGCAGAATGGCTGGTTCGTGGTGCGGAGCCTGCTGGCGGCGGGCCGCACGGACAACGCGCTGGTCTGGCACGTTCATCCCAACGTCATCCCGGGCTGGGTCCGAGCGCCCGTGATCTCATACAACCAGGTCGGCTACACACCGGCGCGCTCGAAGATCGCGATGCTGGAGCTCGATCCTCAGTACGACGCCCCGCAAATCGCGCGGGTGCTGCAACTGCGCCCGGCGGGCGACTACGTGCAGGTCTTCGAGGGGGCAATCAAACCTTGGGGCCAATGGCTGCGCTACCGCTACGCCACATTCGATTTCACTGCCGTACACAACCCCGGGGTTTATGCCATCGAGTATGCCGGTCACACTGCCGGGCCGTTCCGCATCGCCCCGCATCTCTACGACCAGGGGGTATGGCAGCCCACACTCGATACCTACCTCGCGGTGCAGATGGATCATGTGAAGGTGCGCGAGAACTATCGCGTCTGGCACGGTGCCTCGCACCTGGACGACGCGCGGCAGGCGCCCGTGAACCACAGGCACTTCGACGGCTATTCGATGGGCGCCACCTCCGATTCGCCCTTCGCCGCCGGCGAGCACATTCCGGGACTCGATCGCGGGGGCTGGTACGACGCCGGTGACTATGACCTGCGCACCCAGACGCAGGCGCGCGTCATCACCGATCTGGTCCTGGCCCGCGAGGCGTTCGGGCTGGACTGGGACGAAACCAGCGTCGATGAGGCTGCGCGCCTGGTGCGGATCCGCCGGCCCGACGGCATTCCGGACGTCCAGCAGCAGATCAAGCATGGCGTGCTGGCTGTGCTGGCCCAATACGCCGCCTTCGGTCATGCCATACCCGGCATCATCGCGCCCACGCTCGAGGAGTACACGCACCTGGGCGATGCCGCCTCGCAGACCGACGGCAGGATCTATGCGTCGCGCCTCGGGCTGCTGCAGAGCGACGGCATGCATTCCGGCTTACCCGATGATCGCTGGGCGTTCACCACCCACACCACGCCCTTGAACTATGCCGCGGCGGCATCACTCGCGGCCGCGAGCCGCGTGCTGCGCGGCTACGACGATGCTCTGGCCGCGAAGTGCCTGCAGACCGCCGAGCGCGTCTGGCGCCAGGAGCACAGCCACGCGCCGGTGATCTTCCGCTCCTTCAACACCACGGGCGGTGAGCTCGACGACGAGGAGGCCGCTGCCGCGATCGAGCTGCTGCTCGCCACCGGGGGCGGGGCAGCTTACAAGGCGCGCCTGGCCGACCTGCTGCCGTTGATCAGGAGTCATTTCGACGGGCTCGGCTGGCTCGCGGTGCGCGCCATTCCGTTCATGGACGCCGATTACAAGAGTGCCCTGGCTGCGGATCTGTCGGCCTTCAAAGTGAGGCTGGACGCGGAGCTCGCGCGCAATCCCTTCGGCGTGCCCATCAGCACCGGGACCTGGGGCGGGGCGGGTCAGGTGGCGCGTTTTGCCGTGCGCATGTTCTACCTGCACCAGGCCTTTCCCGAACTCATCGGCGTCGACGACACGCTGCGCGGATTCGATTACGTCCTCGGCCGCCACCCGGTATCGAACGTCTCCTACGTATCCACCGTCGGTACGTCATCCAAACTCATTGCATACGGCAACAACCGCGCCGACTACACCTTCATTCCCGGCGGCATGATCCCGGGCGTGGTGATCATCCAGCCCGACTACCCGGAGCTTAAGGACAACTGGCCGTTCCTCTGGTACGAGAACGAATACGTGGTCGATGCCGCCTCGGCCTTCATTCTGGCGGCGAACGCGGCGGCCGCTCTGGCGCGCTGAGATCTGCCCGGGTGAGTGCCGGCGAGCCGCTGCACCACGCTTTCGCTCACGCTTCAGCGCACGCAGCGCAGGGATGAAACCAGGTCTTTGCTGAAGTCTTCGTGGAAGCCATCGTTGAAGCGCTGACCCCAGGCCTGATCGTCACCGACTTCGAGCGACGACCAGTAATAGCCGGAGGCGCCGCGCAGTTTGCCGGTTTCGTTGTAACCGCCGATGTCGGCGCGGTTGCCGAACTGCACGGCCAGTTCCCCCAGCGTCGGCACGCGCCAGTCACGATGACCCGACGCCAAGAGGTCCCGGCAATACTGGATCGCCTGGCTCCAGGTGAACGCGCCCGGCGCATCGGCGGCGGTGGTGTACATACGCTTGCCCGTGTCGGGTGAGATGCCGGCGTAGACCGTACCGTCCCGCATCCGGCCGCCGGCCGCGGCGATGAACGAGGGCTTGCCCGTATCCATGGAGAGCCCGGCATAGACGGTACCGTCCGGCATCTTCGTGCCGATCTCCGGTAGCGGCCCGTTGGCGGCTGGACCAGTGCCCGACTGCGGGCTCATGGGGTGCATCACGCACGCGGACTGTAGAGCGGCCGCCGCAAGGGCGAGCACCAGAGATATCATCGTCAGGCCGGTTCTGAACGACACTACTGCTCCGGCACTCTTACGCTGTACATGTCACCGATTATATTGCGCCGGGGACGCGGCCGGCGCGCAGGGACACCGGCACCGGCGAGCAGCGGCTCCGCCGGCAAATCCGGTATACAGTGTTGCGAGACGCGAGGGCGCGCAGCCGCGTCCGCCGCAGTCGTTGGGAGCGGGACATGTCACACCATCAGGCGGAAATCGCGTGGCGTCGCGCAGTCGATGAGCGTTTCGTCGATTCGAAATACAGTCGCGCGCACCACTGGAAATTCGACGGTGGGGCGACGGTGGCGGCCTCCAGCGCTGTCTCTTCCGTTCCACTGCCCTATTCCAAAGTCGCAAACGTCGATCCGGAAGAGGCGCTGGTGGCAGCCGTCTCCTCATGCCACATGCTGATGTTCCTCTATCTGGCAGCTCGTGCCGGGCTGGTGATCGACGCTTACAGCGATCAGGCCGTGGGCGTCCTGGAAAGCGATGCGCGCGGCCGGCGCTCGATCACGACCGTGAAGCTGGCGCCGGCGATCGTGATCTGCGGGCTCGTGCCGCCGACCGATGCGCTGTTGGAGCGGCTGCACCACGAGGCGCACGAGGAGTGCTACATCGCCAATTCGGTGCGCTCGCAGATCACGGTCGCTGGAACCTGGACATACCATCCCTCGTGAGAGCCTGGCGCTGGCGGCCCCTCGGCGCCGGGCACGGCGTCCTCCTTCGAGCGGATGGAATAGGATTAAGTATCCGGTGTTACCCATTGATAAACAGGTAGTTATCTATCCAAATCGCGCGCTGCAACGGCGGTCATGAAGCGTCTAATTACGTATCTGTGGCCACTCGCGTCGTATCGCGATGCGGCGCATGGCAGCGTGCTGGAACGCGCCGTGGCGCTGCGCCACAACCAGCAGTTGTCCAGGTCCTTGCCGATCTACATCTACCGCTGGGCGATCTGCGCCTCGGTGACGCTGCTCCTCGCCACGCTGATGCCGGCGGCACTGGGCCCGGTGTTCGCCGTGATATTCACCATTTCGATGTGCGCGCTGCTGCAGCTCACAGCGATCTGGATGCTGTTCCAGCGCTCCGATTGACGCCGGAGCGGCAGCGCGAGGCGCCTGCGCTCGCAACCGGACTACGCGGCTCCGGCGACCAGCCGGCGGGTGATCTTCGCCACATGCTCACCCTGATAGCGGCACATCTCCAGCTCCAGTGCCGTGGGCATCCGCAGTTCCGCGCCCGCCCCGGTGACGCAACTGGCGCCGTACGGAGTGCCCCCGGTCACTTCGCGCAGGGTCGTCAGATCCTTGAAGGTGTACGGCAGGCCGACGATGATCATCCCATGATGCAATAGCGTCGAATGAAACGATGTGATCGTTGTTTCCTGCCCCCCGTGCTGACTCGCGGTGCTGCAGAATACGCTGCCGACCTTTCCCACCAGCGCGCCACTGATCCACAGCGCGCCGGTCTGGTCCAGAAAATTCCGCATCTGCGCGGCCATGTTGCCGAATCGCGTGGGGGTGCCGAAGATGACCGCATCGTATTGATCGAGCTCATCCGGCACGGCTACGGGTGCCGCCTGCTCGAGGCGGTAGCCATAGGTCTTCGCCAGCTCGGGCGGCACGGTTTCCGGAACCCGCTTGACGACCACGCGCGTGCCGGTCACGCCGCCGGCCCCTTCGGCTTGCGCCTGCGCCATCGCTTCGATGTGGCCAAAGCAGCTGTAATAGAGAACGAGAATGCTGGACACGGCTCACCTCTTCATAGGATCTAAGCGATTAGCTCGCGCAATCGGCATGGTCCGCCAGAAACGCTGCGAGCTGCCGATTGTAGGAATCGGGGTTGTCGAAACTGGCCAGGTGGCCGCTGCCTTCGATCACGGCGCGCGTACCGGCAGGGAGCCGCTTGGCGAGCGCGTCGGCCGAGCGCAGCCGACCGGGCAGGTCGTGCTCACCGGTCAGCACCAGGGTGGGCACGGCGAGAAATTCGAGCTGGGGCCACAGGTCGGGCGGTGGCGCGTGCGCCGTCCCCTCGATGAGGTCCCTGCCCGGATAGCGGTCGACGATGCGCTGGAGCAGCTCGCGGGCATTCGTATCGCGGCTGCGAAGCTGCATCAGCGGATGTTGCAGCCATTGCTGGCGAAACGCGGCCAGCCCGTGCGTGCGCACCAGCTCGCGAAGCGGGGCCAGTGAGAGATTTGCGCCCGGTATCGAGCTATCGAACTCCGGTGGCCCGTCCAGCACGATGCACGACACCCGGGCCGGATGAGCACACGCATACGCGAGTACCGCCCGGCTTCCCTGCGACATGCCGACCAGTGCGGCACGCGCGAGCTTGAAGTGCCCGAGGATGGCACCCAGGTCGAGAATGTCGTGTTGCATCGACGGCTCGCCGCTCGAGCGGCCGAAGCCGCGCCGGTCGAAGCGGATGATACGAAATGCGCGGCGTAAGGCCTCGACCTGCGAATCCCAGACGTCCAGGTCCAGTGTCCAGCCGTGTACCAACAGCACTGCCGCACCGCGGCCCTCGTCGCGGTAACGTACACGAGCGCCGTCCAGGTCCAGATAGCGATCGTCGGACCGTCCATCGACGGCATCGGTCGAAGCTTCGGCGCTCGAAATCAAGCGGTCTCCCGGATTTCGTATAGCGAACCAGTTTTCGCTTTTAGCGTACGGGCGCCAGGGTGCTGACGTCAATTGCGGCCGGCAGGCCCGCAGTCAGATCTGGGCGCTCAGCGACAGCCACGGCACGATAGCCAGATCGGTGGAGATCCGCCGGCTCACCTGTTGCAGCATCCCCAATCGCTCGCGCAGCAGTTTGCTGCGACTGATACCGCGTGAATGGCTCGACGTGTTGAGCGCGGCCACGACGCGGCCCTGTTGGTCCAGAACCGGCACTGCCAGCGCGATCACGCCATAGGCCAGTTCATCTGCGACCACGGAATGGCCGGTCCGACGACACTCATCAATCAGGGTGCGCAGCTTGGCAACGTCGGTCACGGTGCGCTCGGTGAGCGCTTCCGGACGGGCGGTCTGGAAATAGCGTTGCAGCCGCTCCTCGCTCACGCCGGCGAGCAGCACGCGCCCGGTTGAGGTCGCGTGCGCCGGAAAACGGCTGCCCACGTGCGCCTCCAGACGCACCAGCGTGCGCACCGAGGCGCGCGCGACATAGACGATCTCCACGCCGTCGAGCACGCACAACGCCGCGGAATCGCTGGTATTACGCGCCAGCTCCTCCAGATGAGTGCGCGTGACCTGCTCGATGTTCATCGAGTCGAGGTACGCCGCCCCGAGCTCGAGCACCTTGGGACGGAGCAGGAAATCGCGCCCGTTGCGCGTGACGTAGCCGCCCTCCTCCAGTGTCAGCAGGCAGCGCCGCGCGGTGGCCGCAGGCATGTGCGCGCTGCGGGCAATGTCGCTCAATGAAAGCGCTGCGTGTTCGCGCGTGAAGGCGCGAATCACGGCAAGACCCTTCGCCAGTCCCCCCATGGCCTCGCGGCGACGGCTTGTATTTTTGCGAGGCATCCGGCTGCAGTCTATTTCGATAATCGAAAAACCGGAAGGGCGGCGAGGGCGTTGACAAGCCGTCCGAAGTTGGCCCAGAGTGTGTTTCGCATATCGACGCACTTTTCGCTATACGAATACAGGCGGGGCCTCTTGAAGATCGGGCGTCAGGATCAGCGCAGTTCCGCAATCTCCACATCCAACGAACAGACCATCCTGGTTCGAGGACGCGATCTCGCGGGCGAGCTGATCGGCGCGATCGGGTTTACCGACCATATCTGGTTGCTGATCACCGGCGCACTGCCCTCGCCCGCACAGCGTCGGGTGCTGGATGCAACCTTGGTGGCAATTGCCGAACACGGCCTGGTGCCGAGTGTCCAGGCGAGTCGCATGACGCTCGCGGCAGCGCCCGAGGCGCTGCAGGGGGCGGTCGCGGCCGGGATCCTCGGCTGCGGCTCGGTGGTGCTGGGCTCCTCCGAGGCCGCCGGCCAGTTCCTGGTCGAGATTGCCGCGCAGGCGGCCAACGGCGGCGGGCTGGAAGCCGCCGTCGGCAAGGTCGTCCAGGAGTACCGGGCCGCCAGGCGCGCAATTCCGGGCTATGGGCATCCGCTGCACAAGGGACAGGACCCGCGCGCTCAGCGGCTGTTTGAGGTCGCCGCCGAGACCGGCAGCTCCGGCAGGCACGTGGAGATCGCGCGCGCGGTGGAGCAGCAGTTGCCGCAACTGATCGGCCGCAGCTTGACGATCAATGTTTCCGGCGCCATTCCCGCCGTACTGCTCGATGCCGGCTATCCGCTGCGCGCACTCAAGGGCGTTCCGATCATGGCGCGTACCGCCAGTCTGATCGCGCATCTGCTCGAGGAGCAGCGACGGCCCATCGGCTTCGTGCTCTCGCACGCCGCTGCACAGGCAATCGATTACGATGGCAGCGCGCCGGCCGGCTTCGTGCCGAGCGCCAACAGTTGAACACCGGAGGCAGCATGACCGGCACACTCTCCGGGATACGCATCGTCGAACAGGGCACTTTCATCACCGGTCCGTGCGCCGGCATGATGCTCGCGGACCTGGGCGCCGACGTCATCAAGATCGAAAGCCCGGAGGGCGATCCCTATCGC
>DATDHV010000065.1:0-4281 GCA_036521395.1 Steroidobacteraceae bacterium | reverse complement strand
CCGACCGGGTCGATCGCGCTGGACGTCGCGCTCGGCCTCGGCGGCCTGCCGCGCGGCCGCATCGTCGAGATCTACGGGCCGGAGTCGTCCGGCAAGACCACCATGACCCTGCAGGCGATTGCCAGCTGCCAGCGCGCCGGCGGCACTGCCGCGTTCATCGATGCCGAACACGCGCTCGACCCGACCTATGCTGAAAAACTGGGTGTCAAGGTCGATGACCTGCTGGTCTCGCAGCCGGATACCGGCGAGCAGGCTCTGGAGATCACCGACATGTTGGTGCGCTCCAGCGCGGTGGACATTATCGTGATCGATTCGGTGGCGGCGCTCACGCCGCGCGCCGAGATCGAGGGCGAGATGGGCGAGCTGCAGGTCGGCCTGCACGCACGGCTCATGTCGCAGGCGCTGCGCAAGCTGACCGGCAACATCAAGCGCTCCAACACCATCGTGATCTTCATCAACCAGATCCGCATGAAGATCGGCGTGATGTTCGGCAATCCCGAGACCACCACCGGCGGCAATGCGCTCAAGTTCTACGCTTCGGTGCGGCTCGACATCCGCCGCATCGGCGCCATCAAGAACGGCGAGGAAGTGGTCGGCAACCAGACGCGCGTCAAGGTGGTCAAGAACAAGGTGGCGCCGCCGTTCCGCGAAGCGGAGTTCGAAATCATGTACGGGACGGGCATCTCGCGCGAGGGTGAGATCATCGAGATCGGCGCCGCGCAGGGCATCATCGACAAGTCCGGCTCCTGGTACAGCTACAACGGCGAGCGCATCGGCCAGGGCAAGGACAATACCCGCATTTACCTGCAGCAGCACCCCGAGATCGCGCGCCAGATCGAGGACAAGATCCGCCTGAAGATGATGCCACCCAAGAGTGTTGAGGAAAAGACCGCGTAAGCGCCGCCTCGCGCCGGGGCAGTCGGCCAGCCCGGCGGCCGCCGGCAGCGCGGCCGTGGCGCTGCTGGCGCGGCGGGATTTCTGCTGCGAGGAGCTGCGCGAGGTGCTGGTGGGCCAGGGCTTCGAGCCGGACACCGTCCAGGGTCTACTGGTCGAGTTCATGGAGCGCGGCTACGTCAATGATGCGCGGTACGCGCAGCAGTTCGTGGCGCTGCATGCCGAGCGCGGGCACGGGCCGCTGCGGATTCAGCGCGAGCTCGCACAGCGCGGCCTCGATGCGGCCCTGATCGAGGCGGCCTTGACGGCCGGCGCGGATTGGGCCCAGCGCGCGCGCGAGCTGCGCATACGTCGCTTCGGGCTGGCGGCGCCCACACGCTGGCCCGAGCGGGCAAAACAGGCGCGGTTTTTGCAATATCGCGGCTTTTCCATCGATCATATCCGTTCGGCCCTGGGAGCCGACGTCGCGGCTGACCTGGACTCATCATGACAGTGACCCCTCCTTACATGAGTGCGGCCGAAGTGCGCCGCACCTTTCTCGAGTACTTCCGCGAGCACGGCCACACGCTCGTGTCGTCCTCCTCGCTGGTGCCGGGCAACGACCCGACGCTGCTGTTCACGAACGCCGGCATGGTGCAGTTCAAGGACGTATTCCTGGGCCGCGAGAGGCGCGACTACGTCCGCGCCGCGAGCAGCCAGCGCTGCCTGCGCGCGGGCGGCAAGCACAACGATCTGGAGAACGTGGGCTACACGGCGCGCCATCACACGTTTTTCGAGATGCTCGGCAACTTCTCATTCGGCGATTACTTCAAGCGTGAGGCCATCGCCTACGCCTGGGAGTTCGTCACGCGGCGGCTCCAACTCGATCCGGCGCGTCTGTGGATCACCGTGTTCCGCGAGGACGAGGAGGCCGAGCGGATCTGGACGCGCGAGATCGGCCTCGACCCGGCGCGCGTGACGCGCATGGGTGAGCGCTCGAATTTCTGGTCCATGGGCGAGACCGGCCCGTGCGGACCGTGCAGCGAGATCTTCTGGGACCACGGTCCGTCGGTTGCCGGCGGCGCGCCCGGTTCGCCCGAGGAGGAAGGGGACCGCTTCGTCGAGATCTGGAACCTGGTGTTCATGCAATACGACCGGGCTGCCGACGGCACGCTCACGCCCTTGCCTGCGCCCTCGGTGGACACGGGCGCCGGGCTCGAGCGCATGGCCGCGATCATGCAGGGCGTGCATTCCAACTATGACATCGACCTGTTTCGCGAGCTGATCGGCGCGGCGGCCGAGGTCACCGGCAGCCGCGAGCTCGACTCGCCCTCGCTGCGCGTGATCGCCGATCACATCCGGGCCTGCGGCTTCCTCATCGCCGACGGCGTCAGCCCCTCGAACGAGGGTCGCGGCTACGTGCTGCGGCGGATCATCCGGCGCGCCGTGCGCCACGGTTACAAGCTCGGCCAGGCGCAACCGTTCTTCTATCGGCTGGTGCCGGCGCTGGTGGCGGCGATGGGCGAGGCGTTCCCGGAGCTGGCACGCTCGGCCGGGCAGGTGCGGGACGCGCTCAAGCTCGAGGAGGAGCGCTTCGCCGAGACCCTCTCGGCGGGCATGGCGCAGTTCGAGGCGCGTATGGGCGAGGCCGGCGGCGACACCGTGCCCGGCGCGCTGATGTTTCTGCTGCACGACACCTATGGTTTCCCGCCGGATCTGACCGCCGACATCGCGCGCGAGCGCGGCCTGCGCGTGGACCAGCCCGGTTACGAGCGCGAGATGGAGGCGCAGCGCGAGCGCGCCCGCGCGGCCAGCCGCTTTGGCGTCGAACTGCGCGGCGGCGCGCAGCTCACCGAGCGCAGCGAATTCCGCGGCTACGAGGAGCTCGAGTCCCAGGGCCGTGTCGTGGCACTGCTGCGCGACGGGCAGGGCGTGCAGGCCCTGGCCGCCGGCGAGAGCGGCGAAGTCGTGCTCGATCGCACGCCGTTCTACGCTGAGGCCGGCGGCCAGATCGGGGACAGCGGCGAGCTGCGCGGGCAGGCGGAGACGCGCTTCGTGGTGGAGGACACGTACCGGCGCGGCGCGGCGCACGTGCACCGCGGGCGTGTAGCCAGCGGCACCGTCAGGCTGGGCGATACGCTGCTCGCGCAGGTGGATGCGGAGCGACGCGAGGCGATCCGGCTGAATCACTCGGCGACCCACCTGCTGCACGCGGCACTGCGCCGCGTCCTCGGCACGCACGTGGTGCAGAAGGGTTCGCTGGTGGCCGCCGATCGGCTGCGCTTCGATTTCTCGCATCCGCAGCCCGTGACGAGCGCGCAGCTCGAGCAGGTCGAGCACCTGGTCAATGCGCAGATCCGCGCCAACGCCGAGGCCGCGACCCGGGTCATGGACTACGAGCAGGCCCTCGAGGGCGGCGCCATGGCGCTGTTCGGCGAGAAGTACGACAAGCGCGTGCGCGTGCTCTCGTTCGGGGATTTCTCTACCGAGCTGTGCGGCGGCACCCACGTGCGCCGTGCCGGCGACATCGGCCTGTTCCACATCGTCGGCGAGTCGGGGGTCGCGGCCGGCGTGCGCCGCATAGAAGCCGTGACCGGCCAGGCGGCGCTCGGTTACGTGCGTCGGATCGACGGACTGCTCGGCAGCGTCGCGCAGCTCGTGCATGGCTCGCGCGAGGATGTCGCCGACAAGGTGCGCGATACGCTCGAGCGCCTGCGCGCGCTGGAGAAGGAAAATCGCGCACTCAAGGACAAGCTGGCGATGAGCTCGGGCCGGGATCTCACCGATGCGGCCGTGGACGTTGAGGGCGTGAAGGTGCTCGCCACGCGCGTCGACGGTGCCGACGCCGGCGCGCTGCGCGCCGCGCTCGATCAGCTCAAGAGCCGGCTCGGCTCAGCCGTGATCGTGCTCGCCTCGGTGGCTGCGGACTCGAAGGTACTGCTCGTCGCGGGCGTCACGCCGGATCAGAGCGCGCGCGTGCGAGCGGGGGAACTAATCGCTGCGGTCGCAGCCCAAGTAGGCGGCAAGGGCGGCGGACGGCCGGATTTCGCGCAGGCCGGCGGCAGCGATCCACAGTCGCTCGATGCGGCGCTCGCCAGTGTCGCGCCGTGGGTGCGTTCGCGATTGGGCGCACCCGCACATTGACGAAGTTTAATTTGGCGCCCCTTGACTTCGGGAAACTGTATCGATCGAAACAGTTCGCTGTAGAAATCATTTTGAATTTGCTGGCCGCCGCAGTAACCTGCCCGGGCTGGTCCACGGCGCGGATCGCATGGAGCGGCGCAGCAGTTCGGAGGACCAGACAGTGCTAATCCTGACGCGTCGAGTGGGCGAAACCGTAATGATCGGCGAGGACGTTACGGTGACGGTGCTGCGCGTGAAGGGCAACCAGGTGCGCCTGGGCGTCAA
>DATDHV010000064.1:0-14960 GCA_036521395.1 Steroidobacteraceae bacterium | reverse complement strand
CACGCGCAGCCACTGGCCGGCCGCATCGCGCACGGCCTCGACCGGCAGGTCCCGCGGATCGGTGTCGTTGTAGTTGGCGTGCTGCACCCCGTCGGCATCCACCGCCTGAATGAAGTAGCCCTCGGTGTAGAGCAGTCCGACCGCGGTGAAGTTGAGCCGCTCGTCGCTGGCAGCCTTGCAGTGATCGCCCGCCAGCACCCCCAGGCCGCCGGAATAGATCGGGAAGCTCTCGTGAAAGCCATACTCGGCACAGAAATAGGCGATCAGCGGTTCATCGGCGCGCGGTGCCGGCGCCGCCAGATAGGCGTCGAATGTGGCCAGCACGTCGCGATAGCGCTGCTGGTAGTCCGGATCGGCCGCGGCGCGATCGAGACTCTCCTGGCTGATACAGCGCAGGATCAGCCGGGGGTTGCCGCCGGCCTGTTTCCACAGCTCCGGGTCCAGATCCTCGAACAGGGCTCGCGTGGGGCGGTGCCAGCTGAAGAACAGATTGTTCGACAACTCCGTGAGTCGGGCCAGCGTTGCCGGAATAATAGGATATATTTCAATCAGTTGCCTGGCCATGCGGGCCCGGGTGCGAAATTTTCGGCGGTCCATATCGGAAAAAAGTCTAGCAGTTGCGCCCCGCCCGGCGTGTGCGCAATGTCGCGACCGCGCGTGCGGGCGCGATTACGGCCCGCCGCTATACTCCCCCCGTCCCCGCCGTTGCCATGACCAATTGCCACACACCCGTGCCATTGCGAACGCTGATCTGCCTGCTCATCATCGCTACCATGAGCGGGTGCGCACGCCACGCCCACCCGCAATCCCCAACGCCCCCCCAGTCCTCCCAGGCGCCGCAGGCCGGGTCGGGCTGCCTGCCCACGCACGACGGCTTCCTGCGCGCGCGGCTGCGCGGGGCCAGCGATCTCGACATCGATTGGACCGACGCGCAACTGCAGTGCGACGGCGGCCCGCGGCCCGATCGCAGCGGCATACGTGTGACCTTCGCGGGCTTAACGCCGCGCGATCATCGCCGCCTGCGGTTCGTCTTCGGCATGGCGCCCGGCCGCGCTGCCGGCACCAGCCGCGGCGTACCCGTGAACGTCACGGTGATCTTCGAGGGTCAGGGCCGGCTCTATTCGACACGGGGAGAGGACAAATGCACCATCGACGAGCTGACCGAATCGCCCATCGCGGGCGCGGCTCATGAGCGGCGCGTGGCGGGACGCGGATTCTGCGTGGCGGCGGCCGCGGCGGCCGATGGCGGCGAAGGGCTGCTGCTCAGCCGCTTCGACTTCGCGGGACGCATGAGCGATGAATAGGCGAGATGCATGGCAGAGTGCGAGGTGCGTATGACTGAGCCCGCCCAGGGATCTCCGATGCAAGCGCGAGGCTGGTGGACCATTGCCGTGCTGATGGCCGTCGTGGCGCTGCTGGCGAGTTCGCTGCCGTTGCGGACCGCGCGCGCGCAGGAGCCGCTGGAGAAATTCCCGCGCTCGGTGCTCGACATCCATACGCGCCACGGGCCGGAGTGGTTCAGCATCTGGATCGCCGATACGCCGCAACGCGCGCAGCAGGGTCTGATGTACCTGGAATGGCTCTCGACCGATCAGGGCATGCTCTTTCCCGAGCAGTCGCCGCGCGTGGTGCACATGTGGATGAAGAACACGCTGATCCCGCTCGACATGCTGTTCATCGATGCCAAGGGGCGCATCGTCTACATCCGAGAGCGTACGACGCCGATGTCGGAGGCGATCATCGCATCGCCCGAGCCCGTCAAGGCCGTGCTCGAACTCGCCGGCGGAAACTGCGCAAAACTGGGCATCCGTACGGGCGACCGCGTTCACTACGAGCTGTTCGGCACCGCGCCCGAGGGCCCGGTGCGGCGCTGACTTCTCACGGCCGCCAGAACGCGCCCGCGGCGCCGGGGAAGACCACCGGGCTCTCATAGCCGTCGGCGGACACGCTGGCGACACCGAACAAGGAGTCATCGATGGACACATTGCGCAGCGTCATGGTCTGCCCCGCTCCGGCATCGCGCGCATGGGTCCACGCCGGCGCCGTCGTATCGCGCCAGTACACGCGATAGGCATCCGCCGGCGATCCGGGCGCGCTGGTCCAGGTCAGCCGCGTGTCCGGCGTCAGCGCGCCGGCAATCCCGACATGAGCCGGGGGCGGCGGCGCCGATACCATCGAGGCCGCGGCCAGGGCGTTGGTGGCCGCGACCCTGGCGAGGTAGGCGAAATCCAGGTGCTCGATGCTGTCCCCGTAATCAACGCCGTCCGCGGTGCGCAGGTCCTGGTGCTGGTGCCGGTAGTCCTCAGAGTTCTCGGTGAAGCGCACGGCGGGAAAACCCAGGGCGTTGAAAGCGGCATGGTCACCGCCCCGGCCGAAACGGTCGAGGCGGTAGACCACTGCCACGGTCCAGTTCGGCAGGTACCTCTCGGCCAGGGCTTTGGCATAGCGCGCTACGTTGCGCGAGGCCGAGTCGTCTTCCCCGCCCTGGAAGCGCCGCTGCCGCGCCTCCTCGGCGCTCTCGGTATCGCGAGTGCCTTCCGAGAACACGCGCACCCGGGTGTTGTCGTTGACGCCGTTCTGGCCCTGTGAGGCGCCGACGATGTCGTTGTTCAGATCGGCCTCGACCCGCCAACCCTGCTCCTTGGCGTAGCCGGCAAGCAGTTTGCCGCCATAGAGCCCCTGCTCCTCGCCGGATACCACGCCGTAGACGAGGGTGGCCGCAAAGCGGTAGCGGCTCAGGATGCGCGCGACTTCCATGACGACGGCCACCCCCGAGGCATCGTCATCGGCCCCCGGCGCATCGGCGCTGGAGTTCATGACGTCGCTGACGCGTGAATCGATGTGACCGGTCAGTACGACGACGCGGTCGGGGTCGGTGGTGCCCTTTTGAATCGCGACGACGTCGACGATCTGCGCCGGCTCGGGCACGCGCGGGCCGGTGACCACCTGTGCCGGCGTCGCCAGCGTCAGACAGCCGCCGCAGTCGCGGCCGATCTGCTCGAAGCGGGACTGCGTCCAGTGCCGTGCGGCACCGATGCCCCGCGTGGCCGACACCGTGTCCGACAGCGTATGGCGCGTGCCGAATGCCACCAGTGCCTGTACCGTCGAGCGAAGTTGCTCGGGGTCGGGCGCGTCGGCAATCTCGTGCAGTCGCGGCTGCTCGAGCGGGCCCGCGGATGCCGCCGCCGATGTCGAGGCGCGGGCCAGTAGACAAAACACCGTGAGGAATGCGCACGCGCTGAGCGCGCGGCGCAGACGGCGATCGCTATCGCGCGCCGATTCGCCGCGCCCGGCGCTTCTGCTGCCACGCCGCAACGCTCGCACCGTCATGGATCAACGGCCGACCAGGGGTTTCTTGGGTTGCGAATTTGAAACGCCGGCCGCTGGGAGCGCCACATGACGGGCCTCGGTCAAAAGGCTGAAACCGTGGGTAGCTGGCCAGTAGAGACCAAATGCGCCTATTCCGCAACAAGAACCCGGGACCGCGGCCCAGGGGCGAATTCGTTGTATTGAGGCAACAGTGGGTTGTCTGTCACATCAAATGTCGTTTAAGCTATGAGCACATTCCAGGGGAGCAGTCTCGGTCTCATCTCACATGGTTACTACTTTTGTGTCTCGTTTTGCGTCCGAGGCCTGACTGCTGAAGTTATTGGGTCGCAGGGATTGCGCGCGGGCATAACACTCAGATCAAGCCCGCTCGCGGTCCCCTTAAGGGGAATCCTCACATGACAGTCCTTCGACAAGACGGCGACCGTGCCATCAAGGCAGGGTTGCGTACAGCCATTCGTGTCGCCTGCAAAAGCCTGATCACCGCTTGCTGCCTGGCAGCTTTGTTTGGCGCCCCGGCGTGGGCGGATCAGTCTGTCGCCGCACCAGCGGGCGCCGCACCGCCGATGCCCAGCGGCAGTGTCGCAGCCGAGGAGGCCGAGAACGCGCAACTTCAGGAAGTGATCGTGACCGGTTCGCGCATCCCTGCTCCGAATGAAGTCAGCACCAGCCCGATTCAGGTGCTGTCGTCTCAGTACATCGAGACCAGCGGCAAGTCGGACGTAGGCGACCTGCTCACTGAGCTGCCACAGAACTTCTTCAATGCATCAGGGCAGGACCTCGGTAACGCCACGTCCGCTCTATCGACGCCCGGCGGCGTCGAGACCGCCGACCTGCGCGCGCTGGGACCGAACCGCACGCTGGTGCTGGTCGATGGCCGGCGTCTCGGCCAGGGTTCACCCAACACGGCGATTCAGTCGCCGGCGCCCGATCTGGATCAGATTCCGGCCGGCCTGGTCGAGCGCGTCGAGGTCGTCACCGGTGGTGCTTCCGCCGCGTACGGGTCCGACGCCATCGCAGGCGTCGTCAATTTCATCCTGAAGAAGAATTTCCAGGGATTCCAGGTCGACGGCGAATACGGCGGATATATGCATGACAACGGCGATACCGGCGCGCAGTCGCTGGTGCGCCAGTTCGACACGGTTCCCGCCACGGGCAGCCATTTCGATGGCCAAAAGAACAACATGGACATGCTGATGGGGACCAATTTCGATGACAACAACGGCAACGTCACCGCGTTCTTCGGCTACCGCCATCAAAACGCCGTACCCAGCAGCGACCGCGATTACGGCGGCTGCCAGTTGAATCCGACCAAGAACGCGGCTGGCACCATCGTGGGGCTGGCCTGCGGCGGCTCGAGCAATTCAAACTACTTCCAGCCGTTCACCGGCCCGAACGCCAACTCGGTCTACAGCGTCAACGGCACTCAGTTGGTGCCGCAAGGCAGTGTCGCCACGACCCCACCGGCATCGTTCAATTCGCAGCCCTACATCGACATCACGCGCGAAGATGATCGCTACAATGCCGCATTCATGGGCCACGATGAGATCACGGACTACTTCGTGCCGTATGCCGAATTCTATTTCATGGACGACCGGACGCACACGGTGGTCGCGCCGGCAGCCTTGTTCAGAAGCGCCAATCCGACCGACCCGTTCGGCGCCAACGCCTACGCGACCAATTGCGATAACCCGCTGCTGAGCGCACAGGAGGCCGGCCTCCTGTGCTCACCGGCGCAACTGAGCTACGTCGCTGCCAACCCCGGCCAGCCCTGCAGCGTGAGCGCCACCGGCGTCTCGCCGAACTGCGTGAACCTCGACATTGGTCGCCGCAATATTGAGGGCGGTGGGCGTTTGTTTGACTTCGAGCACGAGAACTATCGCGGCGTGTTCGGTTTCAAGGGCGACATTGCCGGCTCCAAGAACTGGAACTACGATGTCTACGGTCAGTACTACTACACCACTGATTTCAATGCCGCCAATAAATTCCTGAACTTCCAGAGTATCGACAATGCGCTGCAGGTCACGGGCACCGCGGCCAGCCCGACGTGCATCACCGGCGCCAGCGCCGGTTGCGTGCCGTACAACATCTGGTCGAGCGGCGGCGTAACGCCGGCACAGCTCGCCTACCTGTACCTGCTCGGAACCGCTCAGGGTTCATCCACCCTGCGCACGCTGCACGCCGAAGTCACCGGCCAGCTCGGTGATTACGGGATCCGCTCACCGCTCGCCAACGACGGCCTCGCGGTGGATGTCGGCTTCGAGAATCGCAACGATAATGAGCGCTACCAGCCGGACTCCGCCGAGGAGAGCGGCTTGCTGTCGGGATTCGGCGGCGCCGCGGCGGCGATCGACAATACGGTATCGGTGGGGGAGGAATTCCTGGAGCTGCGCGCGCCGTTGATTCAGAATGTGACCGGGGTCAAGGAGCTGCTGTTCGATGGCGGCTACCGGCGTTCTGACTATTCGACCTCGGGTCCGACCAATACCTACAAGTTCGAAGTGCAGTATGCCCCGATCGAGGATTATCGGCTGCGCGTGTCGTACGACAAAGCGATCCGCGCCCCGAGCGTGATCGAGCTGTTCAACCCGCAGATTGTCGAAACCGTTGCGCTCGGCAACGATCCGTGCGCACCGACCTTCAACTCCAACGGCGTAATCACTGCGCCGGCCAGCTACACGGCGGCGCAATGCGCGCACTTGCACGTCAGTGCGGCGCAATACGGCAACGGCAGCACCACCGATACCATTCCGCAGGGCGCCTCGGGGCAGCTCTCGGAGCTGGCCGGCGGCAATCCCCTGCTGCAGCCGGAGGAGGCCGAGACCTATACCATCGGCCTCAACTTTGCGCCCAGCCAGATTCCGAATCTGAGCGGCAGCATCGACTACTGGCATATCGAGCTCGGCGGTGAGGTCGGAACCATCCCGTCCGCGGTCATCGAATCGCAGTGCGCCAACAGCGGCAGTCCGCTCTATTGCGGCCTGATAGTGCGCAATCCGGTGACCGGAAGCCTCAGCGGCAGCAACCTTGCCGGCGGCGGTTTCATCGTCCAGACCAACGTCAACGCCGGTTCCTCGGTGGTCAGCGGCGTCGACCTGCAGGTGAATTACCGGCATGATCTGCCGGCGGCCCTCGGTGCCCTCGCCTTCGAGTTGAATGGGTCCTACCTGCAGCATTCCGAAGCCACGCCGCTGCCCGGTCAGCCGACCTACGATTGCGCGGGTCTCTATGGACACACCTGCGAGTCGTTCACTCCGCGCTGGCAGCACATCCTGCGGACGACCTGGATCAGCCCCTGGAATCTGTCGGCCACGCTGACCTGGCACTACTTCGGCAAGGTCGAGGAGGACAACAACCAGTCGGATCCGTCGCTGCATTACAGCTTCTACGGCACGTACGACCAGTTCAATGCCGTGATCCCGGCATACAACTACCTCGATCTCGAGGCCAGCTGGCACGTGAGCAAGCTCCTGACGGTGCGCGCCGGCGTGAACAACATCGCGGACAAGGATCCGCCGCTCATCAATGGTGATTTGGCTGGTGGACTCGGCTACGCCAACTCGTTGCCGCCCTATGACCTGCTGGGGCGCGAGCTCTTTGTGGGCTTCACTCTCAAGCTCTGATCGGCCGCCTCAAACCGACCCGACTCCCGTCGCACCCTGGTGGCACGCAAATGCCATCAGGGTGCGCTGCTCGGTACCGTCACCTGCCGCTGATGCAGGCTACTGTGCAGCCTTATCGCCGCCCAGAACGGGCGCGATCGCGGCAGCCATCACGGGCGCTTCGACGCGCAGCCAATCCAGCACCTCCTGCGGATCGTAGCTGACGGTGGCGGATCTCGTGCCCAGAAACATCTGCTCCAGATCGTTGCGCTGATCGCTGATTGTCCTGGCTCGCAGGTAATCGTGACGCAGCGTTGCATCCGTGCTCACGATTCGAATACCGATTTTTGCCGGCGTGTCGACGAAGATTGCCGCAAGATCCGCACTCGCCGGGCCGGTTTTTGGGAAACGCTGCCACAGACGGTCCAGGTCGATGGGTTTGCGGCTACCCAGGAGAATGAGCTCCCCATCGATGCCCGAGTACAGCAACGTGTACGGAAACGCGGTCACGAATGTGGCGATTGCCTCGCCGGCCGCCCGCGGCGGCATCTGATATACCGGCAGCCACTGAGTCATCATTCCGGTCGGCGTCAGATGTGCCATCACATCCTGGTAGTACTCCCGTGAATACAGCCGGTACACGCCCGCCTGCATCGGCGGCGGCGGTTCGCTGGTGATGAGATCGTAAGTATCACGCGACCGCCGCAGGAAGCTGCGGCCGTCGTCGTTGATGAGTCTGACACGCGGGTCCTCGTAGACCCTGAAATTGGTAGCCTCGAACGCCGGTGCTGTCTCAAACACCCTGCGGTTCAAATCCACGACATCGAGATGGCGAATACTGTCGTACGTGGCGATCGCCGAGGCGGTGTTCCCAACGCCGAAACAAATCACCAGCGCGCTGACGGGATCTACCTGGAGCAACAGCGGAACATGCGCCATCAACCGCATGTATATCTGGGAAGGAAGCACCGTGCCCGACATGGAGGTATTGCCAAAGAACAGAAATGCGCCGGTCGGCGCCCTGACGACATACGTGGTGTCGGTCCCGTTGCTCTTCAAGTCAGAAATCGGGTAGCGCGCCTGAATGCTGTTGGGCATGAGGTAGCTCGGATCGAATACTGCTGGCGTTGCGATGCAACCTGCGGTAAATGCGACCGCCGCAATCGCCGGTTGCCACCACTTGACCCCGCGGCTCTCGGAAAGAACGAGCAGCAGCGCAATACCACAGCCCAGCAGCACCCATATCAGTTTAAGCGAGTAGAAGATATTGACCTGCGGAGCCAGTAACGTGAACACGATCAAGCCGATGCAGAACGCGACCGTATTCAGCCCGTAAGCAAGACCCAGATGCAGTCCACGCCGCTGCGCCTGATTGCATACGTACGGCAGCAGAAGCGATATCAAGAGGTAGGGCAGGAATACACAGGCGCCGACAAAAATGAACAGCTCCGCGACGCTGTCAGGGAAGTTGTTGATCATCCCGAGCTGGTTCAATGCGATGTAACGGGATTCCAGGCGGCCAATGACGACTGGATACATGAGCCGCCACGCCGCGTAGAAATAGACCGCGGCGACTACGAACGCCAACTTGATATGTACCAATCGCAGGCGCGCCGTGCGCCATACGAATGCGCTCGAGAGGAAAATGGCCAGAATTGCCCAGAAAGATATGGCTGGGCCCAACGCTCCCGGGCTGTTGCTCACCACGAGATTGATGCGCTTGAACATATCCCCTTCCAGCGCGCCTGCGAGCAGCCCGCTCAGCGATGCGCACGCGAGCAGCAGCGAGAGGTTGGCCGCGGTTCGGGCCGGGCGCCGATGCACGGGCTGATTCGCCGCAGTCGCCGTCAGCGAAGCCGCCGGCAGATCGCCTCGACCGAAGATGAGAAATAGTCCCGCAATGCCGAAGTTCAATACCAGCATCAGCCGGAATGTATGGCTGTGACCAATGTATGGCAGCAGCAGAAACTGGCACGCCAGCACGCCGGCGCAGGCACCGAATGTATTCCAGGCATAGAGGGCGGCGGGCAATCGCTGTCCACCGGGGGCACCCTGCAACGCCTGCGAGAGAAGCGGGAAGGTCGTGCCCATCAGGAAACACGGAGCGAACACACAAATTACGGCTACCGCCACCTGTCCTACGCGATACCCGAGATCCTGCACCCAGATGCCATCATGCAGGTGATAGGGAAAGGCGCCGAACAGATCCGCGGGCAGGAGGCCGATCAGCAATGTCAGCGCAGCGGCTGCCGCAATCAGCAATTCAATGAAGCCATAAAGACGCAAGGCGTCCGATATGTTTGCGACGCTTGCAAGCCACCGGGTGACGCGCCTGCTGGCGAGTGAGCCCGCACCCAGGCCGCCAATGAAATTACAAAGGACCAGGGCGAAGCTCAGACTGGTGGAACCGAACCAGTCGGGGAACATGCGAAACCAGACCACCTGGTAACCCAAGGCGACGAAGCCCGACAGGGCATAGGCCAGAAATACCCGGATCATCGCCGTCCCTTCGACGCGAGCGACATCTTGCACCGCGCTAGTGAGGTGGCGCACGCGACATCGCGGCTAGCGTATGCGGGTCACGTGTGTCGCCAGGTTCTCCGCAGTCTCGAGCATGTACGAGCCCAACGCGGCGCGTCGAATCCTCACGCGTTCACCCTTGCGCGGCGGCGTCCAATCATCGCTCTCAATCTGCCGCCATACCTGACCGTTGTCCAGGTAGACGACGAACCGCCCGCCGGGCTCATGCTGCAGTTCAGTCACCGTCGCCGAAATGCCCTTGACTGCGCGTTCCCCCGCCCCACTCAAGCCGAAAGTCCGATTCGCATCCTCCGGCGCCTGGCCGGATGCCGTCGGCGTATGCACTCCCTCGTCGCTGGAACGGTCAGGCGGTCGCGCCGGCAGGGGTTGCGGTGCCGAGCTCCCCGACGAGGCGGGCACGCGGGGAAACAGGCTGTCGTAGCAGAGCAGGCGCTCGGCGCTCTGGTTGAGGGCGCGACAACGCTCGATGCCGGCTGCGTCCGCTGCCTCAGGGGCAGACCACCTCACGAGCAGCGCCGCACAGACTGCCATTCTCAAGGCCAGAGAAACCGCCATGCCCAATACTCCCCGCTCAGGTCGCTTCGCCGATGATAGCCGTGTCCGAAGAGGGCGCTTCGGAAATGCGGGATTGAATGAGGAGATCAGCGTCGCTCGTGAGGGGCATGCGCCCCTGGAGCCGAGCAATTGCCGCAGCCGGGCGTGGCGAGCCGCTTGCGATGGGCGGCGGCCGCCCGCGCGGCGATACCGTGCGCGGCCAGTGCATCGAGCAGGCGCTGGCGCCGCTGCATGGGCATGAAGCTCCAGACCACATAGGCGCACGCGAGCAGCACCAGCACCGCGATGATGATCTGCTGCAGCACCTCAGCCTCCGCCCAGGCTCAGGGCGATGCGATAGGTCACGAAGGCGAAGGCATAGGCGATGACGAACAGATAGGCCGTCATGATCAGAGGATAGCGCCAGGAATTGGTCTCGCGCCGCACGGTGACCAGGGTCGACAGGCACTGCGGAGCGAACACGTACCAGGCCAGCAACGACAGCGCCGTGGCCAGGCTCCAGCCGCTCGCGATCATGGGCCGCAGCGCGGTCTCGACATCCGCGCCGGCTGCAGCACCGACACCGGCGTGCGCCCCGGAAAGGGAATACACCGTGCCCAGTGCCCCGACCACGACCTCGCGAGCCGCGAGCCCGGGCACCAGCGCCAGGCTGATCTGCCAGTTGAATCCCAGCGGCTTGAACAGCGTCTCGAGCCCCGAGCCCATCATGCCGGCAATGCTGTAGCGGATGGCCGGTCCGCCGGCGCCGGCCGGAGGCTGCGGGTAGCTCGACAGGAACCACAGCAGCACCATGAGCGCGAGGATGATGGTGCCCACGCGCGTGAGGAATATCTGCGTGCGCTCCCACAGACCGGTCAGCAGGTTGCGCACGTTCGGCCAGTGGTATTCGGGCAATTCCATGAGCAGGGGGTGATAACTCGAACGCAGCGTGGCGCGGCGCATGATGAGAGCCACGACCACGGCCCCGGCCACGCCGGCCAGGTACAGCGCGAACAGCACCAGGCCCTGCAGATTGAACGGGCCCACGGCGCGCATGGGAATGAAAGCGCCGATGATCAGAGCGTACACCGGTAGCCGCGCCGAGCAGGTCATCATCGGCGCCAGCATGATGGTCGCGAGCCGATCCCGGACATTCGGGATGGTGCGCGTGGCCATGATGCCCGGAATGGCGCACGAGAAGGAGGACAGCAGCGGGATGAAGGAGCGGCCCGACAGCCCGATGCTGCCCATGATCCGGTCGAGCAGGAACGCCGCGCGCGGCAGGTAGCCGCTGTCCTCGAGCAATAGGATGAAGAAGAATAAGATGAGTATCTGCGGCAGGAAGACCAGCACGCTGCCGGCCCCGGCGATGACCCCACCCACCAGCAGGCTGCGCAGGGGACCTTCGGGCAAGAGGTGCTGCACCGCCTGGCCGAAGGCCTGCATGGCGGCGGTGATCCAGGCCACCGGGGCCTGTGCCCAGCTGAACACCGCCTGAAACATCAGAAACAGCAGTACGCCGAGCAGCATCGGACCGACGACCGGATTCATCACCACGGCATCGAGCCGCGCCAGCGCGCGGTCGCGCAATGGCTCCACGTAGCCGACGGCGGCCAGGATGCGCCGCACCTCGCGCTGCGTCGCGGTCAGTTCCGCGTCCGTTTGCGTGGGGATGGTGAAGGCATCGCGCGCGCCCTTGAGCTCGATCGCATCGAGCGCCGCCAGCAGCGCCGCCTCCCCTCCCGGCCGCACCGCCACGGTTTCGACCACGGGCACGCCGAGCTCACCGGCGAGCGCCGCGCGGTCGAGCGTGAAGCCGCGCCGATGCGCCAGATCGCTCATGTTCAGCGCCACGATCATGGGTAGCCCTAAGCGCGCGAGCTCGAGCGCCAGGCGCAGCGACAAACGCAGGTTGGTGGAATCGAGCACGCAGACGATCAGCTCGGGAGGTGTTTCGCTGCGCAGGCGCCCGGTGACGACATCGCGTGTAATCGCCTCATCGAGCGTCGAGGGCGTCAGGCTGTAGGTGCCGGGCAGGTCGATCACGCGATAGAGCAGATGGCCCTGCGCGCCGACGAACGCGCCCTCCTTGCGCTCCACCGTGACACCGGGATAGTTGGCTACCTTCTGGCGGCTGCCGGTCAGGCGATTGAACAGGGCGGTCTTGCCGCAGTTCGGCGCTCCGACCAACGCAACGCGGCGCGTCCGCACATCGGGAAGATCCCGGGTCACTCGAGCCGCACCACCACGGCCTCGGCTTCGCGGCGCCGAAGGGCGAACACGGAAGAGCCGATACGAACGGCGATGGGATCGCCGCCCGGACGGATCTCCTCGATGATTTCAAATCGCTCGCCGGGAGCGAACCCGAGCTCGAGCAGTCGGCGCGTGATAGTCGAGCCGGCGGTGTCACCGACGCTCAGACCGGCGGCGCCACCCCAGCGCACGGCGCTGACGGTACCGCGGGCACCCTTATGCAACGCTGCCAGCGAATGCAGCTTGCCGGCATCGAGACTGCCGGCCTCGCTCCAATCCACACAGGCATCCATAGCTGCGCCCCAATGCGTTCGGAAAGCTCAAATGCGAATCACTCGCAGTTGCATTAAGAATAACGCAGTCCATCCCGGGGCGCCAGCAAACTCGCCCGCAGTGTGCGGCAGGTCGCCCTACCCGGGCTGGCCGTAGCGCTGCCACAGCCAGTCGTCCACCGAGTAGCGGCCTGCGCCACGGCACAGCAGTACCAGCAGCATGGCTGCCCACTGGATATGGGTGGGCCACGCCAGGGGGTAGACGAAAACCTCGATGATGGTGGTCATGCCCAGCAGCACCAGGGCCGCGGGCCGCGTCAGCAGTCCGAGCACCAGCAACACCGGAGTGGTCAGCTCGATCGAGGCTCCCAGATGGGCCGCAAAATCCGGCGGCAGCAGCGGCAGCTTGTAGTCGTCCTCGAACAGCTGCAGCGTGGCGTCCCAGTTGGCGACCTTGGTCTGGCCCGAGTTCCAGAACACCGTGGCCACCGCCAGCCGCAGCGGAATCGCGAGCAGACCGTACGGGATGCGGTTGAGTGTTTCGATGAGGCGGGTGATCGGACTTGAGGTCAGGCTCGCGGTAGTCATGCATTCCTCGCTGCCGTGAAGGGGATGAAGCCGATGAAGCGCCCCGAGGCCAGGTGATCCGCGAGCACCAGACGGAAGTCCGCGCATCGTTCCGCGGCAGGCTGTGCGAGCGCCGCCTCTAGCGACACGCCCGCGCACAGGCGCTGCGTGAAATGCCAGGCCGAGCCTTCCATGCGCCGCACCTCGATACCGGCCTGAGCTCGCTCGACCAGCAGCCACACGGGGCCTGCGGCCGGATCGACTGCGCGCAGGGAAGCGTCGTCCTCATCGAGCACGGCGCGCCAGATAATGTCGGCCGGTGTGTCCAGCCGCAGCAGGCTGATGCCCGGATGCGGCACGAAGTGCATGGCCGCCACCAGCGCCGGATCGAGCGCGGCCAGCGAGGTGAGATCGAGGGGCACGGCATCCGGCGCGTGCAACGCGCGGCTGACCGACCATTCCAACCGCGCCACATCGGCCAGGTACGCGAGGCCTGCGGCGTGAGGAAAGTGAGCCAGGAATTCGGGGAACTGCTGCCCATAGTCGTCCAGGCAGGCGCTGCGCGGCGGCGCGGCGCGCATGAACTCCTGCGCGGCCGTATCGAAGAAGCCGGCACCAACCAGCCGCAGGACCGCCGGGAAGGTCAGCGAGAGCGCATTGCCGAGCGTGCCCACACAGGTGTTGCGATGGATGGCCAACAGAGGCCGTGACACGAGTGCAGGCAGTGCGGGCGCAGGCTGCGCCGGCGCGTCCCGCCCGGGCTCATCCGGCGCGCTGCTACCGAGCAGCGTGTCGGCCATGAGGCGCTGCAGATCACGCAGCATGAGCATGGCAGGCATCCCGGTGCGCGTGCAGCTTCGCGGCGGCCTGAGCGGCCTCATCGAGCAGCACCTCGAACGCCGGCACGTCAGTGTCCCATTCGATCAGCGTCGGCCGCGCGCCAAAGCGCTGCAGCGCCTGCTCGTACAGCGCCCAGACATCGCCGCTCACGCGCGAGCCATGGTCATCGATGCGCATCACGGTGCCGTCCTCGAGCGTGCGCACGGCGTGGCCCGCCAGATGCATCTCGCCGATGGCGCGCGCCGGCAGGCCATCGAGATAGCGCAGCGGATCCCAGCCATGATTGCCGGCGCTGACGAAGATATTATTGATGTCGCACAGCAGAGCACAGCCCGTGCGCGCCACCACGGCGCCCAGGAATTCCCACTCGGGGATGCTCGAGTGCGGGAACTGCAGATACGTCGAAGGATTCTCGATCAACAGCGTCCGTCCGAGGCATTCCTGCGTCTGCTGCACGTGGCGACAGACCACCTCCAGCGCCTCTTCGGTCATGGGCAGCGGCAACAGATCGGCGAGGTAGCGCCCGCCGGCTACGCTCCACGACAGGTGCTCGGACACCAGTGCCGGATCGATGCTGCGCGACAGCTCGGCAAGGCGTCGAAGATGCACGCGATCCAGCCCCTCGGCACTGCCCAGGGACAGTCCCACGCCGTGCAGTGAGAGCGCATAGTCACGGCGCACGGCTTCGAGCGTGCGGCGCACGGCCCCGCCGCCGAAGTAGTTCTCGGCGTGCACCTCGAACCACGGCACCTCGGGGCGCGTCTGCAGCACCACCTCATGGTGTGGAAAGCGCAGCCCGATTCCCACGCTGGCGGGAATCGGGCTGGCCTGTGCCGCGATGTCGAGCGGTTCGGGCAAGGCCCGGCTCCTCACATCGCCTGCATGCTGCCGCCCGCGATCTTGGTGCAGTCGCCGGCCGGAAGCAGCACGAACGACTTCGGATCACGGGCCGCCGTCGCCTGCCCGGCACAGGAATGCGCGCCGGCGGCGCAATCGTTCTTGGCGACCGCGTTGATGCCGTAGC
>DATDHV010000063.1:0-15891 GCA_036521395.1 Steroidobacteraceae bacterium | reverse complement strand
GGCCTGGCCGAGGTCATCAAGTACGGTCTGATCCGGGACGCGGCCTTCTTCGATTGGATCGAGGCGCACCTGGATGAACTTCTGGCGCGGGACCCGGCGGCGCTCTCGCATGCCATCCATCGTTCCTGTCAGATCAAGGCCGAGATCGTCAGCCGCGATGAGCGCGAGCAGGGCGAGCGCGCACTGTTGAACCTGGGCCATACCTTCGGCCACGCCGTGGAGGCGGCCACCGGCTACGTGCAGTGGCTGCACGGCGAGGCGGTAGCGCTGGGCCTGGTGCTGGCGGCGGATCTGTCGCAGCGTCTCGGTCAGCTCGATAGCGCGGAGTTGCGCCGGCTGGTGGCGCTGCTCGAGCGCGCCGGACTGCCCGTGGAAGCACCACCCATCGGCGCCGAGCGCGCGTTCGATTACATGCGCATCGACAAGAAGGTGAAGTCCGGCCGCGTGCGGCTGGTGCTGCTGCGCGGCATCGGCGCGGCGGTCGTGACCGGAGACTATCCGGAGTCGGCCCTGCAGGGCACTCTGGCGGCCCATTTCGGCCGCATCAGCGCCGTGGCACCATGAGCCGCATGACCGGCACGAGCGGTATGCCCAGTACTTCCGGGAACGGCGCGCCACCCGCGCCGGCGCCCCTTGCCGCGGGCCTTGCCCCCTATGCGGCGCACGATGAGCACTCGCGCGGTCGCCGCCACCCCGAACCCCCGCCCGAGTACCGCAGCGAATTCCAGCGCGACCGCGATCGCATCATCCATTCCAATGCCTTTCGGCGCCTGGCCTACAAGACCCAGGTGTTCGTCAATCACGAAGGCGATCTGTACCGCACGCGCGTGACCCATTCGCTCGAGGTGGCGCAGATCGCGCGCTCGGTCGCGCGCGCGCTGGCGCTGAACGAGACGCTGACCGAGGCGATCTCGCTGGCGCACGATCTGGGGCACACGCCCTTCGGCCATGCCGGTCAGGATGCACTCAACGACTGCATGCGCGAATTCGGTGGTTTCGAGCACAATCTGCAGTCGCTGCGCATCGTGGATGAGCTCGAGGAGCGCTACGCGCTGTTCTCGGGCTTGAACCTCACGTTCGAATGTCGCGAGGGCATTCTCAAGCACTGCGCGCTGTCCAAGGCGCGCGAACTCGGCGACGTCGGCGAGCGTTTCCTGCAGCGCCGCCAGCCCGGGCTCGAGGCGCAGCTCGCCAATCTCGCCGATGAGGTCGCCTACAACAATCACGATGTCGACGACGGCATCCGGGCCGAGCTGATCACGCTCGATGAGGTCGCGCAGGTGCAGCTGGTTGGGCGGCAGCTCCACGAGGTGGAGCGGCTGCACCCGCAGCTTGCGGGACGTCGCAGAGTGCACGAGACGGTGCGGCGCATGGTCAACGCGCTGGTGCTGGACGTGATCCACCACAGTCTCGAGCGGCTGCGTGCGGCATCGCCGGCCGATATCGAGCACGTACGCCTGCACCCGCAGGCGTTGATCGGCATGAGCGATGCCATGCGCGCCGCGCACGTGGAGCTCAAGCAATTTCTCTACGAGCACGTCTATCGGCATCAACGGGTGCTGCGCATGACGCTCAAGGCCCGGCGCGTGGTCACGGAGCTGTTCGAGGCCTTTCAGGCCGAGATCCGCCTTATGCCCGAGGAATATCGCGACGGCGCTGCACGCGCCGAGGAGCGCGATGGCATCGCCGGCCGCGCCCGCACAGTCGCCGACTACATCGCCGGCATGACCGATCGCTACGCCATACTCGAGCATCGCCGACTGTTCGACCCGGCGGCGCGGACCTGAGGCACGACCGCGCTGGCGGCGCCGCCGATTCCGCGACTGCCGCCTCAAGTTCCGCGGTCTGCTATTGGCCTAGAATCTCGTTCAGACCCTCGATGATTTTGCCAACATCGAGCGGTGTGATTCGGGCCAAGCGCTTGCCGATCCGTTGCACCGACAAGGTGCGAATCTGGCTGATCTTCGCCCAGGTCGGCTTGCGAAGCTCCGCGACTTTGAGTTCCAGCGTCAATGGAAAACCAGCCTGCTGTGGTTGACTTGTCAACGCTACGGCAATAACGGTGCCGGATCGGGCATTGAAGACATCGTGGCTTAGAACAAGGACCGGCCGGTGCCCGGCTTGCTCATGACCACGGACCGGATTGAGATCCGCCCAGCGGATTTCGCCTCTTAGAATTCTGGCCATTCAGCCGCATCCGTGCCCAGGCCTTCTTCCGCCAGCGATTGCTCGAACTCAGGATCCAGCCTGGCGCACTCGGCTGCCAGGCGGCTACCCTCCACACGTTCAATCTTTTCGTGCAAGGCGATTTGAATCGCACGACTCCGATTCTGAAAAACCCTCCGCGCTACCAGGCCGTCCACCCGCCGGAGGGTCTCCTGCTCGAGCGTGATTGCGACTTTCACTCTGGCCATAGCTCAACCTCAGGTATGATGAAACATCATACTACGGATCAGGCCGCACAGGCGGGCCGGATTCGATATAATTTACCCATGCGTGATGCCATCTCTCCCGCCGATCGGCTGATCGTCGCATTGGATGTCGACACGCGCGCCGACGCCGTCGGCCTCGTGGACAGGCTCGGGCCCGAGGTCACCTTCTACAAGGTGGGTCTGCAGCTTTTCATGGAGCGCGGACTTGCGATCGCGCACGAGCTCGCGGCGCTCGGCAAGAAGGTGTTCCTGGATCTGAAGATCGACGATACGCCGCGTACGGTCAGACAGGCGGTCAGAAACGCGGCGGTCGCCGGCGTCGAGTTCTTCACGCTACAGGGCGATGCCGCTACGGCGGCAGCGGCCAGAGAAGGCCGCGGAGAGCGCAGGGCGCCGAGATTCCTTCAGGTCACGCTGCTCTCGAGCTGGGATCAGGCGAGTCTGCTCGAGCATCTGCACGTCCCCTCGGGCGCCGCGGCGCAGACCGATCTGGATGAGTTCGTACTGCGCCGGAGTGAGAAAATCCTGGCATCCGGTTGTGACGGCGTCATCGCTTCGGGCTCGTCGGTCGCCAAATTGCGCCACCGGTATCCCGACCTGCTGATCGTGACGCCGGGCATCAGGCCCGCCGGTACCGGCACCGACGATCACAAGCGATCGCTGACGCCGACCGAGGCCATACGCGCCGGCGCGGACTACCTGGTGATCGGACGACCGATCCGCGACTCGAGCGATCCGAGGGGCACCGCGGCCCGGATTCAGCAGGACATCGGGCGGGCCGTGGCGGACGAGGCGGCTTAGGGCCCCGGCCGCTGGGCGGCCTTCGCAGCGCCGTGCGGCGCCAGCTCATCGCGCAGTGCGCGTCGCAGAATCTTGCCGACGTTGGTCTTGGGCAGCTCGTCGCGGAAGTACACGGCCTGAGGGCGCTTGTAGTTGGTCAGGTATTGCCGGCAGTAATCCTTCACGGCCTCCCCGGTCAGCGCCGGATCCTTGCGCACGACGAACAGCGCGACGACCTCGCCCGAATGCTCATCGGCCTGTGACACCGCGGCCACTTCGAGCACGCCCGGACAGCGTGCCGCGATGTCCTCGATCTCGTTGGCGTACACCTTGAAGCCCGAGACGATGATCATGTCCTTCTTGCGATCTTCGATGAAGACGAAGCCGCGCTCATCGATGCGGCCGATGTCGCCGGTGCGCAGCCAGCCGTCGGCCAACATCACCTTGGCGGTCTCGTCGGGGCGATTCCAGTAGCCACGCATGACCTGCGGGCCACGCAGACAGATCTCGCCGACGCTGCCGATACCGAGCTCGCGGCCGTCGTCGTCGCGAATGGTCAGCTCCGTGGACGGCAGCGGCATTCCGACCGAACCGTTGAAGCCGGCGTCCGCACCTACCAGCGGCATGACGGATCCTACCGGCGAGGCCTCGGTGAGGCCCCAGCCCTGCGAGATCGTCCCGCCGGTGAGCTGCTTCCAGCGCGCGGCCACCGTGCTCTGCAGCGCCATGCCGCCGGCGATGGTGGCCACGAGGCGCGAGAAGTCGATTTCGGCGAAGCCGCGCGTATTCATGAGTGCGTTGAACAGTGTGTTCACGCCCATGAAGAACATGGGCTTGTAGCGCTGCAGGTCCTTGACGAAGGCGGGGCAATCGCGCGGATTCACGATCAGCACGCCGCTGCCGCCGAGCGAGGAGAACAGCAGGCAATTCCCCGTCAGCGAAAAGATGTGATAGAGCGGCAGGGCGCAGATGTACGTCACGCTGTCGAGCGCCACCTGCTGGAACCAGGCACGCGCCTGCATGACGTTGGCCACCATGTTGCCGTGCGTGAGCATGGCGCCCTTGGCCACGCCCGTGGTGCCGCCCGTGTATTGCAGGTAGGCGAGGTCCTCGTGATCGAGGCTCACGGGCCGCAGCTTCAGCTCGCGGCCGGCCTCGAGCACCTCACCGAAGCGGTGCGCGCCCTCGATGCGCCAGCGCGGCACCTTGCGGTGCACGTGCCGCAGCACGGTGTTGACGATGGCGCCCTTGGGCCAGCGTAGCTGATCACCCACACCCGTGACGATGACGTGACGCACGTCGGTCGCGGGCAGCGCCTGTTCGAGCGTGGCGGCGAAGTTCTCGAGCACGACGATGGCACTCGCGCCCGAGTCCTTGAGCTGATGCTCGAGCTCGGCGCGGGTGTAGAGCGGATTGGTGTTCACGACCACCAATCCGGCGCGCAGTGCGCCGAACATGGCGATCGGGTACTGCAACACGTTGGGCAGCATGATGGCGACGCGGTCGCCGGGCTTGAGGCCGGCCCGGTGCTGCAGCCACGCGCCGAAGGCGCGCGAGCGCGCCTCGAGCTCGCCATAGCTGAGGGGCGTGCCCATACCGCGAAAGGCCACGCGATCGGCGTAGCGCGCGCAGGCGCTCTCGATGAGCGCCTTGAGCGAATCGAACGCGAACACGTCGACCTCGGCGGGCACGCCTTGCGGATAGTGCTTGAGCCAGAACCTGTCCATCGGCTGTCATTCCCCCGGCGCCCGCCGCGGCGCACGCAGCAGCGGCAGCAGTCTGGGCCACACGTTCGCCAGCAGCAATGGCTCTCCCTTCGCGTTCGGGTGCAGGCCGTCGGCCTGCATCAGCGCCGGATCGAGCGCCACGTTCTCCAGCAGAAAAGGCAGCAGCGCGACGTGATGCGCATCGGCCAGACCGCGGTACAGGGCCGTGAAGCCGCTGGTGTAGCGCTCGCCGTAGTTGGGAGGCAGGCGCACGCCGAGCAGCAGCACCGCGATGTGCCGGCGCTGCAGCAGGCTGAGCATCCGGTCGAGGTTCTCGCGCGTGATATTCAACGGCAGACCGCGCAGCCCGTCATTGGCGCCGAGCTCGAGCACCACGATGCGCGGCCGCTGCATGTCCAGCGCCCGTGGCAGCCGTGCGAGGCCGCCGGCAGTGGTCTCGCCGCTCACGCTGGCGTTCACCACGCGGAATCCGTACCCTTCCCGCTCGATCTGCTGCCCCAGCAGGCTCACCCACCCCTGTTCGATGCTGAGCCCATGGGCGGCGCTGAGGCTGTCGCCGAACACCAGTATGACGGGCGCTGCGCCCGGCGCGGCGGTCGGCGCCGCCGCGACGGCAGCCGCGGCCGCCAGCGCGGCGGTAGCCGCGAGCAGCCAAGCCATCAGGATGCCAATGATGCGTGACATCGTTCTTGAAGCCCGGGGTCTGACCAAGCAGGTTAGCAGCCCCGAAGGGACCCTGACCATTGTGCGCGACATTTCGCTCACGGTGGCCGCGCGCGAATCAGTGGCCATCGCCGGGCCCTCCGGCGCCGGCAAGTCGACCCTGCTGGCCCTGCTCGCCGGGCTCGAACTGCCGACCTCGGGCGAGGTATGGCTCGCCGGCACGAAACTTTCTGCGCTGGATGAGGATCAGCGCGCGCGGCTGCGGGCGCAACGCGTGGGCCTCGTGTTCCAGTCGTTCCATCTGGTGCCCTCGCTGACCGCAATCGAGAACGTCATGCTGCCGCTCGAGCTGGCCGGCCGGCGCGATGCGCGCGCGGCCGCCGCCGACATGCTCGCGCGCGTGGGATTGGCGGCGCGCCTGGCGCACTACCCGCGCCAGCTCTCGGGCGGCGAGCAGCAGCGCGTGGCGCTGGCGCGCGCCTCGGTCGGCTCCCCGGCGGTACTGTTCGCCGACGAGCCCACCGGCAATCTCGACACCGCCACCGGCGCGCGCATCGCGGAGCTGCTGTTCGAGCTCAATGACGGTTCGCACACCACGCTGGTGCTGGTCACGCACGACCGCGCGCTGGCCGCACGTTGCGGCCGGCTGCTGACCATGGAAGCGGGCGCGTGCGCAGCCTGATCCTGGCCATGCGCGCTCTGCGCCGCGAATGGCGCTCGGGCCAGCTCGCGGTGCTGTGGCTGTCGCTGTGCATCGCGGTCGCGGCGCTGTGCGGCGTGGGCTTCCTGGTCGATCGCATCGGCCGGGCGGTGGCGGCGCAGGCCAGCGAAGTGCTCGCGGCAGACCTGCGCGTGGAATCCGAGGCGGCCATCGCGCCGCAGGAGCAGGCCGAGGCCCACGAGCTCGGGCTCGCGAGCGCGCGCCTGACCCGCACGCTCTCGGCCATATTCAACGGCGATACCAATCAGCTCGCGGAGGTGCGCGCCGTGAGCGCTGGCTACCCGCTGCGCGGGGAGCTGCGTATCGCAGACCAGCCATTTGCCGCCGGCGTGCCGGCCCGCCGGATTCCGGCGCCTGGGGAGGCGTGGCCGGATTCCAGGCTCGCAGCCGCGCTCGGGGCCGCGGTGGGCAGCTCGCTCAGCGTCGGCTCGCGCACGCTGCGCGTGACGCATATCGTGATCTCGAGGCCGGATCAGAACTCGACCTTCGTCGAGTTCGCCTCCTCGCTGCTGATCAATGACGCCGACCTGCCCGCCACGGCCCTCATTCAACCCGGTAGCCGTGTGAACTATGCCCTGCTGCTCGCCGGGCCGAGCGCGGCGCTCGATGCGTTCCGGCGCTGGCATGGGCAGCAGCACTTCGATCGCGAGCACATCGCCGATCTGAGCGAGGCCAGTCCGCAGATCGGCGAGGCGAGTCGGCGGGCCGGGCGTTTCCTGGCCCTGGCCAGCCTGGTGGCGGTGCTGCTGTGCGCGGTGGCGATTGCCATGAGCGCCCGCAGCTACGTGCGCAGACACCTGGACGTGGTCGCGCTCATGAAGACACTCGGCGCCTCGCGCCCCCTGGTGCTCGGCGTCCAGCTCTGGCAGCTCCTCGGACTTGCCGTGGTGGCGAGCGCCATCGGTGCCGGCACGGGCTGGCTCACCCAGCTATGGCTGGTGCACGTGCTGCGCGGGCTGTTGCGCGGGGACTTGCCGCCCGCCGGGCCCTGGCCCGTGGCGGTCGGATTCGTCATTGCGCTGACCATGCTGGCCGGCTTTGCGCTGCCGCCGCTGCTGCAGCTCATGCGGGTGCCGGCGCTGCGGGTACTGCGGCGGGATGCGGGCCCGCCCGCCGCGCGCTTCTGGAGCGCCGCGCTTCCGGCGGTGCTCGCCATCGCCGGTGTGGTCTATGCCGGGCTCGGGGATGTGTCCTTGAGCGTGCGGTTCGTGCTGGGCCTCGGAGCGGCGGTGCTGGTACTGGCCCTGGCCGGCGGCGCGCTGGTGAGTGCGGCCGCCCGCGTGCGCGGTACTGCCGGGGCCGCCTGGCGTTATGGCGTCGCCAACCTCGCGCGCCGGCGCGCCGAAGGCATTGCGCAGATCGTCGCCTTCGGACTGGGCATCATGCTGCTGCTCTCGCTCGCCATCCTGCGCAATGACCTGGTCACCGACTGGCAGGCGAGCCTGCCGGGCGACGTGCCGAATTACTTCTTCGTGAACATCCCGCCGGATCAGCGCGATGCCTTCCAACAGACGCTGCGCGGCATGGGCGCGAAGCTCGAACGCATGCTGCCCATGATCCGCGGGCGGCTGGTGTCGATCAACGGCCAGCCCATCGCCGAGCGGCGCGTCCGCGGGCAGCGCGGGCAGCGCGGCGGCGGGCGATTCAGCGGCGAGCGCGAGCAGAACCTGACCTGGTCGGACGAACTCGGTGACGACAATCGCATCGTTGCCGGACGGTGGTGGACGCCGCAGCAGCACGGTGAGCCGCTGGTGTCACTCGCGGTCGAGTATCGCGACGCGCTGGGGCTCAAGCTCGGTGATCATCTGCGCTTCGACGTCGCCGGCGAGACGCTCGATGTGACGGTGGCGAGCTTCCGCAAGGTGCGCTGGGACAGCTTCAGGCCGAATTTCTTCATCGAATTCCCGCCGGGACTGCTCGATGCGGCCGCCGGCACCTACATGACCAGCGCCTACCTTGAGCCCACGGCCGGTGCCATGGCGCAGCTCGTGCATCGCTTCCAGGGCGTCTCGATCTTCAATGTCGGCGATCTGCTCGCGCAGGTCCGTGCGGTGATCGGCAAGGCCGTCACGGCCGTGCAGAGCGTGTTCGTGTTCACGCTGTTCGCCGGCCTCACGGTGCTGCTCGCCGCGGTGCAGGCCAGCAGCGACGAGCGCGGCTACGAGATCGCCATCCTGCGGGTGCTCGGCGCCGGCCGGTCCATGATCTTCGCCAGTGTGCTGTCGGAATTCTCCCTCATGGGCGCTCTGGCCGGAGTGCTCGCGGCCACCGGCGCCGCGCTCGGCGGCGCCTGGCTGGCGCACGCACTCGAGCTCAACTACCGCTTCAACGCCGCGCTGTGGCTGATCGGCGTGATCGCCTCGGTGTTGATCCTGGGTGCGGCCGGCGCGGTTTCGACGCGCGCCATGGTGCGCGCACCGCCGCGGACTCTGCTCTATTAGCCCGCGGTGCTGCCAGTGCGCGCGGGTCTCAGCGCGCGGCTCTCAGTGTGCAATGGTGATGGTCGCCCACGCCTGCGGCACGGCGTCGCCGCGCCAGGTCAGGCCGTCGATCGAGAACTCGTAATCGCCCGGCCCCAGCGCCGAGCTGTTGAGTCCGAGATGCAGCACGCCGTTGGAGTCCCGCAGCACGTTGTGCAGTACGGCCACGCGTCCCTGATCGACGCGATCGAGCGTCACCCGGAACGCGTTGAAGCCCGACCACGAGACATCGATCTTGAGGTCGGCCATCTCGGCCTTGGATCCACCGACGGTGACGAGACTGCGGGGCGAGCTCGAGGATCGACTCGGCATCAGCGTGATCGAGCGCGTGGACTGCGCCGGATCGAGCGCCTGCGCCGCGGCTCGATGCTGCAGCGCCAGAATCGCGTGATCACGCGTCGATAGCTTGCCGACGAGAACGAGGCTCAACACGCCCAGGATCAGCGCCAGCCCGGCGGCGCCGAGCAGCACGGACGGCCGTTCCCACCAGGCTCTGGCCGGCGCCTCCCAGGGGGTTGGGCGTCCACCGGCCTCGACCAGCCGCAGCGCCGCATTGATGCGTTCGCTGAGCCCGATCTCATCGAGCAGCTCGGGGTGCTCGCGGCAATAGCGCTCGAAGTCCTGTGCACCCTTGAGTGGCAACCGGCCGGCCAGATAGCGCTCGACGATCTGATTGCGGACTATGAATTCGCGATCCATGCTGATCTGCAGGGGCACCGACGGCACGGGAATGGTGGCCGGGCGCGGCTCCGCGGGGGTTGTCTGCGCGGCTTGCATGCGCCTATCGTGCCGCGGCGCACGCCCGGCGCGTACGCGGCAGCTCACAAGTTCGGCGGGTGCAACCCGCCGCGCCGCGAACTGTGTCACAGTTTGCGCGCCTGTGCGGTCGGCCTCCTGGTGCGGAGCGGCTACAGTAGCCGATGGAGAAAGCCGTGAAAAATGCCAATCCGGACAAGCCTCAGGGCACTGGGCCGCCGGTCGGGAAGGTACGCCACGACGAGCGCGGCCACGCCGTATGGCAGTGGGCTGCCGATACCGCCCGCAGCATGATCGTCTCCACCTCGCAGGTGCTGCGCCGGCTCGACAACCCCGATCTGGCGCTCAAGGATGAGCCACCGGCGGCCAAGCCGGGAACGGCCGCGCCGCCCAAGGCGTCGCGCACGCCAGCGCCAAAGCCGACCGCAGGCTCCACTCCCTACGCAGGCCGCCGTGAGTCGCGCGGGGGCTCGCGGGCATCCGCCCCGCGATCGGTGCCGACCGGGACCTCGTGGTGGCGCCGGCTGTTCCGCCGCTAGGCGCCCGACCGATTCGACGCCGCACCGTCTCCGGTTCACGCAACTGATGTATCGCGCGCCGCTCAAGGACCTGCGATTCGTGCTCGGCGAGCTGCTGCGCGTGCAGGAGCTCGCGAGCCTGCCGCGCTACGCGGAGTTCTCGAGTGAGCTCGCCGATTCCATTCTCGGGGAGGCCGCGCGCTTTGCCGAGGAGGTGCTCGCGCCCATCAACATGCTCGGCGACACGCGCGGGGCGCAATTCCGCGATGGCGCGGTACACATGCCGCCCGAGTTTCGCGATGCTTACCGGCAGTACGTCGCCGCCGGCTGGCCGCAACTCAACATATCGCCGGCACACGGGGGCCAGGGGGCGCCGCTGGCCCTGGCCGTGGCGGCCGAGGAGATCTGGTTCGGCGCCAATCTGGCCTTCATGCTCTGTCCGCAGCTCTCGCGCGGCGCGGTCGATGCGCTCGAGGCCGTGGCCACGCCGGCGCTGCAGGCGCTGCTGCTGCCCAAGCTGGTGAGTGGGGAATGGACCGGCACCATGAACCTTACCGAGCCGCAGGCCGGCTCGGACCTGGCGGCGATCCGCACGCGCGCGCGCCCCGAGGAGACGCACTACCGGATCTCGGGGCAAAAGATATTCATTACTTACGGTGAACACGATCTCGCGGACAACATCGTGCACCTGCTGCTGGCGCGCATCGATGGCGCGCCCCCCGGCGTCAAGGGTATTTCAATGTTCGCCGTGCCCAGGCGCCTGGTGGCTCCCGACGGCAGTCTGGGCGAGCACAACGATCTGCGCTGCGTGTCGATCGAGCACAAGCTCGGCATCCACGCGAGCCCGACCTGTGTGATGTCCTACGGAGATGGTGGGGGCGCGCTCGGTTACCTGGTCGGCGAGCCGCACCATGGGCTCGAATACATGTTCATCATGATGAACGCAGCGCGCCTATCGGTGGGCGTCCAGGGCATCGGGCTGTCCGAGCTCGCGCTGCAGCAGGCCGGCGAGTGGGCTCACAGCCGCCGGCAGGGCCGCGCGGTGGGCAGACCGGACGATGCCGCACCCGCGCCCATCATCGCGCACCCGGATGTGGCGCGTATGTTGCTCACCATACGCGCAAACGTCGAGGCCATGCGCGCACTGGCGCTGTACACGGCCCTGTCATTCGACCGGGCGCGCGCCGATCCGGACTCAGAACGCGCGGCGGTCGCCCAGGCCCGCGGCGAGCTGCTGATACCCATCGTCAAGGGCTGGTGTACCGAGCAGGGCGCCGAGCTTGCCTCGCTGTCGGTCCAGATCCATGGCGGCATGGGCTTCATTGAGGAGACCGGCGCCGCGCAGACGCTGCGCGATGTGCGTATCACCTCGATCTATGAGGGCACCACCGGCATCCAGGCCAACGACCTGCTCGGCCGCAAGATCGTGCGCGACCGCGGCGCGGCCATGGCGGCGCTGTTGTCCGACATGCTGCGCGAGCTCAATGATCTGCGCGGCAGCGAGCCGGCCATGCGCAGCGTGCGCAATGCGACCATCGAGGCGGTCACCGTGCTGCGCGATGCGACCGAGGCGCTGCTGTACCAGTACGGGGAGACTCCCGCGCGCGCCTACGCCGTCTCCGTGCCATTCCTGCATCTGTGCGGCCGCGTGCTCGGCGGCGCGCTCATGGCCCGCAGCGCCGCGGTCGCGGCTCGCCGGCTCGCCGAGGGCAGCGATGACCCCGGTTTCTACCGCGGCAAGCTGCAGAGCGCGCGCTTCTATGCCGAATACCTGTTGCCGCAGAGCCTGAGCCTCGCGCGCATCATCAAGGCCGGCGGTGCCAGCGTCGCCGACGCCGATCCGGAGCTGATCTAGGCCGCCGCGCCCAGCACCGGGACCATGTTCGCGAGCAGGAACTCGATGAACTGACGTCCGGCGGGGGACTGCGCGCCGGTGGCACCAAAGACGGCTGCGAGTTGCAGCGGCCGCGCCAGCGACCATTCGGGCAGCACGCGCTCGAGCTTGCCGAGGGCCAGCCCCTGCCGGCAGAGAAATTCGGGCAAGACGCCGATGCCGAGCCCCGCCGCGGTACTGGAATGCACCAGCGCCGGGTCGTTGACCCGCAGGGCGGGTCGCAATCGCACCTCCTGGCTCTCGTTGCCGCGTCGCAGCGCCAGCGCCGGCGGCTCCTCGAGCGGGTCGATCACGCGTAGCACCGCATGCGCGTTGAGGTCGCCGGGGGCGTGCGGCCGTCCCTCGCGCTGCAGATAGGCCGGTGTCGCGCACAGCAGCAGGGGCGGATTGCCCAGTGGTGTGTGCATGAGATCGGGCCGGTTCGGCACGCCGTTGCAGATCAGCACGTCCCACCCCGTCCCGGCGGCCCCGCCGGGCGCCTCCGGCAGCGCGTCGGTCAGTGCCACCTGCAGCTCGATGTTCGGGTAATGCTCGAGGAAGCGTGGCACCAGCGGCGTGACCAGCAATCGCCCATAACCGGCATCGGCCAGCACGCGCAGGCGCTGCTGGCCCGGGCCCGGCGAGGCAAAGCGGGTACGCACCGACTCCACTTCGCGCAGCAGCCGCTGGCAGTGCGGTTGCAGCAGGGCGCCAGCCGGCGTCAGTGCGACGCGTCGTGTGGTGCGCGTGAGCAGCCGGCTTCCGAGACGCCGCTCCAGGCTCGCTACGGCGCGGCTCACGGCCACTTTGGTCACGTTGAGGGCGCGCGCTGCCGCGGTGAAGGATCCGAGCTCGGCCACATGGGCGAAGGCCGCCATCTCCGAGGCCAGCCACATTGTTTCTCTACCACCTTTCTAGCCGTTCTTATGTCGCGTATTGTACCGGATAAGAAACAGAATGCCAGGTGAGGCAAATCAGACCGGATTCTCGAGACTGAACACGGCGCTCTCGTCGTCGTAAGCGAAGACTTCGCCGTAGCGCGCGAGGCTCACGATGGCGCGCAGGGTCTGTTCGGCGTCGTCCTCGCCCATGAAGTCCTCAAGCTCATCGATGAAGCGGCTCTTGCGGGCGGCGTGGGAGGCGCGCTCGTCGAGCACCCGGCGGATGTGGGCGGCAAGTGGGACGTAGGTGAGCAGGTGACGCGCGAAGATGCGCTTGCGTTCATCCAGCACGGCATTGGCAAAGGCGAGCCCGGCCTCGGTCAGCCTTATATCCCCGCCCTCGACCTCGGCGAAGCGCATGAGCTGGAGGGTCTCGGCCACCGGAAACAGCTCGTCGATCTCCATCTGCAGGTCGGAGGCGATCTTGGGCAGATCGGCGGTGCCGTTGAAGGGGGGCGCAGCGACCGTCTCGATGAGGCCGGATAGCAGGTTCGAGGACACGCGCGGCAGCACGCTGCCGATACCGAGCCCCGGAAAGCGCTCGGTGCGGGCCCCGGCCGCGGTGCCGCCGGGGCGCCGCACGGTCATCTCGACGTAGATGCGCTCCACGAGTTCGCGGAACGTCGGGTCGAGGCGCTTGCGCGGCTGCGGCAGCGTGACGTTGATCTCGCTGAGTATGCGGCCCGGGTTGCTGCCGAACACCAGGATGCGATCGCACATGAGCACGGCTTCCTCGATGTTGTGCGTGACCAGTATCACGCCCTTGATGGGCGCGCGGCCCTCGGCCCACAGATCGAGAAAATCCGTGCGCAGCGTCTCGGCGGTCAGCACGTCGAGCGCGGAGAACGGCTCGTCCATGAGCAGCACGTCGGGGTGCACCACCAGCGCGCGGGCGAAGCCGACGCGCTGGCGCATGCCGCCGGAGAGTTCGCGCGGGTAGGCCGATTCGAAGCCATCGAGGCCGATCAGGTCGATGGCCGCGAGCGAGCGCTTGCGGATTTCGGCCTTGGGCATGTGCTGGGCCTCGAGGCCGAGCGCGACGTTCTCGAACACCGTCAGCCACGGGAACAGGGCGAAGCTCTGGAATACCATGGCCACGCCCGCGGTCGGTCCCGAGATCGGGCGGCCGCGAAAGGACAGTGAGCCGCCGCTGGGCTCCGCGAGTCCCGCGATCAGCCGCAGCAGCGTCGACTTGCCCGAGCCCGAGCGTCCGAGCAGGCCCACGATCTGTCCGGCCTCGAGTCTGAGGTTCACGCCCTCGAGCACCAGCAGCTCGCCGCCGTCGGGCTTGGGAAAGGCCTTGCGGACGTCCGCGACCGCCAGCAGCGCCTCGGCCGTTTGACTCATGACGGAATTCATGCGCGCTTACCTTTCACGTCAGGCGGAATTTGCGCTCGGCGTAATAGTACAGCGGTCGCCAGAACGCGCGATTGATGGCCACCACGAACAGGCTCATGGTCGCGATGCCGAGGATGATACGGTGGAAATCGCCGGCATTGGTGGCCTCGGCAATGTACGCGCCCAGGCCATGGGCCTTGACCTCGACGTTGCGCCAGCTTGCGACCTCGGCCACGATCGCCGCGTTCCAGGATCCTCCCGAGGCGGTGATGGCACCGGTCACGTAATAGGGCAACACGCCGGGCAGCGCCACCTTGCGCCACCAGAGCCGTCCGCTGACGCCGAAGTTCTGCGCCGCATAGCGCAGCTCCGAGGGCATGGCCGAGGCGCCCGCGATTACGTTGAACAGGATGTACCACTGCGTGCCCAGGATCATGAGCGGGCTGAGCCACAGATCCGGGTTCAGCCTCCAGGTCACGATGCCGAACACCGCCAGCGGAAACAGCAGATTGGCCGGGAACGCTGCCAGGAACTGGGCCACTGGCTGCACGATCTGCGTGGCTCGGGGCCGCAGGCCCACCCAGATGCCGATCGGCACCCAGACCAGGCTGGCGAGCGCAATGAGGATCAGCACGCGCAGCATGGTGATCGTGGCCAGGCCGGCGACGTGCAGGGCTTCGTGCGCCGTGGTCTCCCCGATCAGCATGCGTGCGATGCGCCACACTGCCAGGCCCACGATCAGGAGCAGCAGCACGAACCACAGCACGTCGATGCGCCGGCCGACGCCGGTGCCGGCCGGCGCGAGCGCGGTGAGCGTGTCGGGGCGGGGGGCGCGCCGGCTGGTCCAGCGCACGACGGCGTAGAACAGCGCCCGCAGCGCGCTCATGATGCGCGAGCGTTGCATCATGGTCAGTGCCCAGGAACTCGGCACCTGTCCGCCCTGCTCCTGATCGATGCGGAAGCGATCGCCCCAAACGATCAGCGGGCGGAAGATCAGCTGATCGTACGCCAGGATCACGATCAGCATCGTCGCGATGGCCCAGCCGATGGCGCTCAGGGAGCGCTGCTGAATGGCCAGCGCGATGTAGGAACCGACCCCAGGCAACGCAATGTTGGTGTGGCCGACGCTGATGGCCTCGGAGGCCACGACGAAGAACCAGCTGCCGGACATCGACATCATCATGTTCCACAGCAGCGCCGGCATGGCGAACGGCGCTTCCAGACGCCAGAAGCGCATCCACGGGGAGAGGTGGAAGGAGTCGGCCGCCTCGCGCAACTCGTCCGGAACTGTGCGCAGCGACTGATAGAAGCTGAACGCCATGTTCCATGCCTGGCTGGTGAAGATCGCGAAGATCGCCGCGAATTCAGCCCCGAGCACGCGGCCAGGTACCAGCGACAGGAAGAACACCACGGTGACCGACAGGAAGCCGAGAATCGGCACCGACTGCAGAATGTCGAGAATCGGCACCAGGATGCGCTCGGCGCGCGGGCTCTTCGCGGCCCAGGTTCCGTACGTGAAGGTGAACAGCAGCGACAGCGCCATGGCGACGAACATGCGCAGCGTCGTGCGGGCCGCATAGACCGGCAGCACCCCGGGCGAGAGCGACAGCGGCACGGCCGTCAGATGCGCGAGCGGCTCGAGCAGCCCACGGCTGGCTTCGG
>DATDHV010000062.1:0-20330 GCA_036521395.1 Steroidobacteraceae bacterium | reverse complement strand
CGTGACCGCGATCTACGCGAGCTACGCCCTGGGGAACCTGGCGGTACTGTTCGCGCTCGGGCGACTGTCCGACCAGATCGGCCGCCGCCCAACCACACTGCTCGCCTTCGCCCTGCTGTTCGCCAGCGCGGTGTGTTTCGTGTTGGCGAGTGATACCGCGTGGCTGTTCATCGCTCGCGTGCTCAACGGCCTCGCGGCCGGGCTGGGGGCGGGCGCGCTCACGGCATGGATCGCCGAGCTGGAGCCCACGCGCGACCGGGCGCGCGCCGCCACGATTGCGAGCACGGGCAATCTCGCAGGTCTGGCCATCGGTGCACTGATGGCGGGGCTGCTGGCCCAGTACGGCCCATGGCCGCTTCGCACCAGTTACGTGGTATTCCTGGCCATGCTGCTGCTGGTCTTCGGCATGCTGTGGGCTGCTCCCGAGAGCGTCGGGCACGTGGTGCGGGACGCCGGCGAACTCTCGCTGCGGCCGCGCATCGGTGTGCCGCGCGATATTCGTGCGGCCTTCATCGGTCCTGCGGTCATGGCCTTCGACACCTTTGCGCTGGGCGGCTTCTATGCCGCCCTGGCCCCGAGCCTGCTCTCGCAGAGTCTGCACGTGCACAATCTCGCCGCGGTTGGCGCACTCGTGGCTGTGTTCTTCGGCGGCGGCGCCGTTACCGCCGCCTCCACCGGTGCCCTGCGCAACCGCCCGGCCCTGCTGGTGGCGACCGGGCTGTTGCTGCTTGGCATGGCCCTGCTGATCGCGGCCGAACGACTGGGTTCCCTGGAGCTGCTGGTGCCTGCCACCTTGATCAGCGGCGCGGCGACCGCGATCGGATATCGCGGCAGTCTCCGGATCGTCAATGAGATCACGCCGCCGGCGCGGCGCGCCGAAGTGATCTCGAGCTATCTGCTCGTGTGCTACACGGCAAATTCACTACCGGTGATCGGGGTCGGACTGCTGTCAGTGGCCACCGGCGCGCCCACTGCGCACCTGATCTTTGCGGTAGCGCTCGCCGTGCTGGCCGCGATCGCCAGCGCCACCGGATGGAGATACGTGCCCAGGCAATGATTCGATATGATGGCGCTGCTCGCTGGCCGCCGGCCGCGGTCCAACCTCGGCCCACCCCGGTCCATACCTTATATAAGAGACGGGCAGAGCATGGGGGATGAGCTGGACGCTTGCACGACCGCAACCAGCCGTTGCCTGGCGGCGATTGCGGCCACGGACGGCGAAGGCGCGCGCGTCTTCACCCAGGTGTACGCGCACAGTGCATTGCTCGATGCCGCTGCCGCCGATCGCCGACGTGCATCCGGCCGTGCACTCTCACCCATCGACGGCCGGGTGATCGCGGTCAAGGACCTGTTCGACGTGCTGGGCCACACCACGTGGGCCGGATCGCTCGTTCGGCGCGACGCGCCGCCGGCTTCCGCCGATGCGCAGGTCGTATCGCGCCTGCGGCGCGCCGGCGCCGTCATCATCGGCAAGACCAACATGACGGAGTTTGCCTACTCGGGCATCGGCTTGAATCCACACTACGGTACACCCGCCAACCCTTTCGGCCGCGCCATGCGGCGGCGGATCCCGGGCGGCTCCTCCTCCGGCGCTGCCGTTGCAGTGGCCGATGGCATGGCCGAGATGGGCCTGGGTACCGACACCGGGGGTTCGGTACGCATTCCGGCCGCGCTGTGCGGCCTCGTGGGATGGAAACCCACGGCGCGTCGCATCAGTCTCGATGGCGTATGGCCGCTCGCACCGTCGCTGGACTCGGTGGGCGTGATCGCAAAAACGGTGCGTTCCTGCGCCGAGGCGGACGCAGTGCTGACGGCACCGCCCGCGGCCGCCGCGGTGCTGCAGCCGCACCTGCGGCTGGCACGACTGCGCGGATACATCGAGGATGACATGGAGCCGACAGTGCGGCGCGCCTACGAGCAGGCCCTGCTGCGGCTTGCGGCCGCAGACGTGGAGCTAGTGGACGTCGCCGTGCCCGCCCTCGAGCGCGTCCCCCGCGAGCATCCCGGCGTCGTCATTGCCGGACGCGAGGCCTTTGACGTTCACCAGGCTCTGCTCGATCGGTCCGCCGATTTGTACGATCCGCGCGTGCGCTCCCGACTCGAGCTGGGGCGCAATATCACGCTCGAGCGATACACGGCTGCACAAGCCACCCGCCACGCCGTGCAACAGCTCGCTGCGCAGGCGCTCGAGCCATTCGATGCGTGGCTGCTTCCTACCGTGACCAGAGTGGCGGCGCCGTTCTCGGCCGTGGAGTCCGACGATGATTACCTGGAAGTCAACCGCGCCCTGCTGAGAAATACCTCGCTGATCAACTTCCTCGATGGCTGCGCCATCAGCCTGCCCTGCCAGGAGCGTGACGAGCCACCGGTGGGCCTGTCGATCGCCGCCCTCAGCGGACGTGATTCACACGCGCTCGCCGTGGCGCAAAGGCTCGAACCGTTCGTGACCGCTCCCGTCTGAGACCTCACTCACAAAACGCGCCATTCCATGTAGGCAGTGCGCCGGCCGCGGAGCACTCTACGAGCAATAAACATAACGGGTGGCAGAACATAACGAGGTCTCGTGGCGAGAGGATCTTTGAAGAGCGCGGTTTTCATTGCCGGCATTTCGGCCGCGGGCGTGCCTCCCGCGCGTCCGCGAAGCACGGCCATGGTGCTGTGGATTCTCGCCGTGCTGTGCGCTTCGAGCGCACCGTGCCTGGCGCAAAGCGATCCCGATGGCGCGGCGCCGTCCATCGGTCAACTGAAACAACTGAATCTCGAAGATCTCATGAACGTCCAGGTCACCTCGGTAGCGCGGCGGCCGCAGAAGCTGCTCGATACCGCCTCAGCGATTCAGGTGATCACGCAGGACGATATCCGGCGCTCCGGCGCCACGAGCCTGCCGGAGGCGCTGCGCCTGGCGGACAATCTGGAGGTGGCGCAGAAGAATTCCCACGACTGGGCCATCAGCGCGCGCGGCTTCAATACCGCGCTTGCCAACAAGCTGCTGGTGATGATCGACGGGCGCACGGTGTACACGCCGCTGTTCTCGGGGGTGTTCTGGGACATACAGGACTACCCGCTCGCGGACATCGATCGCATCGAGGTCATCAGCGGTCCGGGCGGCACCCTCTGGGGCGCCAACGCCGTCAACGGCGTGATCAACATCATCACCAAGAGCGCGACCGCCACCCAGGGCCTGTCGGTGGAGGCGGGTGCAGGATCCGAGCTCAAGGACTCCGGCACCGTGCGCTACGGCGGCGTACTGGCACCGGACACCGATTTCCGCATCTACGGAAAGTATTTCGAGCGCGGCGATGAAGCGCTTCCCAACGGCGACCCCGCGTTCGATGCCTGGCGACAGGCGCGCGGCGGCTTTCGCATCGACTCCAAACCCTCCGCGCACGATGACCTGACGCTCCAGGGCGATATCTACGACGGCAGGGAAGATGTCACCTCCGGCAATATCGCCGATACCGAGGGCGGTAACGTGCTGGGTCGATGGACACGCACACTCTCCAACGGCTCGACGATGACGTTGCAGTCCTACTTCGACCAAGCCAATCTTACCGATCCGATTGCGCCACTGGTGTTCGGCACCCTGCGGTTGACGCCGGCCGGCTTCCTGCAGGATAACCTGACGACCTACGACGTCGACTTCCAGCATCGTATCGCACTCGACACGCGCAACAGCCTAATCTGGGGCCTGGGGTTCCGTTACACGCACGATATGGCCACCAACGCGCCCTCACTGGGATTCTTCCCTCCGACGCTGAACCAGGATCTGTACAGCGCATTCGTGCAGGATGAGATCCGGCTGCGGTCGAACCTGGCGCTCACGCTCGGCAGCAAGCTCGAGCACAACGACTATACCGGCTTCGAGTTCGAGCCCGACGTCCGCCTGCGATGGACTCTCACGCCGGATCAGACGATGTGGAGCGCCGTCTCGCGCGCCGTTCGCACGCCTTCGCGCGTCGACCGCGACGAGTCGGAGGGATCACCGCCCTACTTCGTGCTGCTCAAGGGCGGCGCCGACTTCATGTCCGAGACCGTCATCGCGTATGAGCTGGGCTACCGCGCCCAGATCAACTCGAGACTCTCGACTTCGGTTTCGACCTACTACAACGTCTACGACGACGTGCGCAGCACGAGCTTCACGCCGGGCACCATACTGCCCCTGTTCTTCGCCAACAATCTCGAGGGCGACACCTACGGCCTGGAGTACAGCAGCGACTTCCGCGTGACCGACGCCTGGTCGCTGCATGCGGGCTACACACTGCTGCGGGAGCATCTGCACGTCAAGGCGGGCGCGACCGATATCAATGGTGCGCTCAACGAGACGGCCGATCCGGAACACCAGTTCTCGCTGCGCTCCTCCCTGAACCTGCCGCGCCACATCGAGTTCAGTAATGCGCTGCGCTGGGTCGATACCCTCCATATCAACAGCGGCACCACCATCGGCACCGTGCCGAGCTACTTCGAGCTCGATACGCACCTGTCCTGGCGCGCCAGCGACCGGCTCGAACTCTCGCTGGTCGGTCAGAATCTGCTGCACAACTATCATCCCGAATACGGCTTCCCGTCCCCCGATCGGGTGGAGATCCAGCGAAGTGTGTACGGGAAGCTGACATGGCGGTATTGAGGGCAGTGCTTGCGGGCGCCGTCCGGCTGATCGGTGCTGCACTTCTCGCCCTGGCGCTACTCGCGCCCTGCCAGCCTGCCCGCGCCGACGCCGCCGGCGAGTACCAGGTCAAGGCCGTGTTCGTCTTCAATTTCTCGCATTTCGTGTCCTGGCCCGCGCAGGCTATCGGTGCGCCGGGCGCCCCCTTCGTCATCGGTGTGCTGGGTGACGACCCGTTCGGGGCACAACTGGATGAGGCCGTGCGCGGCGAGCAGATCGATGGCCACCCGCTCGTTGTGCGCCGCTTTCGGGGGGTCGATGAAGTCGCTGACTGTCGCATCCTCTTCATAGCTCGCTCGGCCGGCCCGCAGCTCGATCACGTGCTGGCCGCCCTGGACCACCGCAGCACGCTCACCGTCTCCGATATGGACGGTTCCTCGGAACACGGAGTCATGGTGCAGTTCGTGACCGAGAATGACCGCATTCGATTGCGGATCAACGTTGATTCGGCGCACGCCGCAGGGCTGACAATCAGCTCGAATTTGCTGCGGCCGGCTGAAATCGTCAGCGCGACGCGGGGGGATTGACCATGACGGCGTCATCCATACCGATCCGACGCACCCTGATGCGCATGATCCTGCTCTCCAGCGGTGCGGTGCTGGCGCTCATGACCGTGGCGTTCTGCACCTACGAGGTGCTGACTTTCAGGCACTCGAGCATCCAGGAACTGCAGACCCTCAGCGCGGCGATTGCCAGCAACAGTACTGCCGCCCTGGCGTTCGATAACAGCGACGATGCCGCCGACGTGCTGACCGCTTTCAAGGCCGACCCGCACATCGTTGCAGCCGCGCTCTACGATGTGCAGGGCAAGGTGTTCGCGGTCTATCCGCCCGCTGCGCGCCACGCGAACATTCCGAGCAGTCCCGGCAGGATAGGCTACGGCTTCGAGCGCGATGCGCTGGCCGGCTTCGAGCCGGTTGCCCAAGGCACGGAACGACTGGGCACGCTGTACGTCAGGTCGGACCTGGGTGCCATGTACGCCCGCGCCAGACTGTACGGTTTGATCCTGAGCATTGTCACCGTGAGCTCGCTCCTCCTGGCTTACCTCATATCACGGCGGCTGCAGCACCGATTACTGCGGCCCATCCTGGCGCTGGCGCAGACCGCGCGGGCAGTGTCGGAGCGACATGATTACTCGGTTCGAGCCGCCCGCACGGGGGCCTATGAGTTCGACGTCTACACCGACTCGTTCAATCAGATGCTGACCCAGATCCAGCGCTCCGAAGGCAGCCTGCATGCCCAGCTCGGGCGGTTGGATCTGCTGCAGCACATCACGCGCGCCATCGGTGATCGCCAGGATCTGCATAGCATCTTCCTGGTGGTCCTCAGTAGCCTGGAGGAAAATCTCCCCATCGACTTCGGCTGCTTCCTGCTGCACGATCCCGTCGCACAGTCCCTTACCGTCAGCACCATCGGCATCGGCAGCACGGCATTCGCCCAGACGCTGGAATTGGCCGAGCACTCGCACGTCCCCATCGACCACAACGGCCTGTCGCGCTGCATTGCCGGACAGCTCGTCTACGAGCCCGACGTGCTCCAAGTCCTGTTTCCGTTTCCACAGCGACTGGCACAGGCCGGGCTTCGCTCGCTGGTCATCGCGCCGCTGATCGTCGAGAGCCAGGTGTTCGGTGTCCTGATCTGCGCGCGTTCCGCGATAGAGGCTTTCAGCAGCGGTGAATGCGAGTTTCTCCGGCAGCTCAGCGAGCACGTCGCCCTGGCAAGTCATCAGTCGCGCCTGTATGGCGCCCTGCAGCAGGCGTACGACGACCTGCGCCAGTCCCAGCACACGGTAATGCAGCAGGAGCGTCTGCGTGCTCTCGGGCAGATGGCCAGCGGCATCGCACACGACATCAACAACGCGATTTCCCCGGTCTCGCTCTACACCGAATCGCTGCTCGAGCACGAGCCCAATCTGAGCGAACGTGCGCGCAGCTACTTGGGTACGATTCAGCGCGCCATCGAGGACGTGGCCCGTACCGTGGCACGTATGCGGGAGTTCTACCGCGAGCGCGAAGCGCAGTTGACGCTCGAACGGGTGGGACTCAACGGGGCCGTGCGGCAGATCGTGGATCTCACCAAGCCCCGCTGGAGCGATCTGCCGCAGCAGCGCGGCATCATGGTGGATCTGCACATGGATCTGGCCGAGTCCTTGCCGGACATCATGGGCGCGGAGAATGAGATTCGCGATGCCTTGACGAATCTGATCTTCAACGCCATCGATGCCATGCCCGGCGGGGGCACCCTTGTGGTGCGGACCCGAACCAACGCCAACGGCGGGCAGTCCGAGCACGTCATCATCGAGGTCATCGACTCAGGCATTGGCATGGACGAAGACACGCGCCGCCGCTGTCTCGAGCCCTTCTACACGACCAAAGGCGAGCGCGGCACGGGACTCGGTCTGGCCATGGTGTACGGCATGATCCAACGCCACAGCGCCGAGATCGCGATCGAAAGCGCGCCCGGCCGTGGCACCACCGTGCGCCTGAGTTTTCCCGCCTTCACCGCCTCGGCGGTCTCCATGACGCGTCTGATGAAGACCGCCGTGGTCATGCGACGCCTGCGCATTCTGCTGGTCGATGACGACCCGCTGCTGATCAAGTCGCTGCAGGATACGCTGCAGGAAGACGGGCACGTGATCGTGGCCACCCATGGTGGCAGCGCCGGCATAGAGGCCTTCGCGGCCGCCCACCGTGGCGGGAACGGCTTCGATATCGTCGTGACCGACCTCGGCATGCCCCATGTGGACGGCCGCAAGGTCGCGGCGGCGATCAAGGAGATGTCGCCGCTGACCCCTGTCATCCTGCTCACGGGCTGGGGACAGCGGCTGATTGCGGCCAACGACACCCCGCCGCACGTGAGCAGGGTATTGAGCAAGCCGCCCCGCCTGCAGGAATTGCGTGCCGCATTTGCGGAGCTCGTGGCATGAGTGCCGTGGAGCCTGCGCGGCTGCTGGTGGTCGACGACGAGCCGGCCCAATTGCGCGCGCTGTGCGACACCTTGCAGGTGGAAGGTTACACGACGCGCGGCTTCAGCTCGGCGCGGCAGGCATTGAGCGAACTGCGCCCCGGTGAGGTTGATCTGCTGCTGACCGACCTCATGATGCCGGAGATGGATGGCATCACGCTCATCAATGCCGCCCGAGCCGTCGACTCGACGCTCGCCGCCATCGTCATGACGGGCCACGGCACCATCGACACCGCGGTGCAGGCCATGCAGGGCGGAGCGCTGGACTACATACTCAAACCGTTCAAGCTCAACGTCATCCTGCCGGTGATCGTGCGCGCGCTGGCCGCGCAGCGGCTGCGACGCGAGAACGCGGCACTGCAGGAGCGCGAGCGGCGCCGCACCGCGGAGCTCGCCGATGCCTATCAGGCGCTCGAGGCCTTTTCGTACTCCATCTCACACGATCTGCGCTCACCGCTGCGGGCCATCGACGGTTTCGCCCACATCCTGGACGACGACTTCGGTGAGCGGCTGGGCGAGGAAGGGCGCGGCGTCGTGCGCGTCATCCGCGAGGGCTGTCGCAAGATGGACGAGCTCATCGTGGGGCTGCTGGCGTTCTCGCAGGCCGGAAGGCAGTCGCTCAGTCTGACGCGGGTCGACATGACGGCGCTCGCGAGGGAGGCCGTTACCGTCGTCATGGCCGGCTACGCCGGTCCGGAGCCGACCATCTTGATCACCGAGCTGCCGGCATGCGCCGGGGATGCGACCGTGCTTCGCCAGGTGTGGTGCAACCTGATCGGCAACGCCCTGAAGTACAGCTCGAAGCGGCCGCAGCCACGGATCACCGTCAGCGGCCATGTCCAGGAAGCGGAGTTCTTCTACCAGGTGCAGGACAACGGCGCCGGCTTCGATATGCGCTACGCGGACAAGCTGTTTGCGGTGTTTCAGCGTCTGCACGGCGCGCAGGACTTCGCCGGCACTGGTGTCGGCCTGGCCATCGTGCACCGCATCCTCGCCCGCCACGGCGGTCGCATCTGGGCCCGGAGCGAGCCTGAGGCGGGGGCGTGCTTCGAATTTGCTCTGCCGGCAGCGGCGCCCCCGTGAGCTGCTCGGCCGCGCGTCCGAATTGTGCGCCAGGTCACATACCAGGTCGCATCACTGCGATTCAGATACTGCCGTACCAGGCGTCGCGGCACCACACTAGCCTGCCGGGGCCTCCATGGATAAGCAGCTAAAACTGGTCATTGTCGAGGACGTCGATACCGACGCAGAGCTGCTCGCCTGGTATCTGGCCAGGGGCGGCCTGGATTGCCTCATCCACCGGGTGCAGACCGAGCCGGACTTCATATCGGCGCTGCACGACATCGGGCCCGATCTCATTCTTTCCGATTTCTCCCTGCCGCAGTTCGACGGCCTGCGGGCACTCGAGATTGCCGCGCAGCAGGTCCCGGAGACGCCGTTCCTGTTCGTTTCCGGCACCATCGGCGAGGAACGCGCCATCAACGCCTTGCGCAGGGGTGCAACCGATTACATTCTCAAATCCAATCTCTCGCGACTGGCCGCCGCCGTGGAGCGCGCGCTGCGTGAGGCCGCGCTCAAAGCCGGCCAGCGTCATTCCGAACAGCAACTGCGCAGCAGCGAACAACAGCTACGCGCCACGGTCGAGACCTCGCAGGATTGGATCTGGGAAACGGACGTTCACGGCCGCTTCAGATATTGCAGCGCCGCGGTCGCAACCATGCTCGGCTATCAACCTGATGCCCTGATCGGCCAGGACTTCCGCAAGTATCTTGACGACGATGAGCGTGTCGCGGCGACCTTTTTGCTGCCGGCCGAAGGACAGTTGCACCTCACGGGAGCCGTCGCGCGCTGGCGCGGCGCGGACGGCCAACTGCGCTGGCTGGAGCGCAACGTGGTCACCATCCTCGACGAGTCCGGCCAAGCCACCGGCTTTCGCGGCGCTGATCGCGACATCACACTGCGGCGCGACCAGGATCTGCGGCTGCGCCGGCTGACGCGTACCTACCGCATGCTAAGCAGCACGAGCTCCGCCATCCTGCGCCTGCGCAATCGCGGCGAGCTGCTCGATGAGGTCTGCCGCATCGCCGTTCAACAGGGCGGCTACGATCGCATCATGGTCAGTCTGATCGATCCGGGCACGGAAATATTGCGGCCTCGCGCCGGCGCGGGTACCGGCTCCGTACCCCTGCACGCGCTGGCCGCCGTGGGCGTCGCCGAGCGCGCCATGCGCCAACGCGCCCCGGCGGTCTTCAACGACCTCACGAGCGAGCGTCACACGCTGGCGCATACCGAGGTGCTGCTGGCCCACGGCTACCCGGCAGTGGCCGCGTTGCCCTTGCTCGTCGACGGCACGATCATCGGTGTCATCACACTCTTCAGCGCCCAATGCAACGTGTTCGACGAAGCCGAGATCGGCGTATTGCTGGAATTGACCGCTAATCTGGGCTTCGCGCTCCAGTATCTCGAGAAGGACGAAGCCGTCCACTTTCTATCCTACTTCGACAGCCTCACGGGGCTCGCGAAGCGGCCGCTCTTCTGCCAGCGCCTGACCACGCGCACGGCAGCGAGCGTGGGGCGAAACTTCCTCGTCATCGCGTTCGACCTGCAGAAGCTCGGAGCCATCAACGACTCATTCGGCCGCTACGTCGGTGACCGCCTGATCGAGAAGGTGGCGGCGCGGCTCAAGGCCGCTTGTCCCGACCCCGAGTGCCTGGCGCATCTGGGCGGCGGCACCTTCGCCATGGTGCTCGATGCAACCGGCGCTGCCGCTGCCAATGCCGGCAGCGAGGCCAGTGCCGGCGACACCGGACGGTTGTCGCAGAACGTGGTGTCACGCCTGTTCGTCGAACCATTCGAGATCGACGGCGAGGCATTGCGGCTCGCGATCCGGTCCGGTATTGCCCTCTATCCGTCCGACGGCGACACTGCCGACGCCCTGGTGCAGAACGCCGAGGCGGCGCTCAAGGCAGCGCGTGAAGACAGCGAAAGCTACGTGCTCTACGGGATGGTGACACAGCGGCCGACCACGCGCAGCCTCGCGCTCGAGGCGCGGCTGGCAGGCGCCCTCGAGCGCGGCGAGTTCCTGCTGCACTACCAGCCGAAAATCAGCATCGCGAGCGGCGCGGTCGAAGGCTTCGAGGCCCTGCTGCGCTGGCAGGACTCGCAGGACGGCCTGGTTCCCCCATCATTGTTCGTCCCGCTGCTCGAACGCTCGGGCGCCATCGTCGAAGTGGGCGAGTGGGTACTGCTCCAGGCCGCCCGCGATCTGCGCCGCTGGACCGCTTCCGGCTCTGCACACTTCCGCGTGGCGGTCAACGTCTCACCGTTGCAGCTACGGCGCCGGGACTTCGTTGAGCGGGTGATGCGGTGCATCGAGCCGAACAAGCAGCCGGCGGGTGTGGACATCGAGATCACCGAGAGCATGTTGATGCAGGACATAGAACTGTCGATCGGCAAGCTGGCCGAATTGCGTGCCGCGGGCATCGGCGTCGCAATCGATGATTTCGGCACCGGCTATTCCTCACTGCGCCTGCTCGGCAGGCTGCCCGTGAACACGCTCAAGATCGACCGCTCCTTCGTCCAGAGCATGGTCGACGCCCCGAAGAACCTGACCCTCGTGTCCACCATTGTCTCCCTGGCGCGCGCGTTCGGTATGCAGACCGTCGCGGAAGGAGTTGAGACCGCCGAGCAGCTCCAGCTGCTGCAACAAGTGGGTTGCGACCAGGCCCAGGGCTTTCTGTTTGCGCGACCGGCGCCGAGCTCGGAAGTGCCCGCGGTGCTCGCGCGATTGTCGCCGCAGTCGCCTTCCAGGCCGCGCGCCGCAATCGCTGAGCGGCCCCACTAGCTCTGTGGCGCGGCCACGGCCGCCGCAATCTGCTCCGCGAGCTTACCGAGAATATCGCTCATCGCGCGCACCTGCGCGGCCTGATCCTGCGCATCGGCGGACTCGGAGAGCTCCACGTAATGGTTGTGCGGCCGCGCGCCGGGAGCGGCCGACACCAGCGACCAGCTCGCCGCGAACTGCACCGTGCCGGTGGCATCGGCGGCGAACTGCACGATATCGACCACAATCTTTTCTGTCGCGGCCGGCGCCGGCTCTTCCGGCAGGATCACGCAATCCTGCGGCAGCAGCCGCAGCAGATCCTGGCTCAGCACGCGTCGGGCCATCTCATCCAGCGGCGCACCCCAGCGACTCCGGTCGCTCAGCGTGAGCGTACCGGATCCCCCCTGATGCACGATCTGCTGCCGGTCGAGTGCCGGCGGCACGTGCACACGCGCCACCTGCACGACAGTGGATGACTGTCGACGCGGCGCATCGGCTCGCACGGCCGGCTCGAGTGCGAAGAATTGCACCGGCGGGCTCGAGCCGCAGGCAGCCAGGATCACGCACGCAGCCGCAAGCTGCGCCGCGGCCACCCTTCTCACACCGTGCCTGGAATGCTTCATCAACGCCCCCGCACCAGGCTCTCCGGATGCTGATCGAGATAGTCGGCCAGCACACGCACCGACCGCGCAGCCTGGCTCAGGTGCAGCAGGGTGGGTTGCAGGCTGCCATCGGGCGCCGCCGGGTTGGCGCCGATCACCTCCTGAACCTGCGACACGGTCGCGTCCAGCTCGCGCGCGGTCTGCCGCAGCGCGTCCACCGTATCGTGCACGGACTGGAGCGTCGGCGCGACTTTCGGGCCGGCCTCCTGCAGCGTGCGATCCAGTTGCGCCAGGGCGCCATCGAGGTGCGCGACGCTGTCGTCGATGCGTGGCGAAGACACCAACTGCTTCACCCGGCCTGTGATTGCGCGCACGTTGTCGCCGATCTCGCGCACCGGAAGCTCTCCCGCGGCCTGCATGAGCTCGCCGATGCCGCTCGTGCCCGCCGCCGGGATCTCGGGCACGCGACCTTCCATCTTCAGCATGGCCGGCGGCGCATCAGGCACCGTGGCCAGCTCGATCTGGCGGCCGCCGACCAACGGCGGAGATTGCGTGAGGCGTGCACGAAGCTGGTGCTGCACCAGCGCTGAAAGCGTCGCATTCATGATCGGCGTCCAGTTTCCCGCCGCCGGGGCCGCCCCTTCTATTTGAAAGCGCGTTGGATCGAGCAGCATGGTGACGCCGGTGGCGATGCTGCCCGCCGCCGGATCGATGGTGAGCTCGATGCGCGCCACTTCCCCGACGGTGAAACCACGCAACGTGACGGCAGCGCCCACTTTGAGCTCGCCCACCGGGCCGTCGAACATCACCCGATAGGGCAGCGCCACGGCGAGGCGTTCTGGCACTTCCCCCGAGATGCCGAGAAAGTCCCGCGCCGGCGATCCTGCGCCTGGCACCATGCTCAGCGTGGGACCGGCGACGATGGCCTTGAGCGAGGCAGGATCCGACAGGCTGGGCTGTGCGCCGATCAGGTAGAAGCGCGTACCGGCGTTCAGATACTTCTTGTAATCGCTCCGGATGCGAATGTGAGCAATCGCCTTGGTCCCGTCCTTGGACAGCGCCACGTCGCTGACCTTGCCCACTTCCAGCCCGCGATAGAACACCTGCGTCGCGTCGGGCTTCATTTGCGCGGCATTGTCGAACCATACGGTCACCGCTACGCCACGGGTGCTGATCGCGCGGATCACCAGCCAGACGACGATGGCCAGCGCGGCGAGTGGCACGGCCCAGATCCAACCCGGCCAGACGCCTTTGTGCACGGCGGCCACGGTGCGCCGGGAGGCAGTGGCTGCGGGGGGCGAAGGGTCGCTCATGCTCGTGCACCTAGCGCCGCATCCCACATCATGCGCGGATCGAACGTGCGGGCGGCGATCATGGTCAGTGCCACGACCAGGATGAAGGCTGTGGCGCCGGTAGATGCCTGTGCCGTGGCGAACTGGCCGAACTGCAGCAGCGGCACGAACACCGCGATGGTAAACACGTCCACATTGGACCAGCGGCCGATCTCGTCGATGACGCGATAGAGCTTGGTCTTGAATACCAGTCCCCGGCTCGAGCGCCGGCGAACCGATACCATCAACCAGCTCAGGCCGATGAGTTTGAGCAGCGGAATGGCGATGCTGGTACAGAATATGAGCACACCGAGGGGCCACAAGCCCGCCTGGAACAGTTCGGCGACCCCATCGACGATCCGGTGTCCCACGAGCTCACCGAGCTGCAGGTCCGTGCTCATCGGATAGACGTTTGCCGGCACGTAGAAAGCCATCCCCGCGAGCACCAGCGCAAGCGTGCGCACGAGCGCTGCCGGCTTGCGCGCGGCCAACGGTGCCCGGCAGCGCGGGCAGCAACGTTGATCGCTGCGGGCCGCAACCACGCAGTCGCAGATGATGCAGGAGATCGCGGGCTCGTCCGGCTGCGGCGGCTCGCGCTCGCTCTCCAGGGAGCGCCACACGGTGCGTCGATCCAGCGTCGCACGCGAAAGCATCGCGCATACGGCAGCCAGAATGAGACAGATCCCGCCCCAGCCAATGTGCACGGGCAGATTGGCGGCGACGCGGCTGTAACCGACCGCCGCGCCGAGCAGAAACACGTCCGGCATAGCCCAACGATCGAGTTGCAAGCTCCAGCGAAAGGCACGCCCGAGCCAGGGCGGCCGGCGCTGCGTGCGCAGACAGCCGAGTACCAGACTCAGCAATGCGAACCGGATGAACGGCAACACCACGGCGAAGGCTGCCACCAGGACGGCAACGATAACCCATTGATTGTTCCACAGCGTGATGACGCCCGACCCCAGATGCGATTCGCGATCGACACCGAGCATCGAGATGCGCAACAACGGCTCCGTGTTGGCCGGAAACAGCAATATCAGCGTGGCCAGCGCAAAAGCGAAGGCGGCGCCCTGGCTGCGCCCGCTGGTGCGCTCCAGACTGTGATCGCAATCGGGACATACCGCGGCCGTGCCGCGCGGCAGTGGCGGCAGGTCCTGCAGGACCCCGCAGTCCGGACAGGCGATGGTCATTGCAGCTCCCGTCAGGGCAAGGTTGACCGACCGTGGCGCTATTAACCCCCCCTGGCAATCGGCCGGCCGCCCAAGCGGGACATCACACTATCCGATGGCGGGTCAGCGCCCTCCGGCGCCGCTACCGCATGCTATGGTGCGGTCCAAAATGGGCGGAACTCGAATCGTGAGCGACTTTGCGGCTCGTTTCAGGCTCGCACCCACCGACCTCCTGCGCGATGCCACCTACCGGCGACTGTGGACCTCGATCCTGATCTCCTCGTTCGGCGGACAGGTGACGCTGCTGGCGTTGCCGCTCACGGCCGCCGTGCTGCTGCACGCCGCTCCGACGCAGATGGGCCTGCTGACGGCCATGGAGATCGTGCCCTTCGTGCTGTTCTCGCTGCCCACCGGCGTGTGGCTCGACCGTGTGCGCAAATTGCCGGTGTACGTGGTCGGTGAGCTCTCCGTTGCGTGCACGGTGGCCACCGTGCCTCTCGCCTGGTGGTTCGGCTGGCTGTCGATGACGTGGCTGTACATCGTGGGCTTCGTGATCGGGGCAGTGAACACCACCGCCGGCAGCGCAGCGCAGGTAGTGCTCACACAGATCGTACCGCGTGAACGGCTGGTCGAGGCGCACGCGAAGAACGCCCTCGCCACCTCCACCGCCGAAGTCACCGGTCCGGCGGCGGCCGGCGCGCTGATTCGTCTGACCGGCGCGCCCATCGCTCTGCTGGCGGACGCCGTATTGTTACTGATCTCGGCCACCATACTGCGCGGCGTACCGGTGAAGGAGACCCCGAGTGCGACCAACGAGGCATTCTGGCCCGCCATGCGTGAAGGCTTGCGTTTCGTTCGCAGCCACAGGCTGCTGCCGACCATGGCCAGTTGCGTGGGCGTCTGGCAGATGTCCAGCCAGGCCGCAACCGTGGTGCAGATCCTGTTCGCAACGCGCCGGCTGGGCTTGAGCGCGCGCGGTGTGGGGCTGAGTTATGTTGCACTCGGTGTGGGAACGATCGCGGCCAGTGCCATCGCGCATCGACTGTCGCGCCGGTTCGGACCCGGACCCATCCTGGTGCTCGGCTTCGGTGTATGCGGGGCCGGCTGGCTGCTGCTCTCCGCTGCGCCATTAAATGCCTTTGGCGTCGCCGCGTACGCCGCGATGCTGCTCCTCTACGGCGTCGGCGCGGTATTCATCTTCATCAATTTCCTGGCGCTGCGACAGTCCGTCACGCCCGGTCGGATGCTCGGCCGCATGACCAGCACCATGCGATGGCTCATTCTGTTGCCGGCCGGCCCCGGTGCCTTGCTCGGCGGCTGGCTCGGCGAGCACCTCGGCCTGCGGGCGGCACTTGCCTTCGCGGGCGCCAGCGCCCTGCTGCTGGCGCTTACGGCCTGGCGGCTGCCGGTCATCCGCAGCGTGAAGACGCTGCCCACCTTGCGCGCCGAAGCCGTGACGCCATATTCCGCTGATCAGGCCGCATCATAGGTCGAGGAGCTGCCGCGCCGCCCGGATGCCGCTGCGCAGGGCACCGTGCACGGTGCCCCAGTGTCCGGAGACGTCGGTGTGCTCGCCAGCAAAAAACAGTGTGGCCTCGACCGGCGTGGTCATCTTCTCCGACGCATCGATCGCCCCCGCCGGCGCATAGCTGTAGGCGCCGCGCGCGCACACGTCGGCCTGCCAGTCATGGCTGTGAAAGCTTCGCAGCAGGCTCCGGAGATGGACCTCGGCAAGGCCGAACATCCGTGCCAGCGCGTCGAGGTGCATGCGCTGCAGCGCATCGGTTCCTCCCGCGCCCCTTGTCCTGCTGTCGATCAGCGCTGCTTTGGGGCCGCCAGCCCACCCGGTGATGGTGGGCGCCGGGTCCGGCATGGGCGTCCACCACGTGGACGGCACATCGTCACGGGTGAAGAGAAAGCTGAGCTGCTGCAGGTCGTCCCGTCCGGCGCTGCGCGCGGGTGGCCAGTCCAGATCACGCCAGAACGGCGTAGCGAACACCAGCGTCGCGCGCACCACCGAACCCATCACCAGACGACGGGCATGCCACAGAATGTCCGCGGGCGCCGGATCGAACGCCACCGTTCCCGCCTGCAGCACGCCGAGCGGCAGTGTGATCACGGCGCGGTGCGCGCGGAGACGAAACTCCCACCCGTCCTGATCCAACCCGCCCAGGCTCACCGTCCCGCCGCGCCATGTGATCTCCCGCACCATGCGTCCGCGCAGGATCAGCCCGCCGGCCTGATTGATTTTCCTGGCGAGAAATTCCGGCAGCACGTCGTAGCCGTCCCGCACACGGAACAGCCGGTCAGAATCGATCTCATCCTCGGCCTGCTGCTGCTTGACCAGCGCCGCGACACTGATGCGTCGGCTGTCGGCCGCATTGAAGCCCTCGACATACTCGGTGGCGCGCGTCGCCACCCGGCCGCTGACTGCGGCGAGGTGCAGATAATGCGCAAAGGTCACGTCGTGCTCGCAATGGCCGCTGGCCCAGCGCTTCATGTGCTCGAGCACCGCCGTGCCGCCATCCGCCCCTTCATCTAGCCGTTCGAAGCGTCCCCGCGTGGCACGCAGGCGCAGGCCCTGCAACTCGTAGGTGCGCGCGCGCGCCTCACGCAATAGCGTCCAACTCTCCTCGGGCAGCCCGTGCACGAATTCCGCCCCGAGTTCCACGGCCATGGTGCTGGTCGGGCCGCGCGCGAGCCCCTCGCCCGCGATGCGCTCGGTGAAAACGCGCCCGCCGATGCGTTGGCGTGCCTCGAGCACGACCACCCTTGCCCCCGCCTCCGCCAGCAGCCGGGCGGCGGCGAGCCCCGCCACGCCTGCCCCCAGCACCACCACGTCGTAATCGGGCGCGTGCGGGCCCGGTCCGGGGTCGATGCCCGGCGTTGCATGTAACTTGCGCTCGATCACGATCCGGCAAGTCAATCACAGGGCCGGCGATATTGACCACAACGTCCGTGTGCTTTGTGGTGCAAAGTCAGCGGGCTGTAAAAATTGCGCGGTCGCCGTGTTTACCCCGCAATACCCTTTCCCGCCCCAACTTTGCATTGCAAAGTCCATTGGATCAGAATGACCTGCAAACGTTTTTCCCGCTACTATGTCCACCGGTAGTCGGCAGATGCTGCCCGCTCGTGCTGTGCGGCTGCGTTGGCAGCCAGCGGCGCGGGCAGCCCAATTTGCATCCGCGAGGCTTACTCCATGACTGATCGATCTACGCCCGAACGAGTGCTCAGGACCCTGTTTCTGCAGGCGCCCTCGTTCGATGGTTTCGATGGCGGCGCCGGCTCGCGCTACCAGATGAGGCGCGAGGTCCGGTCGTTCTGGTTTCCGACCTGGCTCGCACAGCCGGCCGCGATGGTGCCCGGATCCCGCCTGCTCGATGCTCCGGCCGACGGACTGTCGGTGGAGCAGACCCGCGCGATCGCACGCGACTTCGAACTGGTGATCATCCACACCAGCACGCCATCGTTCCCCACCGATGCCAAGTTCGCCGAATTGCTCAAGCAGGACCATCCGGCCATCAAGATCGGCCTCGTGGGCGCCAAGACCATGGTGGACCCCGACGGCTCCCTGAATGCCACTCCTGCCGTTGATTTCGTGTGTCGCGAGGAATTCGATTACACCTGCAAGGAGGTCGCCGAAGGCCGCCCGCTCAAGGACGTGACCGGACTCTCCTACCGCGGCGAGGACGGCCGCATCGTGCACAATCTGCCGCGCGCCGTGATCGAGAACATGGACGATCTGCCGTTCGTGGCACCCGTGTACAAGCGCGATCTCAAGATCGAGAACTATTACAGCGGTTACTTGAAGCATCCTTACATCAGCTTCTACACCGGTCGCGGCTGCCGTTCCAAGTGCACGTTCTGCCTGTGGCCGCAGACCGTCGGCGGTCACCGCTACCGCGTGCGCTCGGCGGAGAACGTTCTGGCCGAGGTGAAGTGGATCAAGGAGAACCTACCCGAAGTGAAGGAAATCATGTTCGACGACGATACCTTCACTGACACCTCCAACCTGCCGCGGGTCGAGGCCATTGCACGCGGCATGGGCGAGATGAGAGTGACCTGGAGCTGCAACGCCAAGGCCAACGTGCCTTACAAGACGCTCAAGGTGATGAAGGACAGTGGCCTGCGGCTGCTGCTGGTGGGTTACGAATCGGGCGATGATCAGATCCTGCACAACATCAAGAAGGGGCTACGCACCGACATCGCGCGGCGCTTCAGCGAGGATTGCCGCAAGCTCGGCATCGTGGTGCATGGCACCTTCATCCTCGGACTGCCGGGCGAGACCACGGAGACCATCGAGAAGACCATCAACTTCGCCAAGGAAATCAATCCGCATACCATCCAGGTTTCGCTGGCCGCGCCGTATCCGGGCACGACGCTGTATCGGCAGGCGGTCGAGAACGGCTGGCTGCGGGAGAACGAGGCCGTCAATCTCGTCAACGACAAGGGCGTACAGCTCGCTGCGATCAGCTACCCGCATCTGTCCAAGGATGAGATCTTCCGCAGCATGGAAACCTTCTACAAGCGGTTCTACTTCCGGCCCAGCAAGATCTGGGAGATCCTCAAGGAAATGCTGAAGAGCTGGGACACGATGAAGCGCCGCCTGCGTGAGGGCGTCGAGTTCTTCCGCTTTCTACGCGCACGCGAGGCCTGACAGCCATCGCCGGCCGAGCCGCCGATGTCGCTGCTCCATCCGCTGCTGACAATTATCGGCCTCGCCGCGCTCGCGGCCGCCGCCGCCTACGCGCTTCTTGGCCTGATTGCCGTCACGGTCTGGCGACTGCGCCGCCCGGCGGCAGCCGCCCTGCCGCTGCCCGCAGTGACGGTGCTCAAACCCGTATGTGGCGCGGAACCCGGACTCTACGAGCATCTGCGCTCCTTCTGTGAGCAGGACTCACCGGCATTTCAGATCGTGTTCGGCGTACGCGATCGCACGGACCCCGCGCTGGCGGTGGTACGGCGTCTGGCGTCGCAATACCCCTCGGTGCCAATCGATGTCGTCGTCAATCCGCAGCAGCACGGCAGCAATGCCAAGGTCAGCAATCTGATCAATATGCTCGGGGCCGCGCGCCACGATGTACTGGTAGTGGCGGACAGCGACACCTTCGTCGGCTCCGACTACCTCGCTACCGTGACCGCTCCATTGCAGGATCCGGGTGTGGGTCTGGTGACCTGCATTTATCGCGACGTGCCCACTGCCGGCATCTGGTCCCGTCTCGGCGCCATGTACATCAACGAGTGGTATATGCCCTCGGTGCTGCTGGCGTGGCTGTTTGGGTTCAGGGGCTATGCCTCGGGGCAGACGCTGTGCCTGCGACGCTCCACGCTGCAGGCCATCGGCGGCTTGGCCGCGATCGCGAATCACCTGGCCGACGACTATAAGATGGGCGAGCTGATTCGCCGATCGGGACATCGCATCGTGATGTCCCCGGCACCGGTCTGGGCACAGCACCATGAACCCGACCTCGATTCCCTCACCCGGCATGAGCTGCGCTGGATGCGCACCATACAGGTGCTGCGGGCGCACAGTTTCCGGCTGCTGTTCGTGACCTTCAGCCTGCCGCTGGCGGCGCTGGGCCTGTTGCTTGCCGCCACGGATCCAGCGTGGGGCAAGCCGGCACTGCTGCTGTTCCTGATCACGCTGCTGGCGCGGCTCGCGCTTCATTTCGCGCATCGCCGAAGCCCGGCGCGAATGCTGTTCTCCGACCTCTGGCTGCTGCCGCTGCGTGATCTGCTGCTCTGCTGGGCATGGTACCGGAGCTTTTTCACCTCTCGCAT
>DATDHV010000061.1:0-3832 GCA_036521395.1 Steroidobacteraceae bacterium | reverse complement strand
ACGCCCCAGGAATCTCCCAGCCAGGCGTGGAACTTGATTTTCCCCACAGTGGAATCGGCCTCGAAATCGGGAGCGATGTCGCCCAGTTGCAGTGCCATGAATAGGCCCTCCGTCATCAGGTTGAAAAGGGACAGCCGGCGTCACCCGCCGGTCCCGGCCGTGGCCTCTACAATACTGCGGCCGGCGGCCGAGCGCACGCTATGGGCCTATAACAGCCCTGTCATGATGAGCGCGTAGGGGAGCGCCGGTGGCGCTTCAGAACAGCGACATCGCGGCCGGAAGGCTGCCTGCGGCCGCTTGATGGGCCTGCGGGGAATCCCGGCGCACCAGGTTCGCCACCTTCACCCCCAGCAGCCGCAGTCGCCGATCCAGCGGCGCGCGCCGCAGACATTGACCGGCGGCGCGCCGGATCACGGCCGCGTCGCTGGTGTAGCACTCGAGCGTCTGCTCGCGCGTGGCGCGCTGGAAATTGTCGTAGCGCAGCTTGATGCCGATGGTGCGGCCGACGTAGCCGTGGCGCTCCAGATCCAGCGCCAGCCGCCGGCACAGGTCGCTGAACAGCGCCCGCAGCTCCGCCCGATCGCGCACCGCGTGCAGGTCGCGGTCGAACGTGGTCTCGCGGCTCATGGACACCGACTCGCTCTGCGTGACCACCGGCCGATCGTCCCTGCCCCAGGCGCAATCATGCATCCAGAGGCCGTGGTTGGGCCCGAAGTGCCGCTCGAGCCAGCCGCGTTCGCAGCCCGCGAGCTCGCCGATGGTACGGATGCCGAGCCGCTCCAGTGCCGCGCCGGCCTTGGGACCGATACCGTTGATCTTGCGGCACGGCAGCGGCCAGATCTTCTGCACCAGCTCCGATTCGTAGACCACCGAGACGCCCGCGGGCTTGCGGAATTCGCTCGCCATCTTGGCGATCAGCTTGTTGGGTCCCACGCCGATCGAGCAGGTCAGACCCGTGCCCTTCGCTATGGCTGACTGCAGCTGCAGCGCCAGCACGCGACCACCCTCGAGCTGAGCGGCCGGTACGGGCGTGAAATCGATGTACACCTCGTCAATGCCGCGATCCTCGATGAGCGGGGTGAACTGCGCGACCACCTGCTTGAATAGCGCCGAGTAGCGACGGTACTGATCGAAGTCCACCGGCAGCAGGACCGCCTGCGGGCATAGCTGCGCAGCCTGCATGAGCCCCATGGCCGAATGCACCCCGAATTCCCGCGCCGCATAGCTCGCCGTGGTCACTACGCCGCGGCCGGCATAGTCGCGCAGCCGATCGAAGTGCTCGTGCCCGGGATCGGCGCTGGCGGGGCGGCGCCGGCTGCCACCGATGACCAGCGGTTGGCCGCGCAGCTGCGGAAAGCGCAGCAGCTCGACCGAGGCATAGAAGGCGTCCATGTCCAGGTGCGCGATGCGGCGCGCGGGGTTGGTCGGAATGGTGCTCATCGCCGATTAAGCAAACCTCAATGCACCCTAAACGCTCTGCGCCCTGCGTGCTGCCCAGGCGCGCATCCTCCCCCACAGCCGCACAAGGCTCAAGAGTGAATCGCAAACAGGAAGCTCGCCCATGACCCCTATCAATAGAAATCTGCTGGCCACGCTCGCCGCATTGATGACGGCCAGCGCGCTGCAGGGCGACGGCCTGGCCCTCGCGCGCTGGTGTCTGGTAGCCGATGACATTGGCCGCGGCGCACTGGTGGCTGCCGGCGAGCGCCCGGTACGCTACGAGCGCAGCTACTGGGCCGTCTGGCCGCCCCGCGCGGGCCATATTCCCGGCGTCAAGGCCTTCATCGCCTGGCTGCAGGCCGAGGCGGCAGCCTTTCCGCTGCCCTCACAAGCCGCAGCGCGCTGACACGGCGCCGATCCTCGATGATCTCCCCGAGCCATGCGGCGGCATAGACCAGCGCCAGCGCGACGGCCAGGACCAGCAGAATCAGCCATTGCAATGGATTGCGGGCCATGCGTTCCTCCGACGAGAACGCATTGTTGACCAGCGCGCCTGAATGCGCGCTGAAGCGCCTAGCCCGTGAGTACCAGCCTGGGGCGCGCGCCACGGCGCAGCAGTGCAGTGCGTGCCCGCCATTGCTCGGCCGGCGCCAGAGGACTCAGGAACTGCACCTCGCCGCCGCTGTAAGTCGCCATGGGAACGCCCTCGGCGAGCAGCAGGCGGTTGCCGGCCAGCGCCGGCACACGCGCCCCGGGGGTCACGATGCCGGCGAGATTCAGCGGGTCCGCCGCACTCAGCGACACCAACGATGCGTCGCCTTCGCGCCGGCGCACGCTGCGAAGCGCACCCACGGCATCGGGCAGGGCGTACTGCTCGCCGCTGAAACCGGCCACGAAGCGGCCGCCGCGAATGTGGCCCTGTGCCTCCAGACGCCGGTAGGCGCGCAGCAGCAGATGCCAGGGCGGCAACCACGGCGCCTCGCGCGCCAGCAGCCGCCGGAACACGACCCCGTAGCGGCGCAGCAGCAGCCACGCGATCGATTCGATCAGCTCGGCCGATTCGGTGGGAGCAGCCGGGCGATGGATGAGGCTCCAGCGCCCGGCCTCCTCGAGGCCGAATTGCGCCGCGCGCCGGCCGCGCGCGGCGAGTTTGCGCTTGCGCTCGAGCGGCATCAGCAGCGCGCGCAGGCCGCCGAAACTGTCGGCGCTGAGCCGTCCGGCCGCCACGAGCTCGGCCAATCCGCTCTCGGCCTGGGTCGCCAGCAACGCGCTGCCGCGCATGATCTCATCGAAGAACGAGGCGCCGTGCTGCTCGAGATACTCGCTGATGGCCTGCGCACTCGCCGATGAGGGCGACTGGTGCACATCCGGCGCCAGGCGTTGCCACAGCGGCCACTTAGCGCGCGTGAGCAGCGCGATCGGCGTGGAGCGCACGGGACCGGCCGTGGCGCTCGGGGGCCGGTCCAGCCGTGCCCACAGCGTGCGGCCCGACAGGCACAGGCTGTCGAGCCATGCGGGCTCGTATTCGTGCAGTCGCGCCGGCAGCACGTCGGACTCCCACGCGACCGCCGGTATCTCGTAGCCCTCGAGCTGCTCGACCACAGCAGCCAGCGCCGCCACGCCCTCAGGTCTGGGGCTGCGTGTGAGGCCCTGCCAGTCCAACAGAAAGCGCATGAAGTCCGCGCTTGCCACCGGCTCGATCTCGGCGCGCAACGAGCGGATGGTGTAGCGATGGATGCGCGCGAGCAGTCGCCGCTCGCACCACTCGAGCTCGGGTGCGCCGGGCGTGAAGTGTCCGCGCAGCACGAAGCCTTCGGCCTCCAGGGCGGCCAGCGCAGCGTCCACGCGCGCACGCGGCAATGCCAGCACGGCGGCGAGCGCCGAGACGGTGGTGGGACCCATGGCCTGCAGCCGGCCGCGCAGCAGCTCGCGCTGCGCCTCCTCCATCTCCCAGGTACGCGCCGCGTATTCCGCCGGCGCGGCGATCGGCGGCTCGAGGGTCTGCGGCGCGTAGATTCGCGCCAGCATGGGGAGCTGCTCGGCCGCCACCCAGAACACCGCGCCGGCCGCCGTATGCAGCTCGGTGACGCGCAGCTGCTGTACCAGGCTCGCGAAGGCCGCGCCCTGCCGCAGCGCCAGCGCCTCGGCCCGCGTCATCGCACCAAGCAGCATCAGCGCATCGTGCACCTCGTCGGCGCCGTCCGGGTCCGGCCATGCCTCAGTGCGCACGGCCTCGATGGCGGCCGGGTCCAGCCGACCGAACTGCTCGGCGGTCAGTGGATCGAGCCAGCGGCGCGAGGCCACCGCCTGCGTGCGTCGCTCCTCGAGCGGCGCATCGTCGAGATAGGCGTACGGGCGCGCATTGAGAATTTCCTGCGCCAGCGGCGAGGGC
>DATDHV010000060.1:0-9103 GCA_036521395.1 Steroidobacteraceae bacterium | reverse complement strand
GGAGATCTCGCGCAAACGCGAGGCGCTAGAGAACGTGCTGGTTCCGTACCGCCTCGATGAGAATGCCGATCTGTTCCGGCGCAACGGCTTCGAGATCGTCGAAACATTCTTCCAGTGGTTCAACTTTGCGGGCTTTCTGTGCGTCAAGAAAGCGCTCGCGGCGCCGGGATGAACAGGCGCCGCTTGCCGGAAGGGTCGGGCGGAATGTGCTCCACCACGCGCGGCTCGATCACCGAGCCGGCCAGCGTGGAGCGCATGGCGGCCACGATGGCTGCAAGATCGGCGCCCGAGAGCGGCCGCGCCGGCACAATGAACAACTCGAACGCGCCGCTCCGGGTCTGCCGCAGCTGATACTGCCGTATGGTGCCCGCGAAATTGTTCAAGCGCGAGAAGATGCCCTGCGGTGTGCAGTGCCGGCCATCGGGTAGCGTGAGCAGTTCGTTGGCGCGACCCTCCACGACCGCAAGCAACGGCAGGGCCAGCCCGCATGGGCACGGCTGCGCCGACAGCCGGCCGATGTCCCCGAGGTTGTAGCGAATGAACGGGCTGGTGCGATTCATCAGCACCGTCACGACGATCTCGCCGCTCTCGCCGGCCGGCACGACCTTGCCGTCGCGCACGATCTCGAGGATCACGCTGTCGGCTGCGATGTGATAACCCTCGCGCCGTGCGCACTGGTAGGCGATGTTGTCGGTCTCGAAGGTGCCGAAGATATCGAACACCGGTGCGCCGAAGGCGCGCTCGAGCAGCACCCGCGTGTCCGAGAGCAGCAGCTCGGAGTCGGTGAACACCAGGCGCGGCGCCGGCGTCAGGGGATTGTCCAGACAGTGATGTGCCAGCGCTCGCAGCGCTGAAGGGTAGCCCTGCAGCACGTCCGGGGCGAGCCGGCGCCAGGCATCGACGATGTGAGCCGGCTCATCGGCGCAGTGCAGCCGCCACTCGCGTAACAGGCCGAGCTGCGTGAACCAGGGCGTGCGGCGCTGCGGCTGGCCCGTCAATCGCAGCACCTTGTCACGCAGCCGCCGTCCGCTGCTGAGGTACGGGCGCAGGTACTGCGCCTTGCGCCACTGGTCGTAGCGCCGGTCGATCGGAAACCGATACGGCTCACCGCTCGAACCGGAGGTGTAGATCGATACGGTGTCGGCCGGCGCATCGAGCGAGACGGCCCCCGCGCCGGCGGCACGCAGCATTCCCTTGTCGATGAGTGGCAGTGACTGCAGATCCGCGAGTTCGCGGATCGCGGGCGCCCGAACGCCGCGGCCTGCGTACAGGTCGCGATAGAAGGGCACACGGGATTGGGCGTGGTGCACAAGCCCCTGCAACACCCGGCGCTGGTGCGCCGCGAGCGCCGCGGCGCTGCGCGCTTCGTTGCGCCGCATGCGCGCCAGGATCAGCGCGCGCCTAAGCATGTTCGGCTCCGTTCGCGACGTGGCAGCATGGGCTCAATATACTTTCCTGCGATACCACATCCCATGGATCGCCAGGTAGGGCTGCGCGAGGGCTCGCCACAGCGGACGATGCGGCCGATAGAACAGGTGCAGAGCCAGCAAGCGGCAACCACGCTTGACCTTGGATCGCTGCGCCGCCGTGCCGTACATCAAGGTCTTCAGTCCCAGCGCCGGCGCCCAGTCCGCGGCCTCGTAGAACAGGATATTCGCATAGGTGAAGTCGTTGGGGCGATCGCGCTGCTCGACGCCAATCCAGGCCATCCAGCCCACCTCGCCCGAGCGCACCACTGCCAGCATGGCCGCGCGGGCGCCGTTGCGGACCGCCTCGAAGATCAGCAGGTCCTCGCCCAGCGTGTCGCGCAATTGGCGCAGGAACAGCGGACCATGGATCGGATCGCGGCCGTTCTTGCGCCGATAGTGCTCACGGGTGATCAGGTCGAGGGCACGCATGTCATCATCGGTGCAGCGCAGCTGCCGGATGCTCACCGCGGCGCGGCGATTGCGGCTGCGCTCGGTGCGCGCATCCTGCGCGGCGCTCTTGCTGCGCCGGCGCTGGTGCCGTACATAGGAATCGAAATCCGACCATTGGATGTCCAGCATCGCGGTGGAGTCGAACTCGGACTCGAGATAGTCGCGCGCACGCAGCACACTCCAGGCGGGTTGATCCTCGGGCGTGATGCCCACGAAGGCGATGCCGAGCCCGCGCGCGGCGGCATGATCTTCGATGTGATCGAGCAGGCGGCCGAACAGGCGCCGCTGCAGCTCGGCCGTTGCCGTGCGCACTGCCACCGGCGAGTGGCGCGCGATGGGCGTCTGAAACACCAGCAGCGATTGCGTCGAAATACCGAGCCGGCGCACGGCCGGCGCCGCGCGCCCGAACAGTACCCGATCGAATGGGTTGTACGGCGCCTGTGCCGCCACCGCCTCGCAAATTGCCGCTGCCGCCAGGCCCAAGCCGTCCTCGAGCAGGAACACCTGCAGTGACAGGGGACGTGTGGCATGGGAGGCGATGGCCTTGAGCACTTCCAGCCGTAGCGTGGGTCGGCCCCGCACGAGGCGCTGCCACTCTGCCTCGGGCAGCTCCTCGAGGCCCTGCGCGACGCTCACCCGCTCGACATCGCTCGCGGCGGCGCTCACGGGTCACTCACGGGTCGGCCGGCACGCTGATCAGCCGACAGCGGTCGCAGATGATGCGGCGCGGGCAGTACGCGCGCCAGCACCGTACGTCCAGGTCCAGGGCCAGCACGAGGCGCGCCAGGTGGTCGGCGTTGTTCGAGCCCTTGAGCAGCACGAGGTCGCCCTCGCGGACGTAGGCGCCGAGCCACTGCGCTGCCTCTCGCGCCAGCGGAAAGACCAGCAGCCGGTCACTGCCCAAGGCGCCAAGCCGACGCGAGGCCGCTGCCGCGCGGGGCCCGACGAGCAGCACGCGGTCGGCCGCCGCCAGTGCGGCCGTCACGGCGTCGCGGTACAGGTGGCGCCGGCCGCCGCTGTCGGAGATGGTGCCGAGGACGATCAGCTTGCGGGCGGCCCGGGCCTGCGCCACGTACTCGAGCACCTTCAGCAACGACCAGTCGGGCGCCTTCCAGTCGTCGCGTATGACCGCGACCCCGCGCCCGGAGGTATACACGCTCATGCGCCCGAGCGTGGGCTCGTGGCGGCCCATGGCCTGCGCCGCCTGCTCGAGCGGTACGCCGAGTGAGCACGCGGTGGCCATGGCCGCCAGCACATTGGTGGCCTGGTAGGGCGCGAGCAGCTGAGTCTGCACCAGCGCCGCGTCGCTGCCGTGGCTGACCCGCAGCGCGAGCCGCTGCGGCCAGGCATCGGTCACGACCTCGGCGCGAAACTGCGCCTCGCTACGCAGTCCATAGGTCACGATACGGGCGCGTGAGTGCGCGGCCATGGCCATGACGAGCCGATCATCGGCGTTGAGTACCGCGATGCCGTCGGCCGGCAGGCTGGCGATGAGTGCGGTTTTCTCGGCCGCGACGGCTTCCTGGGTGCGAAAGGCCCCGATGTGGTCGGTGCCGACGTTGGTGACCACTCCGACCTGTGGCCGCAGCAGCGCCATCATGGGGGCGAAGGTGCCGGGCACGGACGCGCCGATCTCCTGCACGCAGAACTGCGTCCAGGGCATGGAGCTCAGCAGCGAGCGGGCCACGTCATAGAGCTGATTGTTACTGTTGCTGCTCTTGATGGCGCGGTAGCGGCTGGCCAGTGCCGCGTGCAGCAGCTCCTTGGTCGTGGTCTTGCCGGCACTCCCGGTCAGACCGATGACGCATGTGCCCGTGAGCATTTGCCGCCATCGACCCGCGGTGCGGATGAGCGGGCCGCGATAGGTGCTCTTGACCACGGGCTTGACGCGGCGCTCGAGCCAGTCCAGCCATTGCGTGCTCGTCGAAGCCACCGCGCGCGACTCAGTCCAGTCCGGCCGTCGCGCTCATGGGGCGCTCATGGCGCGCTCATGGCGCGCTGGAACACCGAGCGCTTGCCGCCGGCAGTGCGCACGAGCGCCGCGACCTCTTGCACCTCGATCCGGGCCGGCTCACCGAGAACGCGCTCGAGCTCGGCGCACACGCGTTCGCGCCACGCTGCCGACTGCCCCGGTGAGCGCACGATGGCCTCGATGCGAAACGCGCTGCTACCGATTTGCACCACGCGATACTGCAATATCGAGTCCTCGGACTCGATTGCGGTCGTGAGCAGGTAGGGTGACAGGCGACGCCCGCTGGGCAGCGTGATCATGTCGCCCTCGCGCCCGGTGAACTCGAGCATGTGGGGGGCGGCGCGGCCGCAAGCACAGGGCGCGTCGCCGAACACGGCGCGATCGCCGATATCGAAGCGCAGCAGCGGCATGGCGAAGTTGCACAGCGTGGACAGCCGTACCGCCGCGCTGGAGTGCGTCGCCTGCGGCTCGACGTATGCGCTCTCGACATTGACGTGGTAGCGACCCGCGCGGCATTGCCAGGCGACTTCCTTGAATTCGGTGCTGCCGTAGACGTCGTACAGGCGGCCCGAGAATGCGCTCTCGATGCGAGTGCGCGCGGCCGGCGTGAGTACCTCGGAGCTGGTGTACAGCGTCTGGATCGGCGGCAGGCTCAGCCGCCCTCGCTCGGCGGCGGCGATCAGATCGAGCAGGTAGGACGGGAAGGCATAGACGATGTGCGGGCGAAAGCGCGCGAATTCCGCGAGGTGTTGCTCGGCCGGCGTATGGATGGAGACCCGCCGCACTCGAAAGAACACTCCCAGTCCCGATGGCGCCGACTCGGCGCTGGCCGTGAGCGCCTGCGGCGCCTGCTCGCTGACGATGAGCACCCGCTTGCCCAGCGGCACACCCCCGGTGGCCACGATGCGGTGCGCCTTGAGAGCGTATTTGGTCAACAGCCACGCTGGGCGATCAAAGTAGGTGCTCGTGGGCTCACCCGAGCTGCCCGAGGTTCGTGAGACATGCAGCGTGCTCGGATCGAATCCGGCCGCGAGGAATGCGTCAGGCTCGTGCTGAAGGTCGCGCTTGCAGATCACGGGGAAGCGCTGCAGATCGGCGGCGCCCGCAATGCTGCCGGCCAGATTCAGACGCCGATAAAACGGCACATTGGCCGCCGCGTGCCGCATCATCGTGACCAGCGCGCGCTCCTGATAGTCCCTGATGCGCTCGGCGGACCACCACTGCGAACGCGAGGCCGCCCATACCCGGGCGATAACGTACCATTGATCGACCAGCCTCATGGAGCCGTTCCGTCGACACCCGGGGACGGGGAGGGTGCGGCCGCAGAGCACAGCGCAAGATCGGCCGGTCGCTGCCTGAGGGCCTCCTGGAACAGGGTCTCATACTGTCGTGCCACGCTGTCCCACGAGAAGCGCTTGCGCGTGAGCGCGCGGTTGGCCGCGCCAAAGCGCTCGCGCTGCGAAGCATCAGCGGCGAGACTGGCCAGTGCGGCGCTGAGCTCATCGGTGCTCTCGGCGCTCACGAGCAGGCCGTTGGCTCCGTGCTCCACCAGTTCGATGCTGCCGCCCACCCGCGTGGCGACGACCGGCAGTCCGGCGGCCATGGCCTCGAGCAACGCCATGCTGCAGGACTCGGCCAGCGAGGCGAGCACGAAGATATCGGCATTGGCATAGAGTGCGGCGAGGCCGGCATGGTCCACGAAGCCGTGGAAGCGCACGCGCTCGGCGACCCCGCAGGCTCTCGCAAGCGCCAACAGCTTGTCGCGCGCCGGACCTTCCCCGGCGATGTCGAGCGAGAGATGCGGACGCTGCGTCTTTGCCAGCGCGAGGATCAGCGTATCGAGGCCCTTGCGCGCAATCAGGCGCGAGACGGCGAGCACGCGCACCTCCCGACCGGAGCGCACGCGTGGCGGGACCGGAGCCGGCGGCGAGGCGCCATTGCATATGACATCGATCGCGGTGGCGGGCAGGGCGGCGAGCGCGAGCCGGCGCAGGGCCTGGCTGTTGGCGACCACACGATGCGCCTGTCGCCAGATCCGCCGTGTGATGGGTCGCAGCAGACGATGCTGCCAGCCGAGCGCCGGGTCGTAGCCCGGGACATCGGAGCCGCGCAGCGAGATGATGTAAGGCCGGCTACGGTGCGCGCCGGGCAGCAGGCTCAGGATGCCGGTGGGCAGGCCGAAATAGTAGAGGTAGGCGTCATAGCTATTGCGCTGCGCCAAGGCGCGAAGCTGCCGGGCCGCCAGCGCCAGAAAGCTCAGTGCCCCGAGCAGCCCGGATTCGTGCACGCCGCGCCGGCGGGCGCGCACGCTGAATACGCGGATGCCGTCGATGGTGTGCACCGGCGGCTTGCCATGCGGCGCCGCGGTGAGAAAATCCACGTGGTGGCCCATGCACACGAACTCACGGGCGGTGGCCAAGGACGCGTAGGCGCCACCGCCGCCAATGGGCGGAAACTCGTAATTCACGAACAGTAGGCGCATGGCTCCCTGTCATACCGGATGTCCTGCAGCGGGCAACTATACACAGCCGCGTCGCCGCCTTGGGCGAACCCTTCGGCGGCCCGCGATCAGGCGGTCCGCGCGAGCCGGGCTGCGAGCCGCGGTCCGCCGTTGCGGCGCTTCTTAACATATTGACCTGCCCCACGAGGGGGAGGTGATATGCATCGGGATTGCGAATTGCGGCGCTTCATACCGGGAGCTCGAGCATGGCAGAGATGAGAGTGGCGCTGGCCGTGCGTCACGTGCACTTCGAGGACTGCGGTACGCTGGCAGAGGTACTGTCCGAGCGTGGCATCGCGGTGCGGTATCTGGAGGCCGGCCGTGAGGCGCTGCGCGAAATCGATGTCTCGAGCGCCGATCTCGTGATTGGCCTGGGCGGCCCCATCGGCGTGTGCGAGGACGACCGCTACCCCTGGATTCGCGATGAGCTCAAGCTGCTCGAGCGCAGTCTCGCGCTGGGCAAGCCCGTGCTCGGCATCTGCCTGGGCGCGCAGATGCTCGCGCACATACTGGGCGCGCGCGTGTATGCCTCTCCGATCCAGGAGCTGGGCTGGAAGCCGCTGCGTCTGACCGAAGCGGGCAGCGGCTCGGCGATCGCCCCCCTGGCACCCGAATTCACCTCGCTGCTGCACTGGCACGGCGACACCTTCGAGCTGCCGCGGGCTGCGACGCTGCTGGCGTCAACGGCCGAGGTGGCGCACCAGATCTTCGAATGCGGCCCGCGCGTGCTCGGCTTTCAATGCCACCCCGAGATTCGCGCGCGCGACATAGAGGCGTGGTTGATCGGCCACGCCGTCGAGATCGCGCGCACCGAGGGTGCCGGCGTCGAGCAATTGCGGCGCGACACGCTGCGCTTTGCACCCGCGCTGGCGCGCCAGGCGCGCGCCGTCTTCGACTCGTGGCTCGCGGGTGCCGGCCTCTAAGCGCCGCGGGGGGGCGCGCGTCCCGCCGAATACGGAACGGGCCGCCCGCGTCTGCGGTACACTCGGCATGGGCCGAAATGCCCGCGCTTCAAGTTGCCCAGTTTCGCGGCCGCCCCTGTCCCGCCGTGCGATGGCCCTTCCACCAGCCCGCCGCCGGGAGGCGCACGTGACTCAACTCGGCCGCCTGGCATTCATCGGCAATTCCCTGCCGCGCCGCTGTGGTATCGCCACATTCACCACCGATCTGCAGCAGGCGGTTTCGCGCTCACGCCCGGACGTGGAGACCGCCATCGTTGCCATGACTGACCATGCCGATGGCTATGACTATCCGGCGGTGGTCCGCCTGCAAGTCAATGATCAGAAGCTGGAACAGTACGCGCGCGCCGCCGATTCCCTGAATGCAGCGCATTTCGATGTCGTCTGCCTGCAGCACGAATTCGGTATTTTCGGCGGCGAGTCGGGCAGTCACATCTTAGCGCTGCTGTCGCGGCTGACCATGCCCGTCGTCACGACGCTGCACACGGTGCTGGCCGCGCCGACCGCGCTGCAGCGCGATGTGTTCAATGGAATCATCGAGGCTTCGTCGAAGCTCATCGTCATGGCCGAGAAGGGCCGTGAGCTGTTGCGCACGGTATACGGCGTGCCGGCGGAAAGGATCGAGGTCATTCCGCATGGAATTCCCAACGCCGCCTTCCTCGAGCCGGATGCGGCGAAGCGCAAACTGGGCTTCGGCGGCAAGGCGACCATCCTGACCTTCGGTCTGCTCTCTCCCAACAAGGGCATCGAGGTCATGATCGATGCCATGCCATCGATCCTGGAGAGGCGCGCCGATGCGATATACGTGGTCCTCGGCGCGACGCATCCCAACCTCGTGCGCCGCGAGGGCGAGGGCTATCGTGAGAGCCTGGTGGCGCGCGCGCGCGCGCGTGGCGTCGAGGAACAGGTCGTATTTCTGAATCGCTTCGTCGATCAGGCCACATTGCTCGACTTCATTTCCATGTGCGACGTGTACGTCACGCCCTATCTGAATGAAGCGCAGATGACCTCCGGCACACTGGCGTACAGTTTCGGCCAGGGCAAGGCGGTGGTGTCGACGCCCTATTGGCATGCACGCGAGCTGCTGGCCAACGGACGCGGCGTGCTGGTGCCGTTCGGCGATACCAAGGCCATCGGTACCGAGATCGCGGGCCTGCTCACCGACGATACCCGAAGGCGACGCATGCGCGAGCAGGCCTACGCGAGCAGCCGCTCGATGACTTGGGAGCGCATCGCCGATCGCTACCTGACCGCCTTCGAAAGGGCCCGGCGCGCGCCGGCGCTCAAGGTGCTTGCACGGCAGAGCGAGGCCCTCGGCTCACGCGCCATTCCAACGCTGCCGCCCATGCAACTGAGCCATCTGCTGTCCATGTGCGACGACACGGGGCTGTTCCAACACGCAGTGTGTTCCGTGCCCGATCGCTCGCATGGCTATTGCGTCGACGACAACGCCCGGGCACTGCTTGTGGCGTGCGCACTGAACGGTCCCGGTGAGCAGCGCCTGCCGGAAGTGCTGACGGCGCGGCTGGCGGCTTTCGTCCAGCATGCATGGAACCCCGATAACAGGCGATTTCGCAACTTCATGAGCTTTGATCGCCGCTGGCTCGAAGAGGCCGGCTCGGAAGACAGTCACGGTCGCACCCTGTGGGCCCTGGGCGAGTGCGCGCGCAACGATGCCAGCGCGCCGCGCCGGCGATGGGCCGCAAGCCTGTTCGCCGAGGCTTTGCCGGCGGCGCGGCAATTTCAATCGCCG
>DATDHV010000059.1:0-13812 GCA_036521395.1 Steroidobacteraceae bacterium | reverse complement strand
CGGTATCGCGACAGCATGGCGATCTACAGTACCTCGTGAGCTTGATCCTTCCCGCAGGGGGTTTGCGCGGATCGGACCGTCTTGGACCTTCGCACCGCAGGGTGCACGCGCTGGCGCGTTCGCAATGAACTCACCCGCAGGCGAGTCAATTGCTGATTCCGTAAAATAGGTTAGCACACCTCGGCGCCGTTGAGCCTGCGCCAGCGGCGGCAACTGGTACGCCTGTCGCAAATTGGTGACATGCCGCGGCACGTGCAGCAGCATGTGCTGCGGCGCATGCGGTGGCACATGTGCCGCCGCGGTTCAGCAGCTTCGCGGCGTGCCGGCCGCTCCTGGCGGGCATTCCAGCGCCGCACGATCCCAGCCGGCGCAGCGTGCGGCCGCCTCATAGGTGCTCTGCAGGAAGTCGAGCAGCAGGGCATCCGGATCCCCTGCCTCGCGCACGGCATCGTAGGGCAGCAGGAATTCGCCGAGCACGTCGCTGAAGGATGCGCGCGCGGGCCGCACGGGGGACTCACGAAATCCGGCGGGTGTGGGATACGCGTATGAGTAGAAGGCAGGGTAGTCGATGCCATTGCCGCCGGGCCAGAAGCCCGCGCTGCTGACCTCGTGCGAGTACGCCTCGCGCATCACGGCGTTCGCCACGCCGGGAGTCTTGCCCGTGAAGGGCGGGGCGCGCCGGCCCGAGAAGCGCGTGACCGCGAGATCGAAGCTTCCCCAGAAGAAATGCACCGGACTGCTCTTGCCCAGGAAGCCGGTGCGAAACTGCTTCAATACGCGATCGGCCTGCAGCAGCACGCGCCAGAAGCGCTGCGCGTGGACCGGATCGTAGGCGCCGTGTTCGCGGTCGCGGCTGAAGGGGATGGCACCGGCGATCTCGCACGGGTACTCGCTGATGGTCACAGGAACACCGAGCCCGTCGAGCGCGGCGGTCACCGCGGCGTAGAACTCGGCCACCGTCTGCGGCCGCAGGGCGATGCGCCGCGCCGTGCCGTCGCTGACGGCGATCTCCAGATCGTGCGCGATGAAATCGAACGTCATCTCGAACGAGCGTGGGCCGTGGGGAATGGGCGAGGTGGTCAGTCCGCGGGTGGTGAGGTAGAGCGGCACATGCCAGCTGTGATTCAGCCACGGCGTGCGCGCGAGCCGGACCTTGCCGGCAATCTGTGTCCAGAGCTGCAGCGTGGTGCGGGTCGCGGTCCAGGCCCCGAAGGCCAGCTCCGGCCAGGGCGTATCCATCGAGTCAGTCATTCGGTGCTGCGCTAGAATTTGGAGCCAACCACGCTGGAGGACGGAACAACATGGCCAAAGGGTACTGGATTGCCTGCTATCGTGAAATCACCGACCCCGGCAAGCTCGCCGCCTATGGCAGGCTCGCCGGCCCGGCCATCGAGGCGGCGGGCGGCCGCCTGCTGGCGCGCGACATCGCCGAGCACGCCTACGAGGACGGCCGGCTCGAGCGCACCGTGCTCATCGAATTCGATTCGGTCGAACGGGCCGTGGCGGCGCACGAGCATCCGGCCTATCGCGTGGCGCTGGCCGCGCTGGACGGCGGCGCCGTGCGCGATCTTCGCATCGTACGGGGGGTGTGAACCGGCGGCGCCGGGCACTCGCGAGCCTATGGCAGCTCGGCGGCCTTCGCATCGCTCTTGCCCGAGATCAGCGTCCGCAGGAAGCGCAGGTCGTGCAGCTTGATCGCGCCGAAGCCCCACAGCCCCGCCGCCATGGCCGCCACGGCCGCGGCGAGCCGCACGGCCAGATCCCGATCGGCGAGCAGGAGGCTGATGAGCGCGCTGGTCGCGGCGGCCGCGGCTGGCGCGAGATAGGCCGCGGTAAGCTCCGGCGCCGCCCGCTCCTTACCAAGCAGGCGCCAGTAGAGGCTCAACTGCAGGCTATCGCAGCAGAGTACGGCCCAGGCCGCACCCACGTACCCCATGTAGATGATCAATACCGGGGAGAGCGTCAAGAACAGCGCCAGGCCGATGAATCGCGTGCGGGCGAGCGCGACCTGCTGGTTCAGTGCCGCCAGCTGCGAGCCGAACAGGCTCTGGGCGCCGCGAATGGGCACCGTCCAGGCCAGCACCTGCAGCGCGCGCGCAGCGGCCTGATATGGCGCTCCGAAGCACAGGTGCACCAGGTCGAATGAGAAGATGGACGCGAGCGCGGCAAGGGGAATGGCGGCGACCAGCAGCAGGCGCAGGCAACGGGCCAGCAGGGCGCGGGCTTCGGCGGGGGAGTGGTGCGCCACTCGTGCCAGCGCGGGGTAGACCGCGCTGTTGAACATCACGGCGCCCAGCCCCAAGGCGACCATGGCGCGGTCCGCGACTGCATACAGGCCAACCGACTCGGTGGTGGACAGGCCGCTGAGCATGAGGGTCGCGCCGCGCGCATAGATCACCGACAGCGCCAGCACCCCGAAAAAGGGCGCCGCAGCGCGGTAGAGCTGCAGCGCTTCTGCCGGCCGGAAGCGCCAGGCGGGCGCGCCGAAGCGACGCGCGGTCTGCCGCCAGCCCATGACTGCCAGGGCCAGCGCGCCGGCGATGAACGCCAACGCCACCGTGCCGGCATCGGCATGCAGCCAGATCGCGCCCAGGCCCAGCACCAGTATCAGCAGGCGATGAGCGAGATTGCAGGCGGAGGAGACCAGCATGAGCTCCCGGGCCTGCAGCGGCACCAGCAGCAGCGTGGTGACGGGCAACAGGATCTGATAGCCGCACGCCGCCATGACCACGGCCATGGCGCCGGTGGTGCCGATCAGCGCGACACTCACGGCGCAGCCCAGGGCCCAGGCGATCGGCGTCCACAGCAATTGCACGGGCAGCAGCACGCCGAGGCGATCGCGCGCGCACGCCGGATCGCGGCTGATCTCGCGAATGAGCAGGCTCGGAATACCCATGCTCACGAACAGCGCGGCGATCGCGCCGACCGACATGCCTACCGAGTAGTAGCCCATGGTGCGGGCGCCGAAGGCGCGGGCGAAGCTCACGATCAGCACCAGGTTGGCGAGCTGCCCGAGCCCCTCGGATGCGCTCAGGATCGTGGTATTGAACAGGATGCGGCGTTCGTCACGCATGAACGGCAGCCGCGCTCGCCGGGCACACTCGCGCGGTCGTCATCGAGCAGCGTCTTTGCCGCCCGCTCGGGCCGGATGGTATGGTGATTCGCCGTCGCACCCGCCGCGGAGGCTGCGCGCCGGAGCCATCGACCGGTGACGGGGATCGGCAGGCATGAAAATGTTTCGTTCCACCTTTCTCGGCAAGGGTCTCAAGAAGACCGGTGGTTACGTGCGCGCCCGTCTCGAAGCGCTCTCCAAATACGTCTTCGCCGAGATGCAATACGTGCCCGACGGTTGGCACGCCACCCGGAGCTGGAACGACCCCAGCGTCGCCGATGCGCAGGAAAAACACTGGCCGATCCTCGTGCGCAACGTGTCCGGTCCCGGGCCGCTCGGCGTGGCCCATTTCCCGTGGCATACCACGCGCGAAGACCGGGCGGATCATAACGTAATGATGAGCTACGGATATGTCCTGGCTCTCAGTGCCAGGAAGAGGGATGCGATCTCCGTCCTGGACTGGGGCGGAGGTGCCGGGCACTACTGGCTCTACAGCAAGGCGCTGCTGCCGGAGGTCGAGCTCGAATACCACTGTTTCGATCTCCCGAGTCTGTGCAGTCTCGGGCGCCGGCTGTTGCCAGGGATCCACGTGGGCGCCGATGAGGCCGAGTTCCTCGGGCGCCGATACGACCTGGTCATCAGCAGCAGCGCGCTGCATTACTTCGAGGACTGGCGCAGCGAGGTGGACAAGCTCGCCCAAGCCACCGGCGAGTACCTGTATGTCTCGCGGCTGCAGGTCGTGACGCGCGCCGCGTCGTTCGTGGCGGCGCACCGGATGCATCATAGCGGCTATGGCGAGTTCCTGAGCTGGTGCATCAACCGCCAGGAATTCCTGAACTGCCTCGAGCGTTGCGGCCTGGAACTGGTCCGGGAGTTCGTCTACTACAATCGAAGCGTCATTCGAGGCGCGCCCGAGCAGGGCGATTGCCGCGGATACTTGTTCCGCCGCCGCCAGGCGCTGCGCGAGGGCGGGCCACCGCTGCAGGAGACGGGGACGTGAAGAAAGACGAGGTGTTCCGGGAGCCCGGGCAGCGCGCGAGCGATTTCGTGTTCAACGCGGACGTCGCGGAGGCCTTCGATGACATGCTCGAGCGCAGCGTGCCGTTCTACCGCGAGCAACAGGGCATGATCTGCAGCCTGTGCCGCAATCTCTGGCGTCCCGATACGACCGTCTATGACCTGGGATGCTCGACCGCCACGACGCTGATCGGACTGAGCCGCGAACTGCCGTCCACGGCGCGCCTGGTCGGCTACGATAATTCCCTGCCCATGCTCGAGCGCGCCAGGGGGAACCTCGAAGCAGCCGCCGCGCGCGAGCGCATCGAGCTGCGTCACGGCGATCTCAACGGCAATCTCCCAGACCTGTCGCTGCAGGGCGCGGGCGTGGTGACCATGTGCTGGACGCTGCAGTTCATCCGCCCTCTGCGCCGCGACAATCTGATCCGCTGGATCTACGATGCGCTCGCGGATGAGGGCGCGCTGATCGTCACCGAGAAGATTCTGACGAACAGCGGCCACATGAACCGCTTCTTCATCGACCTGTACTATGACTTCAAGCGGCGGCAGGGCTACTCCGACACGGAGATCTCGCGCAAACGCGAGGCGCTCGAGAACGTGCTGGTGCCCTACCGCCTCGATGAAAATGCCGATCTGTTCCGGCGCAACGGCTTCGAGATCGTCGAGACCTTCTTCCAGTGGTTCAACTTTGCGGGCTTTCTGTGCGTCAAGAAGGCCGTCGCCCCGCCGGGATGAACAGGCGCCGCTTGCCGGAAGGGTCGGGCGGAATGTGCTCCACCACGCGCGGCTCGATCACCGAGCCGGCCAGCGTGGAGCGCATGGCGGCCACGATGGCTTCCAGATCGGCGCCCGAGAGCGGCCGCGCCGGCACGATGAACAGCTCGAACGCGCCGCTCGAGGTCTGCCGCAGTTGATACTGCCGGATGGTGCCCGCGAAATTGTTCAAGCGCGAGAAGATGCCCTGCGGTGTGCAGTGCCGGCCATCGGGTAGCGTGAGCAGTTCGTTGGCGCGACCCTCCACGACCGCAAGCAACGGCAGGGCCAGTCCGCAGGGGCACGGCTGCGCCGACAGCCGGCCGATGTCCCCGAGGTTGTAGCGAATGAACGGGCTGGTGCGATTCATCAGCACCGTCACGACGATCTCGCCGCTCTCGCCGACCGGCACGACCTTGCCCTCGCGCACGATCTCGAGGATCACGCTGTCGGCTGCGATGTGATAACCCTCGCGCCGTGCGCACTGGTAGGCGATGTTGTCGGTCTCGAAGGTGCCGAAGATATCGAAGACCGGTGCGCCGAAGGCGCGCTCGAGCAGCGCACGCGTGTCCGAGAGCAGCAGCTCGGAGTCGGTGAACACCAGGCGCGGGGCGGGCGTGAGCGGATTTTCGAGACAGTGATGCGCCAGCGCTCGCAGCGCTGAAGGGTAGCCCTGCAGTACGTCCGGGGCGAGCCGGCGCCAGGCGTCGACGATATGAGACGGCTCATCGGCGCAGTGCAGGCGCCACTCGCGTAACAGGCCGAGCTGCGTGAACCAGGGCGTGCGGCGCTGCGGCTGGCCCGTCAATCGCAGCACCTTGTCCCGCAGTCGCCGTCCGCTGCTGAGGTACGGGCGCAGGTACTGGGCCTTGCGCCACTGGTCGTAGCGCCGGTCGATCGGAAACCGATACGGCTCACCGCTCGATCCGGAGGTGTAGATCGATACGGTGTCGGCCGGTGCATCGAGGGAGATGGCGCCCGCGCCGGCGGCACGCAGCATCCCCTTGTCGATGAGCGGCAGTGACTGCAGATCCGCGAGTTCCCGGATCGCGGGCGCCCGAACGCCGCGGGTTGCGTACAGGTCGCGATAGAAGGGCACACGGGCTTGGGCGTGCTGCACGAGCCCTTGCAGCAGCCGGCGCTGGTGCGCCGCGAGCGCCGCGGCAGTGCGCGCATCGTTGCGCCGCATGCGCGCCAGGTTCAGCGCGCGCCTAAGCACCTTCGGCTCCGTTCGCGACGAGGCAGCATGCGCTCAATATACTTTCCTGCGATACCACAGCCCATGGATCGCCAGGTAGGGCCGCGCGAGGGCTCGCCACAGCGGACGGTGCGGCCGATAGAACAGGTGCAGGGCCAGCAGGCGGCAACCACGCTTGGCCTTGGAGCGCTGGGCCGCCGTGCCGTAGATCAAGGTCTTCAATCCCAGCATCGGCGCCCAGTCCGCGGCCTCGTAGAACAGGATATTCGCATAGGTGAAGTCGTTGGGGCGATCGCGCTGCTCGACGCCGATCCAGGCCATCCACCCCACCTCGCCCGAGCGCACCACCGCCAGCATGGCCGCCCGGGCGCCGTTGCGCACCGCCTCGAACACCAGCAGGTCCTCACCCAACGTGTCGCGCAATTGGCGCAGGAACCGCGGATCATGGATCGGATCGCGGCCGTTCTTGCGCCGGTAGTGCTCACGGGTGATCAGGTCGAGGGCGCGCATGTCATCATCGGTGCAGCGCAGCGGCCGGATGCTCACCGCGCCGCGGCGATTGCGGTTGCGCTCGGCGCGCGCATCCCGCGCGGCGCTCTTGCTGCGCCGGCGCTGGTGCCGTACATAGGAATCGAAATCCGACCATTGAATGTCCAGCAGCGCGGTGGAGTCGAACTCGGACGCGAGATAGCCCCGCGCGCGCAGCACACTCCAGGCGGGTTGATCCTCGGGCGTGATGCCGACGAAGGCGATACCGAGCCCGCGCGCGGCGGCATGATTTTCGATGTGATCGAGCAGGCGGCCGAACAGGCGCCGCTGCAGCTCGGCCGTTGCCGTACGCACTACCACCGGCGATTGGCGCGCGATGGGTGTCTGAAACACCAGCAGCGATTGCGTCGAGGCACCGAGCCGGCGCACGGCCGGTGCCGCGCGCCCGAACAGCAGCAGGTCGAATGGGTTGTACTGCGCCTGCGCAGCCACCGCCTCGCAAATGGCCGCCGCCGCCAGACCCAGGCCGTCCTCGAGCAGGAACACCCGCAGTGACAGGGGACGCGTGGCATGGGAGGCGATGGCCTTGAGCACTTCCAGCCGTAACGCCGGCCGACCTTGCACCAGGCGCTGCCACTGTGCCTCGGGCAACTCCTCCAAGTCCTGCGCGACGCTCACGCGCTCGACATCACTCGCGGCGGCGCTCACGGCTCACTCTCGTCTCACTCACGGGTCGGCCGGCACACTGATCAGCCGACAGCGGTCGCAGATGACGCGGCGCGGGCAGTGCGAGCGCCAGCACTGTACGTCCAGGTCCAGGGCCAGCACGAGGCGCGCCAGGTGGTCGGCGTTGTTCGAGCCCTTGAGCAGCACGAGGTCGCCCTCGCGGACATAGGCGCCGAGCCACTGCGCTGCCTCTCGGGCCAGTGGAAAGGACAGCAGCCGGTCACTGCCCAGGGAGCCAAGCCGACGCGAGGCCGCCGCCGCGCGGGGCCCGACCAGCAGCACGCGGTCGGCCGCCGCCAGTGCGGCCGTCACGGCGTCGCGGTACAGGTGGCGCCGGCCGCCGCCGTCGGAGATGGTGCCGAGGACGATCAGCTTGCGTGCGGCCCGGGCCTGGGCCACGTACTCGAGCACCTTGAGCAACGACCAGTCGGGCGCCTTCCAGTCGTCGCGTATGACCGCGACCCCGCGGCCGGAGGTATACACGCTCATGCGCCCGAGCGTGGGCTCGTGGCGGCCCATGGCCTGCGCCGCCTGCTCGAGCGGCACGCCGAGTGAGCACGCGGTGGCCATGGCCGCCAGCACATTGGTGGCCTGGTAGGGCGCGAGCAGCTGAGTCTGCACCAGTGCCGCGTCGCTGCCATGGCTGACCCGCAGCGCCAGCCGCTGCGGCCAGGCCTCGGACACGACCTCGGCGCGAAACTGCGCCTCGCTGCGCAGGCCATAGGTCACGATACGGGCGCGCGAGTGCGCAGCCATGGCCATGACGAGCCGATCATCGGCGTTGAGTACTGCGATGCCGTCGGCCGGCAGGCTGGCGATGAGCGCGGTTTTCTCGGCCGCGACGGCCTGCTGGGTGCGAAAGGCCCCGATGTGATCGGTGCCGACGTTGGTGACCACTCCGACCTGTGGCCGCAGCAGCGCCATCATGGGGGCGAAGGTGCCGGGCACGGACGCGCCGATCTCCTGCACGCAGAACTGCGTCCAGGGCATGGAGCTCAGCAGCGAGCGCGCCACGTCATAGAGCTGATTGTTGCTGTTGCTGCTCTTGGTGGCGCGGTAGCGGCTGGCCAGCGCGGCGTGCAGCAGCTCCTTGGTCGTGGTCTTACCGGCGCTGCCGGTCAGACCGATGACGCAAGTGCCCTTGAGCATTCGCCGCCATCGGCCCGCGGTGCGAATGAGCGGTCCGCGATAGGTGCTCTTGACCACGGGCTTGACGCGGCGCTCGAGCCAGTCCAGCCATTGCGTGCTCCTCGAAGCCATAGCGCGCGACTCAGTTCAGTCCGGCCAACGCGCATGGCGTGCGCATGGCGAGCTCATGGCGCGCTCATGGCGCGCTGGAACACGGAGCGCTTGCCGCCGGCGGTGCGCTCGAGCGCCGCGACCTCTTGCACCTCGATCCGGGCCGGCTCACCGAGCAGTCGCTCGAGCTCGGCGCACACGCGCTCGCGCCACGCGGCCGACTGTCCCGGCGAACGCACGATGGCCTCGATGCGAAACGCGCTGGTACCGGTTTGCACCACGCGATACTGCAATATCGAGTCCTCGGACTCGATCGCGGTCGTGAGCAGGTAGGGCGACAGGCGACGCCCGCTGGGCAGCGTGATCATGTCGCCCTCGCGCCCGGTGAATTCGAGCATGTGGGGGGCGGCCCGGCCGCAGGCACAGGGAGCGTCGCCGAACACGGCGCGATCGCCGATATCGAAGCGCAGCAGCGGCATGGCGAAGTTGCACAGCGTGGACAGTCGTACCGCCGCGCTACACTGCGCCGCCTGCGGCTCGACGTACACGCTCTCGACATTGACGTGGTAGCGGCCCGCGCGGCATTGCCAGGCGACTTCCTTGAATTCGGTGCTGCCGTAGACGTCATACAGGTGGCCCGAGAACGCGCTCTCGATGCGAGTGCGCGCAGCCGGCGTGAGTACTTCGGAGCTGGTGTAGAGCGTCCGGATCGGCGGCAGGCTCAGCCGCCCTCGCTCGGCGGCGGCGATCAGATCGAGCAGGTAGGACGGGAAGGCATAGACGATGTGCGGGCGAAAGCGCGCGAATTCCGCGAGGTGTTGCTCGGCCGGCGTATGGATGGAGACACGTCGTACTCGAAAGAACGCTCCCAGTCCCGATGGCGCCGACTCGGCGCTGGCCGCGAGCGCATGCGGCGCCTGCTCGCTGACGATGAGCACCCGTTTGCCCAGAGGCACACCCCCGGTGGCCACGATGCGGTACGCCTTCAGGGCATACTTGGTCAAAAGCCACGCTGGGCGATCGAAGTAGGTGGACGTGGGCTCACCCGAGCTGCCCGAGGTTCGCGAGACATGGAGCGTGGTCGGATCGAATCCGGCCGCGAGGAAAGCGTCGGGCTCGCGCTGAAGGTCGCGCTTGCAGATCACGGGAAAGCGCTGCAGATCGGCGGCGCCCGCGATGGTACCAGCCAGATTCAGACGCCGATAAAACGGTACATTGGCTGCCGCGTGCCGCATCATCGTGACCAGCGCGCGTTCCTGATAGTCCCTGATGCGCTGGGCAGACCACCACTGCGAGCGCGAGGCCGCCCATACCCGGGTGGCAACGTACCATTGATCGACCAGCCTCATGGAGCCGTTCCGTCGATACCTGGGGGCGGGGAGGGTGCGCCCGCGGTGCGCAGCGCAAGACCGGCCGGTTCCTGCCTGAGGGCCTCCTGGAACAGGGTCTCGTACTGTCGTGCCACGCTGTCCCACGAGAAGCCCTTTCGCGTGAGGGCGCGGTTGGCCGCGGCAAAACGCTCGCGCTGCGAAGCATCAGCGGCAAGACTGGCCAGTGCGGCGCTGAGCTCATCGGTGCTCTCGGCGCCCACCAGCAGGCCGTTGGCTCCGTGCTCCACCAGCTCGACGCTGCCGCCCACCCGCGTGGCGATGACCGGCAGTCCGGCGGCCATGGCCTCGAGCAACGCCATGCTGCAGGACTCGGCCAGCGAGGCGAGCACGAAGATGTCGGCATTGGCATAGAGTGCGGCGAGGCTGGCATGGTCCACGAAGCCGTGGAAGCGCACGCGCTCGGCGACCCCGCAGGCCGTTGCGAGTGCCGATAATTTATCGCGCGCCGGGCCCTCCCCGGCGATGTCGAGCGAGAGCTCCGGGCGCTGCGTCTTTGCCAGCGCGAGGATCAGCGTATCGAGGCCCTTGCGAGCAATCAGGCGCGAGACGGCGAGCACGCGCACCTCCCGACCGGAGCGCACGCGTTGCGGGCTCGGGGCCGGCGGCGAGGCGCCATTGCATATGACATCAATCGCGGTGGCGGGCAGCGCGGCGAGCGCGAGTCGGCGCAGGGCATGGCTGTTGGCGACCACACGATGCGCCTGTCGCCAGATCCGCCGTGTGACGGGTCGCAGCAGACGATGCTGCCAGCCGAGCGCCGGGTCGTAACCCGGGACATCGGAGCCGCGCAGCGAGATGATGTAGGGCCGACCCCGGTGCGCGCCGGGCAGCAGGCTCAGGATGCCGGTGGGTAGACCAAAATAGTACAGGTAGGCGTCATAGCTATTGCGCTGCGCCAAGGCGCGAAGCTGCCGGGCCGCCAGCGCCAGAAAGCTCAGTGCACCGAGCAGCCCGGATTCGTGCACGCCGCGCCGGCGGGCGCGCACGCTGAACACGCGTATGCCATCGATGGTATGCACCGGCGGTTTGCCGTCCGGAGCCGCGGTGAGAACATCCACGTGGTGGCCCATGCACACGAACTCACGGGCGGTGGCCAGTGACGCATAGGCGCCACCGCCGCCAATGGGCGGAAACTCGTAATTCACGAACAATAGGCGCATGGCTCCCTGCCACACCGGATGTCCTGCAACGGGCAACTATACACAGCCGCGCCGTCCCCCTGGGCGAACCAATTAGCGGCCCGCGATGAGGCGGTCCGCGCCAGCCCGGCTGCGTGCCGCCGCCCGCCATGGCGGCGCTTCTTAACATATTGACCTGCCCAGCAGCGGGAGTTGATATGCATCAGGATCAGGAATTGAGGCGCTTCACAGCGGGAGCTCGAGCATGGCAGAGATGAGGCTGGCGCTGGCTGTGCGTCACGTCCACTTCGAGGACTGCGGTACGCTCGCAGAGGTGCTGTCCGAGCGTGGCATCGGTGTGCGGTATCTGGAGGCCGGCCGCGAGGCGCTGCGCGAGATCGACGTCTCGAGGGCCGATCTCGTGATTGGTCTGGGCGGTCCCATCGGCGTGTACGAGGACGACCGCTACCCCTGGATTCGCGATGAGCTCAAGCTGCTCGAGCGCAGCCTCGCGCTGGGCAAGCCCGTGCTCGGCATCTGCCTGGGCGCGCAGATGCTCGCGCACGTACTGGGCGCGCGCGTGTATGCCTCGCCGATCCACGAGCTGGGCTGGAAGCCGCTGCGTCTGACCGAGGAAGGCAGGGGCTCGGCGATCGCCCCGCTGGCGCCCGAGCTCACCTCGCTGCTGCACTGGCACGGCGACACCTTCGAGCTGCCGCGGGATGCGACGCTGTTGGCGTCCACGGCCGAGGTGGCGCACCAGATCTTCGAATGCGGCCCGCGTGTGCTCGGCTTTCAATGCCACCCCGAGATTCGCGCGCGCGACATAGAGGCGTGGTTGATCGGCCATGCCGTCGAGATCGCGCGCACCGAGGGCGCCGGCGTCGAGCAATTGCGGCGCGACACGCTGCGATTTGCACCCGCGCTGGCGCGCCAGGCGCGCGCCGTCTTCGACTCGTGGCTCGCGGGCGCCGGCCTCTAAGCGTCGCGGGCGCGCGCGTCCTGCCGAATACGGAACGGGCCGCCCGCGTTTGCGGTACACTCGGCATGGGCCGAAATGCCCTCGCTTCAATCTGCCCAGTTTCGCGGCCGCCCCTGTCCCGCCGTGCGATGGCCCTTCCACCAGCCCGCTGCCGGGAGGCGCACGTGAGTCCACTCGGCCGTCTGGCATTCATCGGCAACTCCCTGCCGCGCCGCTGTGGCATCGCCACATTCACCACCGATCTGCAGCAGGCGGTTTCCCGCTCACGCCCGGACGTGGAGACCGCCATCGTTGCCATGACTGACCATGCCGATGGCTATGACTACCCGGCCGTGGTCCGCCTGCAAGTCAACGACCAGAAGCTGGAACAGTACACGCGCGCCGCCGATTTCCTGAATGCAGCGCATTTCGATGTCGTCTGCCTGCAGCACGAATTCGGCATTTTCGGCGGCGAGGCGGGCAGTCACATCATGGCGCTGCTGTCGCGGCTGACCATGCCTGTCGTCACGACGCTGCACACGGTGCTGGCCGCGCCGACCGCGGTGCAGCGCGATGTGTTCAATGGAATCATCGAGGCTTCATCGAAGGTCATCGTCATGGCTGAGAAGGGCCGCGAGCTGTTGCGCACGGTATACGGTGTGCCGGCGGAAAGGATCGAGGTCATTCCGCATGGAATTCCCGACGCCGCCTTCCTCGAGCCGGATGCCGCGAAGCGCAAACTGGGCTTCGGCGGCAAAGCGACCATCCTGACCTTCGGTCTGCTCTCCCCCAACAAGGGCATCGAGGTCATGATCGATGCCATGCCATCGATCCTGGACAGGCGCGCCGATGCGATATACGTGGTCCTCGGCGCGACTCATCCCAACCTCGTGCGGCGCGAGGGGGAGGGCTATCGTGAGAGCCTGGTGGCGCGCGCGCGCGCGCGCGGTGTTGAGGAACAGGTCGTATTTCTCAATCGCTTCGTCGACCAGGCCACACTGCTCGACTTCATTTCCATGTGCGACGTGTACGTCACGCCCTATCTGAACGAAGCGCAGATGACCTCCGGCACGCTGGCGTACAGTTTCGGCCAGGGCAAGGCCGTAGTGTCGACACCCTATTGGCATGCACGCGAGCTGCTGGCCAACGGACGCGGCGTTCTGGTGCCGTTCGGCGATGCCAAGGCCATCGGCACCGAGATCGCGGGCCTGCTCACGGACGACACTCGGCGGCTACGTATGCGCGAGCAGGCCTACGCGAGCAGCCGCTCGATGACTTGGGAGCGCATCGCCGATCGCTACCTGACCGCTTTCGAAAGGGCCCGGCGCGCGCCGGCGCTCAAGATGATTGCACGGCAGAGCGAGGCCCTCAGCTCACGCACCATTCCAACGCTGCCGGCCATGCAACTGAGCCATCTGCTGTCAATGTGCGACGACACCGGGCTGTTCCAACACGCAGTCTGTTCCGTGCCCGATCGCTCGCATGGCTATTGCGTCGACGACAACGCCCGCGCGCTGCTCGTGGCGTGCGCGCTGAACGGTCCCGGTGAGCAGCGCCTGCCGGAAGTGTTGACCGCGCGGCTCGCGGCTTTCGTCCAGCATGCATGGAACCCCGATAACAGGCGATTTCGCAATTTCATGAGCTTTGATCGCCGCTGGCTCGAAGACGCCGGCTCGGAAGACAGTCACGGTCGCACCCTGTGGGCCCTGGGCGAGTGCGCGCGCAACGATGCCAGCGCGCCGCGCCGGCGATGGGCCGCAAGCCTGTTCGCCGAGGCTTTGCCGGCGGCGCGGCAATTTCAATCGCCG
>DATDHV010000058.1:0-17033 GCA_036521395.1 Steroidobacteraceae bacterium | reverse complement strand
CCGTCCACCGGCACTCCCTGCGCCAGGGCGCGCACGGCCGCAATCCGGTCATACAGTCCGGTCTGGGGATTGACGAAGGTGAAGCGCTGGGCCCGGTGCATGACGGTCCAGGCGCTCATCTGATCGCCGCCGAAGATGTTGCCGGCGATGTCGCGCAGATCGATCACGATCACCCCGCGCGCGGTCAGCAGCAGGAAATCCACGTGCAGTGCGTTGCCCTGCCCGTCCGGCACCAGGACGTCGCGCAGGTGATCGAAGCCGCAGCTCGTCACGGCAAAGGCGCGCACCGCGCGCATGCGCCGCCGCTGATCCCAGCGCCAGGCGTAGAACAACCCCGCGAGCGCAGCGGCCACGCCGAGCACGATGGCGACGAGTTCCAGATCGATCGTGGGCAAGGGCTCCATGATTACAGTGCGCGCCTCAGTGCCTCGACATCGGCCTCGATCTCGGTGCTGCTCGAGGGGCGGTCGTACAGGCGGGCCAGATTTTCCGGCATCGGCACGCTGCCGCCAATCAGGGGAGCGACGATTTCGCGAAATTTCGCCGCGTGCGCCGTCGCCACCATCAGCCAGGGCCCAGCGCCGCGTTGTGCCGCGGTCAGGCGCGCGTGCGCCTCTGCGGCCACGGCGGTATGCGGACACCAGATGCGGCGGTAGCGCTCGAAGTCGGCGCGGATGCGTGCCCGCGTCGCGGCATCATCGATCGAGACGGCGCTGACCGCGGCGCCAAGCGCCACCGCATCCGGATAGAGCGCCCGCAGTCGCTCCAGATTGCTCGGATCGCCCACGTCCATGGCCGAGGACAGCGTCGCGACGCTCGCACGCGCGCGCAGCATGCCCTGCTCGAGATAGTCCGGCACGGTGCGGTTGGCGTTGTGCGCCAGCACGATGGATGCGATCGGTGCACCGAGCCGGCGTGCCCAGACGCAGGCGGTGGCATTGCCGAGGTTGCCGCTGGGGATCACGAAGGAGACCGGCTGGCCCAGGGAGCGCGACACGCGCAGGCTCGCGGCCCAGTAATACACGGTCTGCGGCAGCAGACGGCCGAGGTTGATGCTGTTGGCCGAGGTCAGATCGAAGCGCTCACGCAGTGCAGCATCCGCAAAGGCCTGCTTGACCAGGCGCTGGCAGTCGTCAAACCGGCCGCGCACCGCGAAGCTGCGCACGTTGCCCCCCCAGCAGGTGAGCTGCTGCTCCTGGGTCGGCGACACCAGCCCCTTGGGGTAGAACACCGACACCTCGATGTCCGGCTGGCCGTGAAACGCCGCCGCCACCGCCCCACCGGTGTCACCGGAGGTCGCAACCAGGATCTGCAGTGCCCGCCCGCTTCCGCGGCGCGCACGCCTGAGTGCCGCGGCGAGAAAGCGGGCGCCGAAGTCCTTGAACGCCGCCGTGGGGCCGTGGAACAACTCGAGCACCCCCAGGCGCTGCCCGGGATCGAGCCAGAATTGCGGCGCGGGGAAATCGAGCGCCTCGCGCGTGATCGCATCGAGCTCGCCGGCGAGCGCATCACCGGCGACGAAAGGCGCCAGCAGGCGCTGCGCCAGGCCGGACAACGCGCCCTCGTTCGCCGGCGCCTCGAGCTCCTGGAGCCCGTAGACCGGCCACTGCGCCGGCACGTACAAGCCGCCATCGGCGGCGAGGCCCTGCGCCAGCGCGGCGCTGAAACTCACCCCAGTGCCGGGGCTTCGGGTGCTCGCGAACAGCATCAGCCGATCACGTGCGCACCGGCCGGCGCCATCGAGATTATCCAGCGATCGGCCTCGAGACCGTGATTCGAGAACTCCTGCACCATGGCCGCGCACACGGCCGGCGCGTGCGCGGCCAGGCACCAGGCGAAGGTGGTCGGTCCGGCCCCCGAGATCGAGCAACCGAGCGCGCCGGCCGCCAGCGCCGAGCGTCGCACGGCGGCGAAGCCCGGAATCAGCGCCGCGCGCTGCGGCTCGATCACGACGTCCTGGAACGATTCGCGCACCATGTCCAGATCGTCGGTATAGCAGCCGGTGATGAAGCCCGCGAGGTTGGCCGTCTGCCAGACGAAATCCGCCATCTTGACGGTATGACTCAGCATCGCGCGCGCCTCGCGCGTGGAGAGGAACATGTGCGGATGCACGATCACGGCTCGAATCCCGGCCGGCACGGGGATCCGCTTGATGCGCGGATGGTCGATGCCCACGGTCAGCACCAGGCCACCGAACAGCGATGGCGCGATGTTGTCCACGTGCATGGAGCCGCTGGCGACCGCCTCGCCGTGCATCGCAAACTTGAGCAGCTCGATCGGGGCGCGTGCGCTCTCGAGCAAGGCGTTGGCGGCCACCACGGCCGCGACCGCCGAGGCGGCCGAGCCGCCCAGGCCTGAGGCGAGCGGAATGCCCTTGTCGAGCTCGAGCTCGAAGCCGAAATCCAGCCCCAGAGCCTCCTGCATCGCGATCAGGGCGCGGCCGGCCGTGTTGTGGACCGCCTCGAGCGGCAGATCCGGCACGATGCCGCGGATGGCCTTGATCCGGACCCCGAGGGCCGGCGTGCGACTCACCGTGGCACGATCGCCGATGGCATCGACCGAGAAGCCCAGGATGTCGAAACCGATCGCGACGTTGCCCACCGAGGCGGGCGCGAACGCGGTCGCCGTCTCGCGCACCCCCGGCGCGCCGGCGCCGGCGCTCACAGCCGCGCTCCGAGGTAGGTGGCGAGGCGCAGCAGGTCCGCAAATACGCCGCCCGCGGTGACCGCCGGTCCCGCGCCGGGACCCTGCACGATCAGCGGATTCTCGCAGTAGCGCGCCGTGGCGTAGCGCACGACATTGTCGGTGAGCGCGATATTGGCGAAGGCATGGCGGACATCGAGCTCGATCAGGCCCACGGTGGCGCGGCCGTCGGCCGAGACCGCGCCCACATAGCGCAGCACCTTGCCGCGCGCGCGCGCCGCCTCGTAGCGCTGCTGCATCGGACGATCGTAGCGCGACAGGCCGGCCAGGAACTGCTCGCTGCTGCCGGCGGCGAGGTCTGCGGGCACGAGGCTCTCGACCTCGACGTCGCCGAGCTCGAGTTTCAGCCCCATCTCGCGACCGAGGATGATGAGCTTGCGCGCCACGTCGGTGCCCGACAGATCATCGCGTGGATCGGGCTCGGTATAGCCGCGCTGCTTGGCCTCGCGCACGATGGCCGAGAACGGCGTGCTGCCGTCGTAGACGTTGAACAGGTAGGCCAGCGTGCCGGAGAAGATGCCCTCTATCCGGGTGATCTCATCGCCGGTCTCGCGCAGATCGCGCAACGTCTGGATCACCGGCAGACCGGCGCCGACCGTGGTTTCGTAGAGATAATGCGCCCCGCTCTCGCGGCGCGCGACCTTGAGGCTCTCGTAATACGACAGCTCGCCGCTGTTGGCCTTCTTGTTTGGCGTCACGATGTGGATGCCGTCGGCCAGCCAGTCCCGATAGCGCCGGGCTATGTCGGCATCCGCGCTGCAATCGATCAGTACCGTGTGCGGCAGATAATCGACGTGCACGTGCTGGGTGAAACGCGCGAGGTCGATAGGCTGGGAGTGCGCCGCGAGGCGCGCGCGCCAGTCCTCGAGCGCCAGCCCCTGGTCCGACAACCACATCTGCTGCGAGCGCAGAATGCCGCGCACGCGCAGGTCGATCTTGAATTCGCGCGCCAGGCGCTCGCGCTGGCTGCCGAGCTGATCGAGCAGCGCGCTGCCCACCGTGCCCGGGCCGATGACCCCGATCGACAGCGTATGCGGTGAGAGATAGAAGCTCGCGTGGGCGGCGCGCAACGCCCGCGTGGCGTGCCTGCCGTCCACCACCACCGAGATGTTGCGCTCCGATGCGCCCTGCGCGATCGCGCGCACGTTGATCTGGGCGTTGCCGAGCGCGCCGAACACCTTGCCGGCGACCCCAGGCATGCCGGCCATGCCGTCGCCGACCACGGCCAGGATCGCGAGATCGGGTGTCACGTCGATGTCCTGGATCTGCCCTTCGGCGAGCTCGCGCGCAAAGGCGGCTTCGAGCACGCGCTTGGCGCGCACCGCCTGCGCCTGCGGAATGGCGCAGCAGATCGAGTGCTCGGAGCTGCCCTGCGAGATCAGGATGACCGAGATCCCCTCCTCGCGCAGCGCGCCGAACAGGCGGTGCGCCGTACCGGGCACGCCGATCATGCCTGCGCCCTCGAGATTCACCAGTGCCACGTTCTCGATGCTGGTGATGCCCTTGACCGGCAGGCTCGAGTGCGGCTGTGCGCAGATCAGCGTGCCGCTCTTGTGGGGCGCGAAGGTATTGCGAATCCAGATCGGGATATCGCGACCGACCGCCGGCGCCATGGTCTGCGGATGGATCACCTTGGCGCCGAAGTAGGCCAGCTCCATGGCCTCGTTGTACGACAGCGAATCGATCACCTGGGCGTCGGGGACGCGCCGCGGATCGGCCGAGAGTACGCCGTCGACGTCGGTCCAGATGTGGATCTCCGCCGCATCGAGCAGCGAGCCGAAGATCGAGGCGGAAAAATCGCTGCCGTTGCGGCCCAGGGTGGTCTGCACGCCGCGCGGATCGCTGGCGATGAAACCGGTGATCACGAGCGTCGACGGCGCGCCCTCGCGAGCGGGCGCAGCGCCACCGGCGGCCGCGTCCAGCAGCTCCTGCAGCCGTTCCTTGGAGCGCTGCCACTGCACCGCCGGTCCCAGCGGCCCCCACTCGACCGTGACGCAGCGGCGCGCGTCGATCCAGAGCAGGCCCTGGCGGTGTGCGCGCTGCTGCAGGTAGCGGTAAAACAGGCGCGTCGACCAGATCTCGCCGAAGCCGGCCGCCAGGTCGCATATGCTCTGCGCCGCGGAGCGCATGACGCCGGTGGTCTGCAGCACGCCGGCCAGCTCCGCGCAGTCGCGATCGAACTCGTCGAGGTAGGGGTGCGCGTCGCGTGCGCCGAGCAGCGTCGCGGCAATCTCGGCGTGCCGCTCGCGCAGCGCCGCCAGGCGCGCGCGCCAACCCTGGTCCTGGCGCTCGGCCAATGCGACCAGCTCGAGCAGCTCATCGGTCACGCCCTTGCAGGCCGAGAGCACGACGGCCACGCGCGCCTCCGGCGCCGGGCCGGAGGCCGCAACCAGCGCAGGCGACTCCACGATGGCCGCGACGCGCTCAAAGCAGCGCGCGTCGGCCACGCTGGATCCGCCGAATTTATGGACGATCCATGCCGGATCGCGAGTGCTCATCGAGTTTTCTGCGGACACGCGCGCCTGCTGATCTTTCGCGACAAAAAAACTTTTGCACTCTACTCACCGCTCCGCCTTCCCGCAAGCGAGCAGCCGGCGCGCTGGCCGAGCGGCGCCCGGGCCCCGTACAATGCCGCCCCACCGACCCGAGGCAGGTTTGCAGACACGCTGGAGCACACGCCGGATTGCAGCGCTCCTGGCGCTCGCGGCGGTGCTGGCGTGCGCGCTATGCATGTCCACCTATCGCGTGTTCGGCAATTTCTGGGATGAACCCGAGCACATTGCCGCCGGCCTGGCCCTGATCGATCGCGGCCAGTACCTGTACGACGACCAGCATCCGCCGCTGGCGCGACTGGCCGCCGCCATCGGCCCGTACCTGGCCGGTGCGCGCCTGCGCGCCGCGCCCGATCCAAGCGGCGTCGCCGAGGGCCAGCAGGTGCTCTATCACTCGGCGGCGAGCTACCGGGAGCTGCTGACGCTCGCGCGACTGGGCATGCTGCCCTTCCTGCTCGTGCTGCTGGGCTCGACCTGGCTGTGGATGCGCCGCTGGCACGGCGACGCCGCCGCGCTGCTGTGCCTCGTATTCCTGATCAGTACCCCGGTGATCCTGGGGCACGCCGCGCTGGTCGCGCTCGATGTGCCGGTCACGGCGCTCATCGTGGCGAGCCTGTATCTGCTGCTGCGCTGGTTCGAGCGGCCGACCCTCGCGCGCGGCGCCGCGCTGGGCGTGGCCGCCGGCCTGGCCGCGGCCACCAAGCTCTCGGCGGTGCCCTTCTTCGGTATCGCGGCCGCGGCCCTGATGCTGCTGCGGCTGGCGCTGCGCCATGCCGCGCCGGTGCGCACGCCGCTGCGCGCGCCGCTGCGCGCGCAGCTCCGAGCGCGGCTGGGCAGCGCAGCGCTGGCCGCGGGGCTGGTGCTGCTGATCATGGTCGGCATGTATGGCCCCCATCTGCTGTACCTGACCACGCCGGCGCTCGCGCCGAGCAGGTCGCTTAACTTCATCGCCGGCGATCACGGTCCGCTGCACGAACTGGTCTACCGCTTTGCGGCCCGCGTCCGCTTGCCCCTGGGCGTGAAGATGGTGCCGCTCAATTTTCTCGGCGTCGAATGGCACAACGCGCACGGCCATCCCTCGTTCCTGCTCGGGCGGCTCGGCGATCGCGGCTGGTGGTACTTCTACCTCGTGGCGCTGAGCGTCAAGACTCCCCTGCCGCTGCTGCTGCTCGGGCTCACGGGGCTCACGCTGCTCGGCGTGCGCGGTGTGCGCCGGGCCGATATCTACCTGCTGGGTCCCAGCGTGTGCTTCGTCTCGATCCTCGCCTTCTGCTGTCTCTACAGCCACATCAACATCGGGGTGCGGCACGTGCTGATCGCCTACCCGTTGCTCGCGATGGGCGCCGCCTGCGCCACGCTCGCAGCCTGGCACCGCTGGCCGGGACCGGCGGCGCGCGTGGGCGTCGCCGCTCTGGTGCTGTGGCAGGTCACGACACTTGCCGTGGCCTATCCCGACTACGTGGCGTATTTCAACCTCCTGGCCGGCGCGCACCCCGAGCGCATACTCGTGGACTCAGACCTCGACTGGGGCGGGCAGGACCTGTGGCGGCTCGAGCGCGTCCTGGCCGCGCGCCACGTCGCGCGCCTCGCCATCGGCTACCGCGGCACCGCCGAACTGGCGCTCGAGGCGCTGCCGCCCTACAGCGTGCTCGAGCCGGGCCGTGCGGTCACGGGCTGGGTGGCCATCACGATGCTGACGCTGCAGGAGGACCGGGCCGGCTATGGTTGGCTGCTGCGATACCGGCCGGTGCAGCGCGTCGGGCAGTCCTTCGAGTTGTACTACGTGCCCTGATTCGCCGCGGCCTGAGTCACGGTGGCGTGCGCCTGGTCCTGGCCGATCAGCTCCACCGGCACGGCCCGGGCGTGCCAGATCTCGACGCAGTACTCGCGAATGGTGCGGTCGGAGGAGAATTTGCCCGAGCGGGCCGTGTTGAGAATCGACATGCGCACCCAGCGCTCGCGGTCGCGGTAGGCCGCGTCCGCCTGCTGCTGGCAGTCGGCATAGGCCTTGTAGTCGGCCAGCACCATGTACGGATCGTGGTGCAACAGATTGTCGACCAGGTCGCGGAACTGCCCGCTGTTGCCGCGCGAGAAGAAGCCGTCCTTGATCATATCGATGATTTCGCGCAATTCCCCGTGGCCCTGGTAAAGATCCATCGGTCGGTAGCCGCTGCTGCGCAGCCACCGCACCTGCTCGGCATTCATGCCGAACAGGAAGAAATTCTCGGCGCCGACCTCCTCGCGGATCTCGATGTTGGCGCCGTCCATGGTGCCGATCGTGACCGCACCGTTCATCTGGAACTTCATGTTGCCGGTGCCCGAGGCCTCCTTGCCGGCGGTCGAGATCTGCTCCGAGAGGTCGGCAGCCGGGTAGATGCGCTGCGCATTGGTGACGTTGAAATTCGGCAGGAACACCACCTTGATCAGATCGCGTATACCCGGATCGCGGTTGATCACCTCGCCCACCGCCGTGATGAGGCGGATCATGAGCTTGGCCATGTGATAGCCGGGCGCCGCCTTGCCGCCGAAGATGAACACGCGCGGCTCCACCTCCAGGGTCGGATCGGTCTTGAGCCGGCGGTACAGCCCCAATATGTGCAGGATGCTCAGGTGCTGGCGCTTGTATTCGTGGATGCGCTTGACCTGGATGTCGAAGATGGCATCGGGGTTCACCACCACCCCGGTGCGCTCGCGGATGATGGCGGCCAGCGCGGTCTTGTTCGCGCGCTTGATGGCGCGCCACTCGGCGCGGAAGCCGGCATCCTCGATCAGCGGCTCGAGGCCGCGCAGCTCGTAGAGATTGCGGATCCAGTGGGCGCCGATGGCATCGGTGATGAACTGCGCGAGGCGCGGATTGGCCAGCACCAGCCAGCGCCGCGGGGTCACCCCGTTGGTCTTGTTACTGAATTTCTCCGGCCAGAGCTCGTAGAAATCCCGCAGCACGTCGCTCTTGAGCAGCTCGGAGTGCAGGCCGGCCACGCCGTTGACCGAATGGCTGCCGACGGTGGCCAGATGCGCCATGCGCACGTAGCGCTCACCGCACTCATCGATCAGCGACATGCGCTCGAGGCGCTCCTCGTCGCCGAAGAAGGCGATGCGCACCTCATCGAGAAACCGGGCGTTGATCTCGTAGATGATCTCCAGGTGCCGCGGCAGCAGCCGGCCGAACAGCGCCAGCGGCCAGCGCTCGAGCGCCTCGGGCAGCAGCGTGTGGTTGGTATAGGCGAAGGTGCGGCGCGTGATGGCCCAGGCGCGATCCCAATCCATCGCCAGCTCATCGACCAGCAACCGCATGAGCTCGACCACCGCGAGCGAGGGATGCGTGTCGTTGAGCTGGATGGCGAATTTCTCGTGGAAGCGCTCAGGCGGGATCCTCTGCACGCGGATGATGCGCAGCATGTCCTGCAGCGAGGCACAGACGAAGAAGAACTGCTGCTCGAGCCGCAGCTCCTTGCCGCGCACCTGATCGTCATTCGGATACAGCACCTTGGTGATGTTCTCCGAAGTCACCTTCTGGTTCACGGCGCCCCAGTAATCACCGCGGTTGAAGACCGAGAAGTCGAACGATTCGGGCGCCTCGGCACGCCACAGCCGCAGCGTGTTGGCCGTGGTCACGTGGTAGCCCAGAATCGGGGTGTCGTACGGCACGCCGACCACCACGCGCGCGGGTACCCAGCGCACCCGGTGCCGCCCGTGCTCGTCGGTGTAGCGCTCGGTGTGGCCGCCGAAGCCCACGTCTACGGCCCATTCCGGGCGCATCAGCTCCCACGGGCTGCCGAAGCGCAGCCACTTGTCGGTGCGCTCGACCTGCCAGCCATCGATGATCTCCTGCTGGAAGATCCCGTATTCGTACCGTATGCCGTAGGCCAGGCTCGGGACCTGCAGCGTCGCGAGCGAGTCGATGAAGCAGGCCGCCAGGCGGCCCAGGCCGCCGTTGCCCAGCCCCGGCTCGTCTTCGTGCCGCATCAGTTCCTCCAGATCCAGTCCGAGCTCGCGCATGGCATCGCGCGCCGCGTCGTAGAGATCGAGGTTGATCAGATTGTTGACCAGGTGCGGGCCCATGAGAAATTCGGCCGACAGGTACGCGACGGTGCGCGAGCCGAGGCTCGTGTACGTTGAGGCCGTGCTGATCCAGCGCTGCAACATGCGGTCGCGCACGGCGTAGGCAAGCGCCATGTAGTAATCCGTGCCGGTGGCCAGCGCCGGGAATTTGCCCTGCATGTAGTACAGGTTGTCGAGAAAGGCGCGCTTGAGCGCGTCCTTGGTCATTGCGATCCGGTCGTCATCGCTCGCCGGCGTTGCCGCCGGCACTCTCGGCAAGGCTGCATTCACGAGTTGGACCTTTGCTGTGGCGCCGGGGGCGCCCTTCCGCCCGCGGCGGAGCACTCTTAGCCTACGGCAGAAGTACCGTGCCGCACCAGCGGCAGCGGTCCGGACCCGGCCCTCCGGCGAACTCCTGCCGACTCTGTGGTCTAATGAGCGACCTGCACCACGAGCGCTCATACACGCGCCGACGGGGAGCCTCTCGATAGATGTCAAGACAAGCGTTCGCAGCCGCTGCGCTGACGCTGGCGGGTTGGATCATGGGTTGCACCTTTCCGGGGCTCTCCGCGGGTGCCGACAACCTGGCATTCCGCCGTCACGTCGACCCCGCTGCCACCGACCAGGTCATCGTCAAATGGCGCGAGGGCGCCACGGCCGGAGCGCAGGTGACATCCGTCGAGGCGCGCGCGCAGCGTCTGCGCGCGATCACCGGCGTCGAAGTGAGTCCGGTGCGCAATCTCTACGGTCGGCTGGACGTGCTGCGGATTGCACACCCGACGGCGCCCGCGGCCATGGCAGGGCTGCTTGCGCAGCTTCGGTCCGACCCTGGAGTCGAGTACGCCGAGCCCGACGGCTGGCGCTTCATCGAACAGGCGACACTGAGCTCGCCGCCCGATGACCCGCATTTCACCGCCGGCTCGGACGCCAACGGCAGCTGGTTGGGGCAGTGGTACCTGCAGCCGAGCTCCTCCGCCACGCCCTCGGCCATTGGCGCCACCACGGTATGGCAGACCACCACCGGCTCGTCGAATGTCGTCGTCGCGGTGATCGATACCGGCATCGTCACGGCGCACCCGGACCTTCAGGGCAAGCTGCTGCCCGGATACGACTTCGTGAGCTGCGATCAGGGCAACAATGCCAGCGGCGACACTGCCCAGTGCAGTGCCTCGGGCTCGGCGGCGACCTACGATTTCGCCAATGACGGCGGCGGCTGGGACAGCGACCCGTCCGATCCCGGAGATTGGGTAAGCAGCGCCGATCTCGACCTGGCGCTGTTCCAGAACGCCGGTTGCACCGCCGCGGCACCGAGCTCGTGGCATGGCACCAAGGTCGCGGGCGTCATCGGGGCACTGACCAACAACGGCATCGGCATCGCCGGCATCGCGCCCCAGACCATGCTGCTGCCGATCCGGGCGATCGGCGTCTGCACCGGCCGGGTCTCGGACATTGCCGCAGCCATCGTCTGGGCCGCGGGCGGCAGCGTCGCCGGCGCGCCCGTCAACCCCAATCCGGCCAACATCATCAACCTCAGCCTGGGCGCGGCCATGCCCTGCTCGGCCACCGAGCAGGACGCGGTCTCCACGGCCCTCGCGGCCAACGTGCTGGTCGTGGCGGCCGCCGGCAATGCCGGTGGCCCGGTGAATGCACCGGCCAACTGCAACGGCGTGCTCGCCATAGCCGGCCTGCGCGAGGCCGGCACCAAGGTCGGCTACAGCAGCCTCAGCAGTGCAGCGGCGGCGGTCGACATCGCCGCACCGGCCGGCAACTGCATCAACACCAGCACCACGGAGCCCTGCGAATTCTCGATCGAGACCACCACCGATGCCGGCACTACCACGCCCTCGACCACGCCGGGCTTCTACACCTATGCGCTGCTCAATCCGAGCTACCTGAGCGGCGGCGGCAATGCGGACAATGCCGGCAACGTCGGCACGAGCTTCTCGGCGCCGATGGCCTCGGGCGTGGCCGCACTGATGCTGGCGACCTCCGCCGGGCTGACGCCCTCGGAACTCATCGCGCGCATGCAGGCGAGCGCATTGACCTTTCCCACGTCCTCATCGACCAGCAGCACTGCCTGCCAGCTCGCTGCCACCACCACCGACTCGAACGGCAACTACACCGACACCAGCCAGAACCTCGAGTGCGTCTGCACCAAGGCGACCTGCGGCGCGGGCATGCTCAACGCCGCCGGCGCGGTGGCGACGGCGGCGAGCATGTTTGTGCAGATCACGACCTCGAGCACCACGGGCTCGATCGGCCAGCACATCACGCTCAATGGCAGCGGCAGCACGGCGGCCGCGGGCTTCACGATCGCCTCCTACCAATGGAGCACGATCCCGGCTACCAGCAATCAGATCATCAACCCCAACCAGCCCGTCGCCACGCTGGTGGTACCCTCGTTCCGCTCGATCCAGGTCGTGCTCACCATCACGGACAACGCCGGCCATATCGCCTCGAGCAGTGCCACAATCCAATCCACATTCGCCGCGGCCAGCGGCGCGGGTGCCTTCGGCCCCGAGCTGCTGGTGCTGGCGGCGCTCGCGGGCCTAGCGGTGACGCAGCGGCGCCGCGCCCTGCCGCTACCGAATTCCGACAGGAGAAGCCGTTGACCGTTAAGCGATCCGCCCGAGTCCTGGTGTGCGTGGCCGCCGTCCTGGTCGCCGCCTGCAGCAACAACAGCAACCGCCCCGTCACTGCGCAGGTCGGTGTCGACACGGGTGTCGCCCTGACCACGGCCGGCAGCGTGACCTCTCTGCTGGCAGGGGATACGCTGGCCCTCGGCGCCACGGTCGAGAATGCGAGCAACACCACCGGGGTCACCTGGAGCCTGATCGGCGCGGGTACGCTGGCCGATGAGACGGCCACATCGGCGACCTACGAGTCCCCGGCTACCGTGACCGGTGCAACCACTGCTCTGATCGTGGCCACCTCGGTCGCCAATCCCACGCAGAACGCCTCGGTGGGGCTCATCGTGCTGGGCACGCCCGAGATCGACCCCGAGACGATGTTCCCGGGTAACGTCAATGTCCCCTACCAGGTCACCGTATCGGCGGCGGGCGGCGATGCGCCCTTCACGTGGGTGGTGCTCTCCGGGACCCTGCCTCCCGGTCTGGCGCTGAACGGCAGCACCAGCGGCGTGACGGACATCCAGGGCACGCCGACCACCGCGGGCCCCTATTCGTTCACGTTACAGGCCACGGACACGCTCAGCCGCGTCGCGACGGTGGCACTGAGCATGACGGTCAACCCCCAGGCCACCTGCGTGCTCTCCGGCCGCTTCACGTTGCAGTTCTCCGGCTACCGCGGCGGGGGCCCCGCCACGCACATCGCCGCGATCTCGATCGACAGCAATGGCGCGGTCACGGGCGAGCAGGACTACAAGGACCCGACACGCACCACGACGGCTGAGACGCTGAGCTCCGGCACCTGCACCAACCGCGAGACCAACACGGGCGTGCTGACCCTCATCGCGCCCAGCGGCAAGATTGTGTACAACTTTGCCGCCACGCCGCCCGATACCGCCGGCATCATCCATTCCGCGCGCCTGCAGCTCATCAGCTCGGGCAGCGATTCGGGCTCGGGGCAGATGGTGCTCCAGGATCCCACCGCGATCACGGCGACACCGCCGAGCGGCAATTTCGCCTTCGGGCTCATCGGCGCCGAACCCAGCGGACTGCACTTCGGCGAGGCCGGCCGCTTCACGTCCGATGCCACGGGGACCTTGAGCGCCGGCCTGATCGATTCCAACTCGGTCACGCCCCTGACGGCGGCGACCCTCACCGGCGCGATCTCCGCGCCCGATGCCAATGGGCGGGGCAGCTTGACGCTCGTGAGCGGCTCGCAGACCACGACCCTCGCCTATTACCTGGTCAATACGGGCAAGGCATACCTGATGGACGTCGATCCGACCGCGAGCAGCGCCTCCACGCGCCTCGCCGGCCAGATGACCGCGCAGGTGGGGGATGCCAGCCCAACCGTCTTTGATAGCGCCGCCCTGGCCACGCCGTCCATCGTGAGCCTGTTCGGCGCCGTGCAGGGAGCCGATCCGGTCACCGTGATGTCGATGGGAAGGCTGTCCAATGCCAACGCGACGGCCGGCACCGTGGACATGGTCCTGGATACCTCCGACCAGGCCGCGGATATCGGCGCCCAGCCGTTCACGGCGCAGAGCTATACCATCGGTCCCAGCGGCCGCGGCGTCCTGGGCCTGGCCGGTACCACCGGCGCGGCGAACTTCGTATTCTATCTCGACGCGGTCTCCAACGGCTACCTCGTCGATCAGGGCGGTACGGCAGGCAGCGCGGGGTTTCTCGAGGCCCAGTTCCAGGGACCCTACGCCTCACCGCCGCCCACCGGAATCTTCCCGCCGACGCTATCCAATGCCTTCGTTAGCGGTACGGCCTACCCCCAGGCGCCCGGACCGATCAGCCTCGAGCCACTGGTGTATCTGAACTTCGACGCCCTCTCGAGCAACTTCTTCAACGGCTCATTCGCGATCGATCCGAGCAGCGGCCGCGGACTGGGAACACTGGTGGACAACGGCATCGGCTCGACGGCCGCGGTGCTGTACATCGTCTCACCGAGCAAGATGGACATACTGCGCTTCGGCACGCCCGCCATCGACGGCTCGATCGAGTTCCTGATCCAGAATTAGAGCGCGAGCGAGCCGCGGCCGAGTTCGACCACCTCGCCGCCCACGCGGATGGCGCCTGCGGCATCGACATCGAGGTACAAGGTCGAGGGTCGTGCCACCTGGTCTCCCTGCGAGATCAAAAGTTTACAGGGTAAAGCTCGATTCATCGCCACCCACCAACCGCCGAGGTTGGCGCCGGCCGAGCCTGTGGCGGGGTCTTCGAGCACGGCGGCGCCCTGCGGAAAGAAGAAACGCGCCAGGACGTGTCTGGCGCCCGCCGGCGCGAACACATAGGCCATGGCCTGCCCGTCCGTGCTATGCAGGCTCTCGAATGCGCGGCGATCGGGCGCCGCGCGACGCACGGCGCTCTCCCCCGCGACCGGCACGATGAGCTGCTCCCTGCCGGCCTTCACCCATAGTGCACGATCGAGCAGATCGCCCTCCTCGAGTCCGAGCAGCTGCGCCAGGCGCGCGCGCGGCAAGTCCACCTCGCGCCAGCTCGGGGCCTGGGCCGACAGAGTCCAGCGCGCGTCCTGGGCGGCCACCGCAATGAGTCCGGCCTGCATCTCGAGCGTGAGCGCATCACCGCCGAGCTTCAGAGCGCGGCACACGTGCGCGCTGCCGAGGGTGGGATGACCGGCGAAAGGCAACTCGTAGCTGGGCGTGAAGATGCGCACCCGTGCCGTGGCGCGCGAGGAAGGCAGCAGAAAGGTGGTCTCGGATAGATTGAACTGCCGCGCCAGCGCCTGCATGGTCCCATCGGTTAACCCCGTGCCGTCCTCGAACACGCACAGCGGATTGCCGCTGAGGGTCTGACCCTCCCGCGTGAACACGTTCACCAGCCGGTAGTGCCGCATCATGCGGCCGCCAATCTCATGGCAGCCGGGCCGGCACGATGCGCTGATCGATCGCGCCGAAAACGGAATGTCCCTCATCGAGCACCTCGATGCGGACCCGATCACCGTGCGCCAGGTAGGCGGTCTGCGGCGCGCCCTGCTCGGCCAGTTCGATGGCTCGCCGCTCGGCGATACAGGCCGTACCGACCTCGCGATGGTTCGCGTTCGACACCGTGCCCGAGCCGATCACCGTCCCGGCGCCGAGATTGCGGGTACGCGCGGCGTGCGCGACCAACTGCCCGAAGCTGAAGCCCATCTGCGCCCCATCCGGATGGCCGACCTCGTGCTCGTTGCGGTAGACATGCACCGGCAGTCGGATCCGCCCCTCGCCCCAGGCAAGGCCCAGTTCATCCGGCGTTACGGCCGTCGGCGCAAAGCTCGTCGCAGGCCTGGACTGCAGGAAGCCGAAGCCGGTCCCTGCGTCCCGCTCGGCCAGCGCGCGCAGGCTCCAGCCATTGATCAGCACCACCAGCTTGATGTGGCGATCCGCCTCGGCGCTCGTGCCTTGGGGCACGCGATCCACGATCACGCCGAAGCCGGCCTCGAAGTCCATGTCGTCGTGCTCCGAGGCCAGGGGCACCTCATCAGCCGGACCGAGAAAATCATCGCCCGCACCCTGGTACATGAGCGGCACGCTGCGCCCCTCGAGCGGCGTCGGCGTTAGAAGCCTGCCCAGCCGCTCGACATGAGTGTGAAATGCGCACGCATTCAGCCATTGCCAGGCCCGCGGCAGGGGCGAGCTGAGCTGCGCGAGCTCGAGCGGGAAGGAGCCGGCGGCATGGCCCTCGTTGATGTCGCGGTACAGCCCCTGGAGCTTGGGCTCGCTGTTCGCCCAGGTTTCGACGGCCTGCTGCAGCGTGGGGGCGACCGCGGCCGCGATCACGGCCCGCGACAGATCCCTGGCAACGACCAGCAGCCTGCCGTCCGGGGTGCCGTCTTTGAGCGTGGCCAGCTTCACGCAGACCTCGAGCCGCGCACGCCGGGGGACGTGCTACTTCTTCCGCGTGCGATCGATCAGCGCGACGGGCACGGCACCGGCCGGCGGCCGCCATGAGCCGCGCCGACGCGCGCTGTTCGGAAAGAAGCGCAGCGCCAAGTGGGCCCAGTACATCGCGCGCACGATCACCACCCCTGTCGCCAGCAACAGGATCAGCGACACGTCCTCGGGCACGTGCAGGGCGTTCAGCGTCAGCCCGGCAGCCGCCAGCAGCAGCGTGATGACCAGGAACATCATGAAGGCACCGCGCACCCCGAAGCCCGCCCGCAGCAGCAGGTGATGGAAGTGCTCGGCATCGGCGCGCAGCGGCGAGTGGCCACGAATCAGGCGCCGGATGATGGTCCAGAAGAATTCGAACACCGGCAGTCCCACGATCCAGAGTGTGGCCACCGGCGAAAGCACCCCGCCGCCGCCCGCCGACTCGGTGGGCGCCTGGCTGCTGCGGATGCAGACCCACGCCAGCGCCACGCCGAGCAGGGTACTGCCGGCGTCGCCCATGAAGCAGCGCATGCGCCGGTTGCGGCGAGTGGGCAGATTGAACATCAGGAACGCCAGCGTGGCCGCACCCAGCACGGCACACACCGCTGCAAGATCGGGCTGCCCTCCGTGCGCGGCTGCCCACGCGAGGGCCAGCAGTGCCACGAAAGCAACACTGCCGGCCAGGCCGTCCATGCCGTCAAGCATGTTGAAGGCGTTGATCGCGGTCATGACGAAGAGTGCCGTGAGGAATTCGCCCAACGGGCCGTGAAAGGTGACCGGGCCGTGCCCGAAGGCATTACCGAGGGACCACACTTCCGTACCGGTCCCCATGGTCAGCAGCAGCGCAGCGGCGGCCTGCAGCGGCAGGCGCAGCCACGGGGAGACGCTGAAGCGGTCATCGACCATGCCGACCGTGACCACGAGCGCAAAGGCGGAAATCAGGGAACCGGTGAGCGGCCGCGCCGAATCGATCAGCCCGATGCCGAAGATCACTCCGAAAAACATGGCCACACCGCCCACTACGGGCACCTTGCCATGATGGGTCTTGTGGCCTCCCGGCCGGTCCACCAGATTGATGGCGACGGCCACGGGGCGCAGCGTAAGCATCGCCATCATCGTGACCACAAACGCCGCGAGGGCCGCAGGCACAGTACTCAAGTCACAGTCTCCATTCCTGGCTCACTCGATCTGAACGGCCCCCGCAAGACTTAGTGCCCGATGCGCACGAT
>DATDHV010000057.1:0-5476 GCA_036521395.1 Steroidobacteraceae bacterium | reverse complement strand
ATACCGAGATCGACGACGTGATCGCGTTCCTCGATACGCTGAGCGATTCGGACACGCGAGCGTGCGGCCTCTGAACGCCGGGCGCGCGCGTGGCTTGCCCGCGGCTAGCTCGGGCTAGTCGAAATCCCGCAGCAGCGCACCGCGCAGCGTGTCGGGCACGGGGACGACGCTGTGGTGGTAGGCCGGCAGGTCCACGCCGGCCGAGAGAGCCGACCCGTTGTGCAGCGCCTGGATCATCGGTGCAGTGAATTCGAACCGCAGGAAATGCACCGCCGATGTCTTGGTGTCGTTCTCGCGCTCGAGATCCTCATCGGCGAGCGCGAACACCGGCTCGAAGCCCTCGATGCGCATCCAGCAGCGCCGCTCGAAACCGCGCAGCTCGACCAGCCGGCGCGCGCGCTCGGCCGGATCCTCATATTCGATCAGCAGCGTCGCCTTGAGGTTGGCACCGTCGGGCACCAGTGAGTTGTAGACCGCCAGCTCCTCGGCGATGCCCTCGGCCTCGAAGATGCGCTCGGTGCGCAGCATCTCCTGCACCTGGTACTGCACGGTGCGCCGATCCTCGAAGCTCAAGCTGCAATGCTCGCCGATGCGAAGCTGCCGCAACCGGCGGTAGGGAATCATGCGCGCGCGATACGCCGGCCGCGCGCGCGCGTACTGCTCCAGCGACATCAGCTCCGAGGCGGCCACCTTCTGCACGCTCAGATTCCGTACGCGATGCGCAGCAACTTGAGCGGGGGCGTCGGCGCGCGCGCAGTGCGCAGAGCGCTCTCGATCTGGTGACCGGCCATCGGGCAGTCGCTCGAGAAATAGTCCGCCTCGGAGTTCTGCACGCGCTCGAACACCGGGCGCCCGATCCGCATGGAGGCGTCGCGAAACCTGCTCTTGACCGCATAGGTGCCGTTGTGACCCGAGCAGCGCTCGATGACCTCGACCTCGGTGCCGGGCACGAGCCGAAGCAGGTCCCGCGTCTTGAGACCGAGGTTCTGCACCCGCAGATGGCAGGGCACGTGGTAACTGATCTTGCCGAGCCGGCCGGTGAAGTCGGTGCGCAGCAGCCCGGCCTTGTGGCGCAGCATGAGGTATTCGAACGGATCGAACACGTGCTCCGCCACGCGCTGCACCTGCGCGTCGTCGCTGAACAGCAGCGGCAGCTCCTGTTTGAACATCAGCACGCACGATGGGATAGGCGCGACCACGTCGTAGCCGGCGTCGACCAGCTGGATCAGCTCGGGGATGTTGGTCTGCTTGAAGCGCTCGACCGATGGCAGGTCGCCGAGCTCGAGCTTGTGCATCCCGCAGCAGCGCTCCTGCGCCGTCAGCACCACGCCGATGCCGTTGTGCTCGAACACGCAGGCAAGATCCTGTGCGAGCTCGGGCTCGTTGCGGTTGCCATAGCAGGTGGCGAACAGCGCCACGCGGCCGCGCGTTTGCGGCGTTGCCCGCACCGGGAGGTCGCGCCGCAGTGTTCCCCGCAGCCGCCGCCGCGCGGTATCGGCATGGTATTGCGGCAGCGGTGCGCGCGGATCCACGCCCAGGGTCATGTCGAGCAGCTTGCGCGCCGTGGCGTTGCGGTTGGCGGCATTGACGACCTCGCACACCACGGGTATGCCGGCAATGCGGCCGACCGCATCGGTCGCACTGAGCACCCGCTCGCGCAGCGAGAGCTCGCCCTTGCTGGCGCGCACCGCTTTCGCGCGCAGCATCAGGTGCGGGAAGTCCACGTTCCAGGGATGCGGCGGCACGTACGGACACTTGGTCATGTAACACATGTCGCACAGATAGCAGTGCTCTACCACCCGCCAGTACACCGCCTTCTCGACGCCGTCGAGCTCGAGCGTGGGTGAGGCATCGATGGCGTCGAACAGCGTGGGAAAGGATTGGCACAGGCTGAAGCAGCGGCGGCAGCCGTGACAGATCTCGAACACACGGTGCAGCTCAAGCTCGAGCGCGGCCTCGTCATAGAAGGCCGGGTCGCGCCAGTTGATCGGATGGCGGATGGGGGCTTCGACGCTGCCCTCGCGGCCCCCATCCTTCGTTCCGCCGGCCACGATACCGAGCCCGGATGGCGTCGTGGGCGTTACAGGCTGTCCAGCGCCTTCTGGAAGCGGTTGGCGTGCGAGCGCTCGGCCTTGGCCAGGGTCTCGAACCAGTCGGCGATCTCGGAGAAGCCTTCCTCGCGCGCCTGCTTGGCCATGCCCGGATACATGTCCGAGTACTCGTGCGTCTCACCCGCGATGGCGGCCTTCAGATTGAGTTTGGTCTCGCCGATGGGCAGGCCCGTGGCCGGGTCACCCACCTGTTCGAGGTACTCCAGATGCCCGTGGGCATGGCCGGTCTCGCCCTCGGCGGTGGAACGGAATACGGCCGACACATCGTTGAAGCCCTCGACATCCGCCTTGGCCGCGAAGTACAGGTATCGCCGATTCGCCTGCGATTCGCCCGCGAAAGCGTCCTTGAGGTTCTTCTCGGTCTTGGATCCGGTGAGTTTCATGGCATACCTCTGAAGAGTGACAAAACTTTAGACTGATTCTAATCCGATGCAATCTATGCGCAAGAGCCGCCAGCGTCAACGGCCCGGGAGCTCCGAGGGTCCGAGGGCTTGTGCTAGTGTCATCGCATGGCATCGAAGCCGGAATCACTCACACCGGCGGCGCCGGCCTTCGAGGAGGCCCTCGCGCGGCTCGAGGCATTGGTCACCCGCTTGGAATCGGGTGACCTGCCGCTCGACGAGGCACTCGCCAGCTTCGAGCAGGGCGTGCGGCTCACGCGCGAATGCCAGCAGGCCCTGAACGCGGCCCAGCAGAAAGTACAGCTCCTATTGCAGCGCGGAGAGGGCTCCGTGCTGGAGGAGTTCCAGCCTCTGGCGGATGGCCAATCCAGCGATTGCGAATGATCTCCGGTCCTACGCTGCAGCGCGGCTTAGCGGCGTTCCACCGTGTAAACTGCTGTGCAGCATGCCAGACCATCCAACCGCCTATCCGCTGCTGTCGGCGATCGAATCGCCGGCCGATCTGCGTGCCCTGCCGGAAAGTGAACTGCCGGCCCTCGCCGCGGAACTGCGCGCATTCCTGATCCAGACGGTCAGTACCCGCGGTGCTCATTTCGCCGCGGGCCTGGGCACCGTGGAGCTCGCCATCGCGCTGCATTATGTCTTCGATACGCCCGAGGACAAGCTGGTCTGGGACCTGGGCCATCAGGCCTACCCGCACAAGGTGCTCACCGGCAGGCGCGACCGGCTCGATACCATCAAGCAGCGCGCTGGCCTGGCACCCTTCCCGAGCCGCAGCGAGAGCCTCTACGACGCCTTCGGTGTGGGTCATTCGAGCACCTCGATCAGCGCTGCGCTGGGGATGGCCATCGCCGCCGCGCGCCAGGGCGCCGGCCGCCGCGCGGTAGCGGTGATCGGCGACGGTGCCATGAGCGCCGGCATGGCCTTCGAGGCGCTCAATCACGCCGGCAGCCTGCCGGTGGACCTGCTGGTGGTGCTCAACGACAACGACCAGTCCGGCTCCAAGCACGTCGGCGCCCTGTCGAACTACCTGGCGCGCGTGATCGCGGGGCGCCTCTACCGCCAAATGCGCGAGGGAGGCAAGCGCGCGCTGCGGCAACTGCCGGTCATGCGCGCCCTGGTGCGCCGCTCGGAGGAGCACGTCAAGGGCATGGTGCTGCCGGGAACGCTGTTCATGGAGATGGGATTCAACTACGTCGGGCCCATCGACGGCCACGATATCAAGGGGCTGCTGCGCGCCGTGCGCAACGTGCGCGCCGCCCAAGGGGCACAGTTGCTGCATCTCGTGACTCGCAAGGGCAAGGGCTACTTCCTGCCCGGGGCCGATCCCATTGTCCCGGCGAGCGGCATGCACAAGGAACAGACCGCCAGGCCGAGCTATTCGGAGGTCTTCGGCCAGTGGCTGTGCGACATGGCCGAACGCGACTCGCGCATCATGGCCATCACGCCGGCGATGGGTGAGGGCTCGGGGCTCATGCAGTTCTCGCGCCGCTTTCCCGAGCGCTACTTCGACGTCGCGATTGCCGAGCAGCACGCCGTGACCTTCGCTGCCGGCCTGGCGGCCGAGGGCCTGCGGCCCGTGGTCGCCATTTATTCGACCTTCCTGCAGCGCGGCTATGATCAGCTCATCCACGACGTGGCGCTGCAAAAGCTGCCGGTGCTGTTCGCCATCGACCGTGCCGGCTTCGTCGGCAGCGATGGTGCCACCCACCACGGCTGCTATGACCTGAGCTTCCTGCGCTGCATACCGCACATGGTGGTCATGGCGCCGGCCGATGAGGACGAGTGCCGGCAGATGCTCTACACCGCGACCGGGATCGATGGCCCCGCGGCAGTGCGGTATCCGCGCGGCGCGGGCCCGGGCGTGCCCACCGTCGCGGAGATGTCCGCCCTGGCCATCGGACGCGCGCAACTGCGACGCCGTGGTTCGAGCGGTCTGGCGCTGCTCTCGTTCGGCGTCATGCTCGCCCCCGCGCTGTGGCTGGGCGAACGATTCGACGCCACCGTGGTCAACATGCGGTTCGTGAAACCGCTCGACCTGGATATGCTGCGGGAGATCGCCGCCAGCCACGCGGCCGTCGTGACGCTCGAGGACAGTGCAATCGCCGGCGGCGCGGGCTGCGCCTGCGCCGAGGCCCTGGACGCCGAGGGGCTCTGCATGCCGCGGCTGCACCTCGGCATCCCCGATCGCATCACCGAGCACGCCAGCCGCGAGGAATGCATGGAGGCCGCGGGGCTCGACGCGGCCGGCATGGCCGCGACAATCGAGCAGTGGCGCGCCGACGTTCCGGCCTTGAAGTCGGACCGCTCCGGCGCCAAATTAGCAGCAGCAGGATCACCATGAGCACCGTCTTTCAACCGCGCAGCCCGCACAAGGTCGTTTCCGTCGAGGATGTACAGTCGCGGGCCGACACGCGTCGCATTCCGATCAACCGCGTCGGCATCAAGGAGATCCGCCATCCGGTGCGGGTCAAGGACCGCTCGGCCGGCGAGCAGCACACGGTTGCGGCCTTCAACATGTACGTGAACCTGCCGCACAACTTCAAGGGCACGCACATGTCGCGCTTCGTCGAGATCCTGCATCGCGAGCGCGAGATCTCGGTCGACTCGTTCCAGCAGATGCTGAGCGAGATGACCCATCGTCTCGACGCCGATGCCGGCCACATAGAGATGTCGTTCCCCTATTTCGTCATGAAGCGCGCGCCGGTCACGGGCGTCGAGAGCTTCATGGATTACCAGGCCTCCCTGATCGGCGAGATCTCGCAGGGCCAGACCTGCATGTGGATCAAGGTGGTGGTGCCGGTCACCAGCCTGTGCCCGTGTTCGAAGAACATCTCCGACCGGGGCGCCCACAACCAGCGCTCCCACGTGAGCATCCGCGTGCGCCTGCGCGAGCACATGTGGATCGAGGAGCTCATCGATCTCGCCGAGCGCGAGGCCTCGTGCGAGCTCTGGGGCATACTC
>DATDHV010000056.1:0-14696 GCA_036521395.1 Steroidobacteraceae bacterium | reverse complement strand
GAGAGCCTGCGGGTGTTTCCGCTGTCCAACTGGACCGAGCTCGACATCTGGCAGTACATCCATCTCGAGCAGATACCGATCGTGCCGCTGTACTTCGCGCGCGAGCGGCCGGTGGTCGAGCGCGACGGCGTGCTGGTCATGGTCGATGACGAGCGCATGCCGCTCAAGCCCGGCGAGCGGCCGCATTTGCGCAAGGTGCGCTTCCGAACCCTGGGCTGCTATCCGCTGACCGGGGCCGTTCCGAGCGAGGCCGATACGCTGCCGGCGATCATCGAGGAGATGCTGGCGGCCCGCACCTCGGAGCGCCAGGGCCGCATGATCGACTTCGATGCGGCCGCATCGATGGAACGCAAGAAGCAGGAAGGCTATTTCTGATGCATGCCGAGGTCATGCCCGGCGCCGCCGACGTGGAGCAATGGCTGCAGCGGCAGGCGCACAAGGAGCTGCTGCGCTTCATCACCTGCGGCAGCGTCGATGACGGCAAGAGCACCCTGATCGGCCGCCTGCTGTACGAATCCCGCACCCTGTTCGACGATCAGCTCGCGGCCCTCGAGAGCGAGTCGCGGCGCGAGGGCACCCAGGGCGAGGCGCTGGATTTTGCGTTGCTCGTGGACGGGCTGGCGGCCGAGCGCGAGCAGGGCATCACGATCGACGTTGCCTACCGCTTCTTCGCCACCGAGCGGCGCAAGTTCATCGTCGCGGACACCCCAGGGCACGAGCAGTACACCCGCAACATGGTCACGGGGGCCTCGACCGCCGACCTGGCGGTCATCCTGATCGATGCGCGCAAGGGGGTGCTGACGCAGACCCGCCGCCACAGCTACCTCGTGTCGCTGCTCGGCATTCGGCGCATCGTGCTGGCGGTCAACAAGATGGATCTGGTGGGTTATTCCGAGGCCGCGTTCACCGCCATCACGCACTCCTTCGCACCGTTTGCGCGTCAGATAGGTCTCGAGCACGTGGCCGCGATTCCGGTCTCGGCGCTGCGCGGGGACAACGTGGTCGCGCCGGCCGTCCAGATGCCGTGGTATCGCGGCCCGACGCTGCTCGCGCACCTCGAGAACGTGCGTGTCGAGGCGCGTCCCGGCGCACAGGCGTTTCGCCTGCCGGTGCAGTGGGTCAATCGCCCCAATCCGGAATTTCGCGGCTACGCGGGCCTGATCGTGGGCGGCGGTGTCAGCGTCGGGGACCGCATACGAGTGCTGCCCTCGGGGCTCGCGAGCCGCGTGACGCGCATCCTCACGCCTGCCGGGGACCGGCCGCAGGCGATCGCCGGCCAGTCGGTGACGCTCACCCTCGAGGATGAGATCGACATCAGCCGCGGCGATCTGCTGACCGCGGCGGAGGCGCCGGCGGCCGTGGGCGAGCAGTTCGACACCACGGTGGTCTGGATGGGCGCCGAGCCCATGCTCGCCGGTCGCTCGTACCTGCTCAAGGCCGGCGCCCGCACCGTACGTGCCCACGTTTCACGGCTGCAGTACCGGATCGACGTCAACACGCTCGAGCAGCACGCGGCCCGGCAGCTCGAGCTCAACGAGATCGGGCGCGTGCAGCTGCGGCTCGACCAGCCGCTGGCCTACGATTCCTACGCCGAGAATCGCGACACCGGCGGCTTCATCCTCATCGATCGCCTCAGCAACGGCACCGTCGGCGCGGGCATGCTGCATGCGGCCGTGCGGCCGACGGAGAACCTGCACTGGCAGGTGCTCGACGTCGACAAGGCGAGCCGCGCATCGCAGAAGAATCAGAAGGCCTGCATCCTGTGGTTGACCGGGCTGTCGGGGGCGGGCAAGTCCACCATCGCCAACCTGGTCGAAAAGCAGCTCGCCGCCTCAGGAAGGCACACGTATCTGCTCGACGGCGACAATGTGCGCCACGGCCTCAACCGCGACCTGGGATTCACCGAGGCCGACCGGATCGAGAACATCCGGCGGGTGGCCGAGGTCGCCCGGCTGATGATCGATGCGGGACTGATCGTGCTGGTATCCTTCATCTCGCCGTACCGGGCCGAGCGCGCGCTCGCGCGCTCGCTGGTGGGGAGCGGGGAATTCATTGAAATATTCATCGACACGGCGCTGGCAGAGGCCGAAAAGCGCGACCCCAAGGGGCTCTATCGCAAGGCGCGCGCCGGTCAGCTGCGCCACTTCACCGGCATCGATTCGCCGTACGAGGCTCCGGAGAATCCCGAAATCCGCATCGACACGGCGCGCACCAGCGCCGAGGCCGCCGCGGAGGGCATCATCAAGCACCTGCGCGCAGCCGGCATCATCGATCCCGACGGGGTGTTCATCCCCTAGCCCGCGTGCCGCGCCATGAGCGCCCCGGCACTGGTGCTGATCCCCGGACTGATGTGCGACCAGAGCGTCTGGCAGGCACAGTGCGCGGAGCTACGCGGCCGGGGCATCGAGTGCCGCATCGCCGAGCACGGCCTGGCCGATTCCCTGCAGGCCATGGCCGCCGCCGTGCTGGCGGCGCATCCCGGACCGCTGGCGGTGGCCGGTCATTCCATGGGCGGGCGCGTCGCGCTGGAGCTGGCGCGCGTCGCCGGCGCGCGGCTGCGCGGCGTGGCGCTGCTGGACACCGGTTATCGCCCGCTCGCGCCGGGGGAGGAGGGCGAGCGCGAGGTGCGCGCTCGCATGGCGCTGCTCGAGCAGGCGCGCGCGCAGGGCGTGCGCGCGATGGCCGCGACCTGGGTGCAGGGCATGGTGCATCCGGACCGGCTGCAGGATCACGCCCTGATCGATGCCATTCTGAACATGTTCGAGCGGCGCAGTGTCGCGCATTTCGCGGCGCAGATCCGGGCGCTGATCGGCCGGCCGGACGCCGGCCCGCTGCTGCCGACCATCCACTGTCCGACGCTGCTGCTCTGTGGTGAGCAGGACCGCTGGTCCACACCGGCGCAACACCGTGCGATGGCGCAGCTCATCCCCGGCGCCGCTCTGACATGCGTGCCCGAATGCGGCCACATGGCGCCGCTCGAGCAGCCGGTGGCGGTCAACGCCGCGCTGCGCTCATGGTTCGCTCGCGTCGAGACCTTCAACTCTTGAGCAGGCTGATCACGTGCGCTTCCATGTTGGCCTTCAGCCCGAGCACCGAATAGTTGCGCCCCAGGCCCGACTCCTTGACGCCGCCGAAAGGCACGTTGGCCGCCGTGGCGCGATGCTGGTTGATCCAGGCCGTGCCGACCTCGAGCCGCAGGGCGATGGCCCGCGCGCGCTCGGGGTCGCCGCTCCAGACCGAGGCGGCCAGACCGTAGCGCGTGTCGTTGGCGCGACGGATTGCATCCTCGATGTCGCTGAAGCGCAGCAACGGCAGCAGCGGGCCAAACTGCTCCTCGCGCACCAGCCGCGCATCATCGGGCAGGTCGGCGATGAGCGTCGGCGGCACGAAATACCCAGCGCCCGCAGGCACCTGCCCGCCGGCGACGATGCGTCCGCCGCGCCGCCGGCTGTCCTCGAGCAGCTCGAGCACGCGCTCGTACTGCGCGCGGTTCTGGAGCGGCCCGAACTGCGTTGCCGCCTGCATGCCGTCACCGACACGCGCCTTGCGAACCTCCTGCGCCAGCGCCTCGCACAGCGCATCGTGAATGCGCTCGTGCGCGTAGATGCGCTTGATGGCCATGCAGACCTGACCGCTGTTGACGCAGGCCGCGAAGAACAGCTTGGGGGCGACGGCGCGCGGATCCACGTCGTCGAGCACGATGGCCGCATCGTTGCCGCCGAGCTCGAGCGTCACCCGCTTGAGCGTCGCAGCCGCACTCGCCATGACGCGCTTGCCGCTCACCACCGAGCCGGTAAACGCGATCTTGTCGATGTCCGGATGCTCGCTCATCCACCGGCCGCAGTCATCGTCCCCGCACAGCACGTTCACCACCCCGGCCGGGAAGAGCTCGCGCAGCAGCTCGCCGAGCTTGAGCGTGCTCAGCGGCGCGAGCGGCGAGGGTTTGAGCACGGCGGTGTTGCCGGTATAGAGCGCCATGGTCAGCGGCCCGGCGGCCAGATTGATCGGCGCATTCCACGGCGTGATAATGCCGACCACGCCGAGCGGCATATAGTGCAGCTCGATGCGCCGCTGCGCATCGTCGAGTAGCAGTTCGCTCTCGATCGAGATCGCGGCCAGCCCCTCGGATTGTATAGCCGCTCGCGCTATCTCATCGCGCGCCTGTGACAGCGGCTTGCCCTGCTCGCGCGTGAGCAGCTCGGCGAGCACGTCCCGATGCGCCCGCAGCGCCGCGGCGAGCTGTCCGATACGGTCCCGGCGCTGCTGATAGGAGCTCGCCCGCCAGCCCGGAAAAGCGCGGCGCGCCGCTGCGACCGCGCGATCGAGCTCGGCGCGCGAGGCGCGCGGCGCGCGTGCGAACACCATGCCCGTGGCGGGATTGATGACATCGATTGCATCATGTGATTGCGCGCCCGCCAGCAGCTCGCCGTCGATGAGCTGCGCGAAATCGGTTCGCAGTTGAGCGCTATCCGCAGCACGAGTGGCGGCCATGCGACTCCTCGGCTCATTGTTTACCGAAAGGGGCGCCGCTAACATAGCACCGTTGAGATGGACATTGGACCGACTAGAAATCCATGGCAAGCGTACCGACCTGCAAGGCGCCGGATTCAAACACGCGCACGCCCGCGTACCGGGCGCCACCGGGCGCGTGCGATGCGCACTGTCACATCTTCGGTCCCGCCGAGCGCTATCCCTACGCGTCCGAGCGCACCTACACGCCGCCCGAAGCGCCGCTGTGGCGCTTCAAGGAACTGCAGGCGACGCTCGGCTTGCGGCGCGCCGTGCTGGTCAATGCGAGCTGCCACGGCCGCGACAATGCGGTCATCGTCGATGCGATCGCCCAGAGCCAGGGCCGCTACCGGGGAGTGGCCAACGCCGACGACGGCTTCAGCGAGCGCGATTTCGAGACTCTGCATCGCCAGGGGATTCGCGGCGTGCGCTTCAACTTCGTCAAGCACCTCGGCGGCGTGCCCGACATGGCGGCGTTCGAGCGCGTACTGGCGCGCATCCGGCCGCTGGGATGGCACGTGGACCTGCATTTCGATGCCGGCGATCTGCTCGAGTTCGACGCGCTGCTGGCGCGCCTGCCGCTCGCTTTCATCATCGATCACATGGGACGCGTGCCCACCGACAAGGGGCTCGATCAGCCGCCCTTCAGACAGCTGCTGGATCTGGCGCGCAGCAACCCGAACTGCTGGGTCAAGATCAGCGGCGCGGAGCGCATCTCGAGCGCCGGACCGCCGTTCACGGATGCCGTGCCATTCGCCCAGGCGCTGATCGCGGCCGCGCCGGACCGCATCCTCTGGGGCACGGACTGGCCGCACCCGAACATCGCGCGCCACATGCCCAACGACGGCGACCTGGTCGACCTGATTCCGCTGATGATGCCCGATGCCGCCATGCAGCGGCGAATCCTGGTCGACAATCCGCAGCGTCTCTACCAATTCAGCAACTGAACGGCGGCCGGCGTGGATACACCGCACGATTACGATGACATTCCCGGCACTACGGTGTTCGACGCCGAGCGCTCGCGCCGCGGTTATCCCCTCAACATGTTCTGCATGTCGCTCATGAAGCCGGAGAATCGCGCGGCCTTCAAGGCCAACGAGGCCGAGTTCCTCGAGCGCTTTGCGATGAGCGCCGAGCAGCGTGCGGCGGTGCTCAGGCGCGATTGGAACCGCATGATCGAGCTCGGTGGCAACATCTACTTTCTGGCCAAGCTTTTCTCGAGCGACGGCAATTCGTTCCAGTACGCCGCCGCCCAGATGACCGGCATGACCCAGGAGCAATACGCGCAGATGATGCTCGCCGGTGGACGCCCGGCCGAGGGCAACCGCAGCAAATCGGAGTGGAAGGAACGTGGCTAGCATTTACGCCGGCCTGACCACCTCGCACGTGCCGGCCATCGGCGCGGCCATCGACCGCGGCAAGACCCGCGAGCCGTACTGGCGCCCGGTGTTCGAGGGCTACGAGTTCACCAAGCGCTGGATCGAGGAGGAACGGCCGGACGTCGTGATACTGGTCTACAACGACCATGCCACGGCCTTCTCGCTCGAGATCATCCCGACCTTTGCGCTCGGGTGCGCCGCGCAGTTTCCGCCGGCCGATGAGGGCTGGGGGCCGCGTCCGGTGCCCGTGGTGCACGGACACGCCGAGCTCGCCGCGCACATAGCGCAGTCCGTGATCCTGGATGAGTTCGATCTCACCATCGTCAACCGCATGGACGTCGATCACGGCCTGACCGTGCCGCTGTCGCTGGTGTTCGGCCAGCCCGCGGAGTGGCCGTGCCGCGTGATCCCGCTGGCGGTGAACGTGGTGCAGTACCCGCCGCCGACCGGGCATCGCTGCTTCGAGTTCGGGCGCGCCATCGCCCGCGCGGTCGACTCCTACCCCGAGCCGCTGCGCGTGATGGTATGGGGCACCGGCGGCATGTCGCACCAGCTCCAGGGCATGCGGGCGGGGCTGATCAATGCGCAGTTCGATCACCATTTTCTCGATGCCATCGGACCGGATCCGCAGTCGCTGGTGCGCATCTCGCACCTCGAGTACCTGCGCGAGGCGGGCTCGGAAGGCATCGAGCTGGTCATGTGGCTGATCATGCGCGGTGCGCTGCACGAGCGCGTGCGGGTGTTGCACAGCTTCTATCACGTGCCCGCCTCCAACACCGCGGTGGGCCACCTGCTGCTCGACAACCGGGTGTGATTATGACGGCTCCCATGAAGGTGGTCCTGGTCGGCGCCGGCGCGTTCGGCATCAAGCATCTCGAGGCGCTGTCGAAGATCGAGGGCATCGAGGTCGCCTCGATCGTGAGCCGCGATCCGAAGACGACCGGCGAGGTCGCGCGGCAGTGGCGCATCCCGCACTTCAGCACCGAGCTGGTCGAGAGCCTGGCGCAGCCCGGGGTCGAGGCCGTCCTGCTGGCGTCGCCGACACCGCTGCACGCCGCCCAGGCCATCCAATGCCTGCGCGCCGGCAAGCACGTCATGATCGAGATTCCGATCGCCGACTCCCTCGGCGATGCGCAGCGGGTGCTGCAGGCCCAGCAGCAGAGCGGCCTGATTGCCATGGGCGGCCACACCCGGCGCTTCAATCCGAGCCATCAGTGGCTGCACAAGCGCATTCGCGCCGGGGAGCTCAAGGTGCTGCAGATGGACGTGCAGACCTATTTCTTCCGCCGCACCAACATGAACGCACTGGGCAGGCCGCGTAGCTGGACCGATCACCTGCTGTGGCACCATGCCTGTCACACGGTGGATCTGTTCCAGTACCAGACCGGCCAGCCGGTGTCGCAGTGCTACGCGCTGCAGGGTCCGCCGAGCCCGACGCTCGGCATCGCGATGGACATGAGCATCGGCATGAAGACTGCTGATGGAGCGCTGTGCACGCTGTCGCTGTCATTCAACAACGAAGGTCCGCTCGGCACCTTCTTTCGCTACATCTGCGATCACGGCACCTACATTTGCCGCTACGACGACCTGTTCGACGGCAAGAACACGCCCATCGACGTCTCGAAGGTGGACGTGTCGATGAACGGCATCGAGCTGCAGGACCGCGAGTTCATCGCCGCCATCCGCGAGCGGCGCGAGCCCAATGCCAGCGTAGCGCAGTGTCTTCCGGCCATGGAGACACTCGACCGGCTCGAGCGCCAGCTCGAGGCCGCCGGCTAGCGGCGTCGCGCATGATCATCGACTGCCACGGCCACTACACGACCGCGCCGCCGGCCCTGCAGCGCTTTCGCGAGGCGCAGTTGGCCGCGCTCAAATCGGGCGCGGCCGCCGCGGACGGGCCGCGCATCGGCGACGATGAGATCCGCGACAGCCTCGAGAAGGCTCAGCTCAAGCTGCAGCGCGAGCGTGGCACCGACCTCACGATCTTCTCGCCGCGCGCCTCGGCCATGGGTCATCACCTCGGCAACGAGGCCACGAGCGCGCAGTGGTCACGCCTGTGCAACGATCTGATCCACCGCGTATGCGAGCTCTATCCCCGGAACTTCGTCGGCGTGTGCCAGTTGCCGCAGTCCCCCGGGGTCGATCCGGCCCGCAGCGCGGCCGAGCTCGAGCGCTGCGTGCGCGAGCTGGGCTTCGTCGGCTGCAACCTCAATCCCGACCCTTCAGGCGGGCATTGGAACTCCCCACCGCTGACCGACCGCCACTGGTATGCGCTCTACGAGAAGATGGTGGAGCTGGACGTGCCGGCCATGGTGCACGTGAGTGCCTCGTGCAACCCCAATTTCCATGCTACCGGCGCGCATTATCTCAATGCCGACACCACCGCGTTCATGCAGTTTCTGACCTCGGACCTGTTCAAGGACTTCCCGACGCTGCGCTTCATCATTCCGCACGGCGGCGGCGCCGTGCCATTCCATTGGGGCCGCTTCCGCGGTCTGGCGCAGGACCTCAAGCGCCCGCCGCTCGAGGAGCTGCTGCTGCACAACGTCTATTTCGACACCTGCGTATACCATCTGCCCGGCATCGAGCTGCTGTGCAAGGTAATTCCCATAGAGAACATCCTGTTCGGCTCGGAGATGGTCGGGGCCGTGCGCGGCATCGATCCGCGCACCGAGCACTACTACGACGATACCAAGCGCTACATCGATGCGCTGCCGTTGAGCGCAGCCGATCGCGAGCGCGTGTTCGCGCTCAACGCCCGGCGGGTGTACCCGCGGCTCAACGCCCGCCTGGCGGCCCTGGGATACTGAGCACGGCGGCGGGTGCGCCTCAGCGCCCGTCCCACACCGAGTGCGGAATAAGCGCCGTGCCCTGCATGAGCGCGCGTGCCGTGCGCTGGATGCCGCAGCGGGTGACGCTGAAAGTCTCGCCGCTGCCGCTGATCTCGAGCGTCACGGTGAATTCACCGCTCGGATGCTCGACCGACAGCACGAGCGGCGAGCCGCCGGGTCTGCGGGTGATGCCTTCGGCGATGGAGCCCGGCATGACGCACGCGGTTGCGACGCTGACCGCGCCGAGCACGCCGATGGCAGCGTGGCAGCGGTGCGGGATGAAGGTGCGGGTGCACACGTGGCCACCCGAGCGCGCCGGTGCGATCAACGTCATCTTCGGCACCACCTGGGCGCTCACGTCCCCGAGCCCCATGATCGGCCCCGCGGCCAGGCGCAGCCGCTCCAGCCGGCTCTTGAAGTCCTGATCGGCGTCCAGATCCCGCGGCGACTCATAGCCGCTCTTGCCCAGTGAGTGCGCGGGAATCACGACCACGGGCATGCCGTTGTCGATGCAGGTGACCTCGATGCCTTCGATGCGATCGCGCGCGTGTCGCGTCGGCAGCATGAGCTCGCACACCGAGCCGGCGGTATCCAGGAAGTCGACATTGATGGGTGCGGCCGTGCCCGGCACGCCCGCGATCGCGGTGCCGCCGTCATAGCGCACCATGCCCCCAGGCGTCTCAACGGTGGCCACCGCGAGGTTGCCGGTGTTGACCATGTTGATCGCCACCCGCGTGCGCGGATCCGCGGCGCGCACCAGGCCGTGTTCGATGGCGAATGGCGCCACGCCGGCGAGCATGTTGCCGCAGTTGGGATGCACGTCCACAAGCGGCTTGTCGATCAGTACCTGGGCGAACAGGTAATCCACGTCGGCGCCCGCTCGTGCGGAGCGCGAGATGATCGCGACCTTGCTGGTGAGGGGTTCGGCACCGCCGAGGCCGTCGATCTGACGCGGATCGGGCGAGCCCATGACCGACAGCAGCACCCGGTCGCGCAGCGCGGCATCGGCGGGCAGATCGCTCGCCAGAAAGAACGGTCCCTTCGAGGTGCCGCCGCGCATGAGCGTGCACGGGATCGCGGTCTGTCGTTCTGGCATGGGACGCGGCGGCGAGGCCCGCTCAGCGATACTCGAGCCCCAGTGCCTTGAGCGGCTCGCGCATCTTGTAGATGTCGACTCCGAGCTCGCCGGCCGCCAGGCGCTTGCGCTTGGCCTCCTCACTTGCGACTCGCTGCGACGCGGCTACGGCCACGGCGCCGACCTGCGCACGCGGCACCACCACGACGCCGTCGTCGTCGGCGATCACGGCATCACCGGGTTCCACGCGCGCCCCGGCGCAGATGATGGGCACGTTGACCGCACCCAGGCTCGCCTTCACGGTGCCCTGCGCGAAAATAGCCTTGCTCCATACAGGGAACTTCATGTCGGTGAGGCTGGCGACGTCGCGCACGCCGGCATCAATGACCAGTCCCTTCACGCCGCGAGCGGCCAGGGAGGTGGCCAGCAGATCTCCGAAGTAGCCATCCGAGCAGGGCGAGCTCGGTGCGACCACGAGCACATCGCCGGGCCGGCACACCTCGACCGCGACGTGCAGCATCCAGTTGTCTCCGGGTGGCACGAGCACGGTCACGGCGCTGCCGGCCACGCTCGCTGGGCGGTAGATCGGCCGCATATAGGATGCCAGTAGGCCGGTGCGCCCCTGGGCCTCGTGGACGGTGGCGACGCCAGCTTCGCCCAGGACGCTGAGCTCGCTGGAATTGGGCCGCGCGATCTCGCGGACGACGATGTGCTTGCTGATGGCAATACTCCTGCAACGCGCAAGAATTATATCGCCGGAGTTCGCCGAAGGCGCGGCCCGTGCGTCTTCGCGCGGCGCGCACCGGGCGGCGCCGGATTGGCCGTGCCGCGCCTAGCGGCTGCGCTCGATGGTCACCGTGGCGCGCGCGGCGCGGGCGACGCCCAGCGCGTGCTCGCCGCTTTCAGCCAGCGCCACCTGGAACTGCGTGGACGCGGTGCGCAGGGGGTTGGATATGATGGGAACGAACACCGTGAGCTGATTCTCGCCGCTGGCCATGTGCTCGCTGCGGGCGCCGAGGGAGGCGTAGTCCACCTCCGGCTTCGCCGTCTCCGGTTCGGTCCACCACACGAAGTTCAGGTCGCCATCGGATTGACCAATGCGCTGGATCACGATGCGCGCGGCGGGCGCGCCGTCGGGCACGGTGTAGCTCTGGGCGGCGAAGGCCACGTGCGCGGGCGCATTGGCGCTAGCCGCGGCGGCGGCGGGCAGTGCCGGGGACGCCGACGTTGCGGCCGGGGTCGCTGCCGGCGTTGCGGCCGCCGCCACTCTCGATGCCGCTACCGGTGGCGATGCTGCCGTCGAAGCGGATGCCGCTGCTGGCGCCGGTGCCGCTTTCGGCGCGGAGGCCACTCGCGGCGCCGGTGCCGCGAGCGGGGCCGATGCCGCGGCAGGCGCTGATGCCGCGGGCGGGGCCGATGCGGCCGGGGCTGGGCTCAGCGTGGGCGGGGCAGAAGCAGACGCCGTGCTGGGGGCCCCGGACGCCGCATCCGTTGGCGGTGCGGCGGGAGGCGCGCTGTTGCCGAACGTCGTTACCGCTTGCCAGGCGTTCTGCGCCGCGCCGGCGATGGCGCCCCAGGGTCGGCTCCAGTCCACGTGTGCCTGCCACAGCGCGAACGACAGTCCGATGGCGATGGCCAGCGCGGACAGTACCGTCCAGAGCATCGGCTGCCAGGGGTGTCGTCGTGTCACACGTTCGGTCAAGGCCACGAGCGGTGGCAGTAACCGTGCTGCCTTGCGCACTTCGAGCTGGGCCAGCCACTCCTGGATCGAATCGGGCTGCTCTTCGCGTGTCCAGCTCAAGCCTTGGCGCAGTGCCCGCCACTGCGAGGCACTCACGCCGTCGGGACGCTGGGCACGCATGCCGCGCGAGCGCGCCTCGATCGAGGACTGGTTGTCGAAAGGGTGCCGGCCGGAGAGCAGCAGGTAGGCGATGCAGGCCAGTGCGTAGATGTCATCGCGCGGATCGGCACGCCGGCGCTCGAGCTGCTCACAGCTCGCGTAGGCGGGAGTGGCGGCCTGGTAGGCCTCCTCGGCGTCCCCTTCCGATACCCACGGCTCGCGCGGCGGCATGCTGGCGCCACCGAAATCCAGCACCCGTACCTCGCCATCGAGCGTGACCATGATGTTGCTCGGCTTGAGGTCGGCGTGCACCACGCCGCGCGTGTGCGCATGCGCCACGGCGCTGCCGATGTCCCGAATGATGGCCAGTGCATAGGGCCGCGGCAGCAGCATGCCGTCCACACGCCGCAGCACCTGGCTCAAGCGCTGGCCCGACAACATCTCCATCGTGTAATAAACGGTGCCGCCGTCGTGATCGATGTCGAACACATTGATGACGTTGGGATGGGAGAGGCGCTGGGCGGCATGGAACTCCCGGGCCAGGGCGTCGCTACCGGCCGGCCGCGCAGCGTTGACCGAAGCCACCTTCAGCGCCACGAAACAATCGGGCAGGCCGAGCTCCAGGCGATAACGGTCGATGGCCCTGTACACCGATGCCATGCCGCCCCGGCCGAGCAGACGTTCGAGCTCGTAGCGGTCATGCAATATTCGTCCGATGGCTAGAGGAGCGGCAGCGCTGGTGGCAGCGGCACGGACAGAGGTAGAGAGTGAGGCAGAAGCGGGCGTGTGAGTTGTGGCCGGATCTGAAGCGGCGTGGGTCGCCGATGCCGCGGCCGGCCCCCGATGGGCGGCCGGCAGCGAGGCCCACATCGGCTTGGCCGGGGCGGCAGGCTCGGGCGGCTTTGTCGCGGGCGCAGCGGGGTGCGCCGCAGACGGCGGTTCGGGGGGCCGAAGCTCCTGCGAGGCGTTGGCCAGCAGCGGCTCGGCCGAAAGATCACAGGTGAGGTCCTCGAAAGGGTAACCATCACCGCGAGTGGGGTCGCTTTGCATGGGTGCGTTGGCCACCATGGTCGTGGAGGATAGCGCCGCGACCGAGCCAGATTAACTGCCTTAAGTCGCGCGAGCTGGGGGAACTATCCTACGCACGTTAGCAAAGACAGCGCGAAAGTGTGCAATGTCAGCTGAATCCGACATCGGATTGTTGCATTGAGCTAGAGCGGCTCAGCGTAATGATCGGCAAATCAATGTGCAGCGCGGAAGAGCTTCCACTCCACATAATGCGACTTCGAGGATAATCATGCGAATCGGCCCGCTGCTGAGCCTGGCCGCCGTGCTGGCAGCGGCAGTCCCCTGCGCCTACGGGCAAAGTCGCGAGGCCTATTGCGGCGCCGCATTGCTGGCGGACTTCGATCCGGCGGCCGACCGCGCGCACAGCGGTCGCTATGTGAATTCAACCTATGGTTACTCGGTCACGATTCCGCCGGGCTTGACCGCTGTCACCAGTGCCAGCGGACCCGAGCGCGGCTTCATGATCCGCCTGTCCACCGCGCCGCGCGCGTTCCTGAGCGTGGATGCCTCCTACGATGCATTCTACGACATCACGGCGGCCGGCGTACACCGGCGCGACCTCAACACCATCGACCTGCACGACGCCGTGCTCGAGGATGCGGTCGCAGCCGCGACGCTGGCGCACAGCGCGGGCGGGCGCTATCGCATGCGCGTGCAATGTCGGGGGCACAGCTCGGTTGGCGTACACGAGGAGGTCATCGTGCTGCGCAAACGGGAAATATACCGGGTCGATCTGCAAAGTACGCCGGAGCGCTATGCGCAGGATGAACGCTTGCTCGAGGCCGTGCTCAAATCCTGGCGCTGGGAACGATTGCGCCCCGCGACACCGCAGCGCTAGCCGCCCGGTGCGGGCTTGCATGGCTGCAGCGACTGTCCGTAGGTCTCGAGCGACAGGCCGGGCGGTGCCGGCGGAGGCTTGACCCCTTCACTACGCGGCGGTCCGGGCTCATTGGCATTGAACGCGCGGGGATCGATGAACATGACGCTGCAGCCGGCGCATTCATAGAAGCTGGTCGCGTAGTAGGTGCCGTCCGATCGCAGGACCGCGACCGGGCGGAAAAATCCGCTTCCGCAAATCTGGCAGCGAAATGACCGGTGGCTCATGGACGAAAGGGTGCCGCATCCGGTACTGTATGTCCATACAGTATCCGTGGCCAGTTCGGGGTTTGACGGTCAGCGGGGCGCCGCGCTCCTGAGCAGCCGGCGGCGGATCGCGAGCAATTCGCGGCGCCGGGCCGGGCTGGTTTCCGGATAGCGCATCTTGAGCCCTTCGAGCGTCTCGAGCAGGATCTGCGAGACGATCAGGCGGGCGTTGGCCTTGTCATCGGCCGGGACGATGTACCAGGGGGCGTATTCGGTGCTGGTGGCGCTTAGGCACTTCTCGTAGGCCTTCATGTAGCGGTGCCAGTATTTGCGCTCCTCGATATCCGCCATATTGAATTTCCAGTTCTTCTCCGGATGATCGATGCGCGCCAGGAAGCGCTTGCGCTGCTCTTCGGGCGAAAGGTGCAGGAAGAACTTCACGATGCGGGTATCGTTGCGGAACAGGTGGCGCTCGAGTTCGACGATCGAGTGAAAGCGCTCGTGCCAGATCGCCTTCGCGTCGACTTGCCGCGCCGGCACGCCCTCGCTGCGCAGGATCTCCGGGTGTACGCGCACGATCAGCACTTCCTCGTAATAGGAGCGGTTGAAGATACCGATGCGGCCGCGCTCCGGCAGATCCCGGGTGGTGCGCCAGAGGAAATCGTGTTGCAGCTCGGTAGCGCTCGGATGCTTGAAGCTGAATACCTGGCAACCCTGCGGGTTGACGCCGGACATGACGTGCTTTATGACGCCGTCCTTGCCGGCCGCGTCCATGGCCTGGAAGATGAACAGCACCGCGTGGGTGTTCGACGAATAGAGCAGCTGCTGCTGTTCACTCAGCTGCTCCACCTGCCGCTCCAGCAACTCCTTATAGTGGTGCTTGGAGCCGTACTGCGGCTTGATTCGCGTGG
>DATDHV010000055.1:0-11255 GCA_036521395.1 Steroidobacteraceae bacterium | reverse complement strand
GCGCTGTCAGGCCGCTCCATGCACGGCAGCGGCGCTCTCGGGCTGCATCCCCAGGCGCGCCAGCAGTGCGCGATCCCGCGCCACGTCGGGATTGCCCGTGGTCAGCAGTTTCTCGCCGTAAAAAATGGAGTTCGCGCCCGCCAGGAATGCGAGCGCCTGCAGCTCATCGCTCATCTCGGCGCGTCCGGCGGACAGCCGCACCTGCGCCTTGGGAATCATGATGCGGGCCACGGCGATGGTGCGGATGAAATCGAACGGATCGACCGGCGGTCCGTGCGCGAGCGGCGTGCCGGGCACGCGCACGAGCTGGTTGATGGGCACGCTCTCGGGCTGCTGCGGCAGATTGGCCAGCGTGAGCAGCAGCCGCGCACGATCGCGCCGCGATTCGCCCATGCCGATGATGCCGCCGCAGCACACGCGCAGCCCGGCCTCGCGCACCGCTTCGAGCGTATCCAGCCGGTCCTGGTAGCTGCGCGTGGAGATGATGCGCGCGTAGAACTCCTCCGAGGAATCGAGGTTGTGGTTGTAGTAGTCCAGGCCGGCGCGCTTGAGTTCCACTGCCTGGTCCGCGTCGAGCATGCCGAGCGTGGCGCAGGTCTCGAGACCCAGTGCCCGCACCTCGCGCACCATCTGGCTGATGTGCTCGAGATCGCGTCGCTTGGGCGAGCGATAGGCGGCGCCCATGCAGAAGCGCGTGGCCCCGGCGGCGCGCGCGGCGCGCGCGCGCTCCACCACCTGCGCCACCGGCATCAGCGCCTCGACATCCACACCGGTGTCGTAGCGCACGCTCTGCGGGCAATAGGCGCAGTCCTCGGGGCAGGCGCCGGTCTTGATCGACAGCAGCGTGCTCATCTGGACCGTGTTGGGCACGTGCCAGGCGCGATGCACGCGCTGCGCGGCGAGGATCAGATCGGCGAACGGCTGTGCGAACAGCGACTCGGCCTGCTCGACTGACCAATCGTGGCGCGGCTCGATGGCATCCGGGCTGTGTCCGTCGGGCATGGCAGCATATTCGATGCGGCCTGCGGCGCTTGTCAACCAAGCAGCCGCTGGAAGGTAGACGTTTGCCTATTCTCTGCGCACCGTCCGCCGACGCCCTGTCTGCCGAAAGGGTGGCGCGGCAACCGCATCGCTGACTGCGCGACGGGCTCTTTGGCCGACATCGGCAACGCGGTCAGTGCTGCTCCAATGCGCCCCGCCCTCACCCTGGAGACTCTCGCGATGCGCAACATGATATCGAGCACCCTCGGCGCGCTGGTGCTGGCCGTGGCCTGGCCGGCGCTGGCCCAGGAGCCGCGCGACGGCGACCTCGCAGCGCTGGATGCCAATGCCGGCAACGATGCCCTGCAGCTGCGCTACCTGACGTCGGCGCCCGTCCTGGCCGAGATCAAGAGCGATCTGGATTATGGCCTGCTGCTCAGCGATGAGCGCGACCTCGTGGGCTCAGCCGCGTGGTTGTTCGACACGCATCTGAACCTCGTGCCGGGATTGCGGCTCAACATCGGGCCGGAGGCCTACCTCGCCAAGCTCGCCAACCAGAACACCGGGGCCTTTGCGGTGGCAGTGGCCGGGGAGGCGCGTTACGAGCTCATCCGGCGCCTTGGAATCTCGGCTTTCGGCAGCGCCGCCTATGCGCCGCACGTGCTCATGTTCGGTACACCCACCAACGTGAGCGACTTCACCGCCGGCGCCCAGGTGCGGTTCGCACCGCGGCTGTACGCGCAGGCGGGCTATCGTTGGTTCACCTTCAAGTTTCCCGGCGCGCCCGACGATCGCATTCAGAACGGCGTGTTCGTGGGTCTGCGGTGGGACGTCAATCACTGACGCGCGGCGTACTCCACCAGGATGCCGGCAAAGATCGCCAGCCCGACGAAGCTGTTGTTCTGGAAGGCCAGCAGGCAGGCCTCGCGTTGGCGTGTGCGGATCAGCCACTGCTGCCACGCGAACAGCACTGCGGCGGCCGCCAGGCCGCAGTCATAGCTCTCGCCGAGCCGCAGGGTGCGGCCGAGCAGCACCAGTGACAGCAGCATCATGGCCTGCATGACGGCGATCATGAGCCGGTCCATGTCGCCGAACAGAATGGCGCTCGACTGCACGCCCACGCGCAGATCATCTCCCCGGTCCACCATGGCGTATTCGGTGTCGTAGATCCCGGCCCAGAGCACCGTGCTGATCAGCAGCAGCCAGCCGAGGCGCGGCACGAATCCGAGCGTGGCCGCAAAGGCCATGGGCACCCCCCAGCCGAAGCACAATCCCAGATAGAACTGCGGCACGGGGAAGAAGCGCTTGAGCAGCGGATAGGTGACCGTGAGTGCCGCACCGATCAGCGCCAGCTCAAGGCTCAGCACATTGAGGCGCAGTGCCAGCAGCAGCGCCGCGAGCAGCAGCGCGGCGAACAGCGCCAGGGCCTCGTACGGCGAGATCACGCGCGCGGCCAGCGGCCGGGCGCGCGTGCGGCGCACGTGCGGGTCGATGTTGCGGTCGGCCAGATCGTTGATGATGCAGCCGGCGCTGCGCATCACGACGGTGCCGGCCAGGAAGATGGCCAGCAGCCGGCGCGGCGGATGGCCGGCGCCGGCGATCCACAGCGCCCACAGCGTGGGCCAGAGCAGCAGCCAGATGCCGGCAGGACGGTCCAGGCGCACCAGGCGCACGAAGGCGAGCAGCCGTCGTCGCAGGCGCGAGGGCCGCTCGGTCGGCGATGCCGGCGCGGCCGTGCCGTCCGGCGGCTCAGCCGACGCGTCCATACTGCTCCCGCTCGCCGATCCAGCGCAGGCGCAGCGCGGCGACGCGCTCCGGGCTGCTCTCGAGCAATTGCGCCGCCGCCGCGCGCACATCGGCCAGCAGATCGGCATCGCGCGCCAGGTCGGCCACCCGTAGCTGCGCCAGGCCGGTCTGGCGCCGGCCGAGCAGCTCGCCCGGCCCCCGCAGCTCCAGGTCGCGCCGCGCGATGCGAAACCCGTCGCCGGTCTCGCGCAGCGTCGCCAGGCGAGCGCGCGCCATGGGCGAGAGTGGCGCGCGATACAGCAGCACGCAGCCGCTCTCGTGCAGGCCGCGACCGACCCGGCCGCGCAGCTGGTGAAGCTGCGCCAGCCCCATGCGCTCGGCGTTCTCGATGACCATGAGGCTGGCATTGGGCACGTCGACGCCGACCTCGATCACGGTGGTGGCCACCAGCAGCTCGATGCCGCCGGCGGCGAAGCGCTGCATGACCTGCTGCTTTTGCTTCGCGGGCATGCGGCCGTGCAGCAGCTCCACGCGCCGCTGCGGCAGTGCCTCGGCCAGGGACTGTGCGGTCTCCTCGGCCGCTTGCGCGCTGAGCTCCTCCGACTCCGCGATCAGCGGACACACCCAGTAGGACTGGCGGCCGGCGCGGCAGGCCTGATCGATGCGCGCCACGACCTGGGCGCGCTTCAGCTCGGACAGCACCACGGTGCGAACCGGGGTGCGCCCCGGCGGCAGCTCATCGACGATGGATACGTCGAGATCGGCATACACCGTCATGGCGAGCGTGCGCGGAATCGGTGTCGCACTCATGATGAGCTGGTGTGGGGTGTGCTGGCCAGCTTTGGCCGCAAGCTGCAGGCGTTGCTGCACCCCGAAACGATGCTGCTCGTCGATGATGGCGAGTGCCAGGCGCTCGAAGCGTACTTCGCCCTGGAACAGCGCATGCGTGCCCACGCACAGGCGCGCGTCGCCGCCGGCGGCGGCGCGCAGCGCAGCGCGGCGCGTGCGCGCGTTCTGTGAGCCGGTGAGCAGGCTGACCGTGACGCCCAAAGGCTCGAACCACGCCGCCAGGGAGCGCGCATGCTGCTCGGCCAGCAGCTCGGTGGGCGCCATCACTGCGGCCTGTGCGCCGCTGCCGATGGCGCGGGCCGCGGCCGCCGCGGCGATCACGGTCTTGCCGCAGCCGACATCGCCCTGCACCAGCCGCGCCATGGGCAGCGCCGCCCCGAGATCGCGGTCGACTTCAGCCAGTACCCGCCGCTGCGCGCCGGTCAGAGTGAACGGCAGCGCGGCGAGCAGCCGCGCCTCCAGCCGCTGCGGATCCAGCAGCGGCGTGGCGCAATCGCGCCGCGAGCGGCGGCGCAGCTCCATGAGCGCGAGATGGTGCGCGAGCAGCTCCTCGAAGGCCAGGCGGCGCTGCGCCGGATGCCGGCCCGAGGCCAGCTCCGCAAGCGAGGTCCCCACGGGTGGGCGGTGCATGAACTCCAGCGCCGGGCGCAGGCCCGGCAGACGCAGGCGCTCGAGCAGCTCCTCGGGCAGGAGCTCGGCCACGCCTTGCGCATCGAGCGCGCGCAGCGCCCGGTCCACCAGCAGGCGCAGCCGGCCCTGGGTCAGGCCCTCCGTAGCCGGATAGATCGGGGTCAGGGTCTGCGGCAGGGGCTCGCTCAGCGCGGTGATGTGGCGGTACTCGGGATGCACGAGCTCGAGTCCGAAGGGACCGCGGCGCACCTCGCCATGGCAGCGCAGCCGCGCGCCGCGGGCCAGGGCTCCGCGCTGCGCATTGGAAAAATAAAAGAATCGCAGCATCAGCGAGCCCGAACCGTCGGCCAGCCGCACCAGCAGTGCGCGCCGCCGGCGGAACACGACCTCGGCGAGCTGCACTTCGCCCTCGATCACGGCATGCGCGCCTTCCTGCAGCGCGCCGATGGGCTGCACCCGGGTGCGGTCCTCATAGCGCAGCGGCAGCACGAACAGGATGTCTCCCGGCTGCTCGACGCCCAGACGCGCGAGCCGCGTGCGTAGCGTGGCGGCGCTCATGCCGCGCTCGCCCTCGCCGCGCTCAGGCGAGGCTCAGTATGCACTCCATCTCGATGCGCGCGCCGCGCGGCAGCGCGGCCACACCGATGGCCGCGCGCGCCGGGTACGGCGCGCTGAAGCAGGTCGTCATGATCTCGTTGACCTTGGAAAAATGCGCCAGATCGGTCAGGAAGACGTTGAGCTTCACGACGTTGGCGAGCGAGCCGCCGGCCGCCTCGGCGATGGCCTGCAGGTTTCCGAACACGCGCCGGATCTCCGCGTCGATGTCGCCGCTCACGAGCGCGCCGCTGGCCGGATCGAGCGCGATCTGGCCCGACACGTACACCGTATCGCCCGCGCGCACCGCCTGGGAGTAGGGGCCGATCGCCTTGGGCGCGTGCTCGGTCTGGATGATCTGTCGCTTCATGTCGGAATTTCCTCCTCCACCGGGTCGCCGTGATCGTCGTGGGGCTCGGGCCGATGGCTGCTGCCGGCGATCGCGCGCACCACGCGCAGCACGTCGGGCATGCGGCGCACCACGCGCATGATGCGCGCGAGCTGCGCCCGGTCGGTGACCTCGACGATGAATACTATGACGGTTGTTTCGGTATCGCGCTGCTCGATCGAGACGTGGCTGACGTTGGTGTGAGTGCCGGCGATGGCCGAGGACAGCGCCGCCAGGGTGCCCATGCGGTTCACGGTGTCGATGCGGATCTCCGCCAGGAACAGCCGCCCGGGCTTGTGCTGCCAGGTGACCGGCAGCCACTTCTCCGGATGTTTGCGGTAGTCCTCGACGTTGGCGCAGATCTCACGGTGGACCACGATGCCGCGGCCGGTGCTCAGGAAGGCCAGGATGGGATCGTTGGGGATGGGGTAGCAGCAGTGCGCGTAGCTCACCAGCAGCCCCTCGGTACCGGCCACGGCGAGTGGGGAGGCGGCGCCGTTGATGACCTCGGCGCGTTCGGCCGGCAGCAGCCGCCGCGCCACCAGCGGCGCGAGGCGCTCGCCCAGCCCCACCTTCTCGTACAGGGCATCGGCATCCTTGAGCGCGAATTCAGCCAGCGCCGATTCCAGCGCCTCCGGCGCCACCGCGTCGAGCTTGAGGTCGAATTCCGTCAGCGCCTGCGCGAGCAGCCGCCGCCCGAGCTCGACCGCCTCGCTGCGATGCAGGCTCTTCAGATAGTGGCGCACCGCCGAGCGCGCCTTGGCGGTGACCACGAAATTCACCCACGAAGGGTTCGGCCGCGCGCCCTTGGCGGTGATGATCTGCACCGTCTGGCCATTGCGCAGCACCGCGCGCAACGGCGTCAGGCGGCGGTCGATCTTGGCCGCGACGCAGCGATTGCCGATGTCCGTGTGAACGGCATAGGCGAAGTCCACCACGGTCGCCCCGCGCGGCAGGCGCAGGATCTCACCGCGCGGGGTGAAGACGTAGACCTTGTCGGGAAACAGGTCGACCTTGACGCTTTCGATGAATTCCTCGGAGTTGCCGCCGACCTCCATCTCCACGAGGTTGGACAGCCATTTGCGTGCGCGCTCCTGCTGCGCCGAGCCCTCATGCTCGTCGTGCTTGTACTTCCAGTGCGCCGCTATGCCCGACTCGGCGATATGGTTCATGTCCTCGGTGCGGATCTGCACCTCGATGGGCACGCCGTTGGGTCCGAACAGCGTGGTGTGCAGCGACTGGTAGCCGTTGACGCGTGGTATGGCGACGTAGTCCTTGAAGCGCCCTGGCATGGGCTTGTACACGCTGTGCACCACGCCGAGCGCACGGTAGCTGTTGTCCACCGAGTCGACGATGAGGCGCAAGCCGTAGACATCCACGATCTCCGCCAGCGTCGAGCGCTTGCGCTGCATCTTGCGGTAGATGCTGTAGAGGTGCTTCTCGCGCGCCTCGACGCGGCCCTGCAGATTGGCCTTCTTGAGCGCGGCCTCGATCTGGGTGCGGATCTTGCCGAGGAATTCCTTCTGGTTGCCGCGGGCGCGCTTGAGCGCGCGCTCGATCACGCGGTGGCGCTGCGGGTAGAGCGTGCGGAACCCCAGATCCTCGAGCTCGAGCTTCATGGAATACAGTCCGAGCCGCTCGGCCACCGGCGCGTAGATGTCGAGCGTCTCGCGCGCGATCTGGCGGCGCTTGGCGGGGGCGAGTGCCTCGATGGTGCGCAGGTTGTGGGTGCGGTCGGCGAGCTTGACCAGGATCACGCGCAGATCGCGCACCATGGCGAGCAGCATCTTGCGGAAGTTCTCCGCCTGCGCCTCCTCGCGATTCTTGAAGCGGATCTGATCGAGCTTGGTCACCCCGTCGACGATCTCGGCCACATCGTCGCCAAAGCGCTGTGCGATGTCCGATTTCGCGATCGGCGTGTCCTCGATGACATCGTGCAGGATCGCGCTCACGATGGTATCGGCATCGAGATGCAGGTCGGCCAGGATCACGGCCGCCGCGACCGGGTGCGTGATATAGGGCTCGCCCGAGATGCGCGTCTGCCCCTGGTGGGCGGCGGCGCCGAATTCCGCGGCGGTGCGAATGCGCTCGACCTGCTCGGCCGGCAGGTAGGTAGCGACCTTGGCTAGCAGCTCCTTGACGCCCGCCGTGCCGCGCTTCGCGCCTGGCAACAACCCCAAGAGCGAAGACGCATAATCCACAACCGCCTCGCTGGAGAGTGCCTCGAGTCTCTTAAGTAAGGTTTAGAGCTCGCGGTCGATGAGGCCGAACTGCGGCGCGCGGAAGGTCGCCTCGTTATCGGCATCGGGCACCAGAGGCTCCTGGCGCGGTTCGGGCTCACGCAGCATCTCCGGCGTGATGTTGCCGGCGGCGATCTCGCGCAGCGCCAGCACCGTGGCCTTGTCGTTCTCGATCGGAACGGTGGGCTCGGCGCCGTTGGCCAGACGCCGCGCGCGCTGACTGGCCAGCAGCACCAGCTGGAACAGATTATCGACATTCTGCAGGCAGTCTTCGACGGTCACTCGGGCCATGGCAATGAATTTCCTGAAAATACCGCTAGTTGCCCATCGAGTGTACTGCATCGGCGCCGCGGCGCGCCAGCGCTGCGGCGACGCTGCTGCGGCGCTCGCCGTCAGCGCACCAGCTCGCGCACCAGCTCCCGGATCTCGGGGCGCCGCGCCGAGAGATGCTGTCCGCCGCCGTCCAGGATGGTGCCCAGCTCGGCGGCCGACTGCTCGAAGCGGTCGTTGACCACGAGATAGTCGAATTCGTCGTAGTGCGACATGTCCGCCGCGGCATCGGCCAGGCGCCGCGCAATGATCTGGGCACTGTCGGTGCGGCGCTCGCGCAGGCGCTGCTCGAGCGCGCCGCGCGAGGGCGGGAGGATGAAGATGCTCTTGCACGCCGGGCTGGCGCGGCGCACCTGCTGCGCGCCCTGCCAGTCGATCTCGAGCAGCACGTCCTTGCCGGCGGCGAGTTTGTCGCGGATCTGCTCGCGGCCGGTGCCGTAGAAATTATCGAACACGCGCGCGTGCTCGAGAAAGGCGCCCTCATCCACCAGTTCCTGGAAGCGCGCCGGCGAGACGAAGAAATAGTCGCGTCCCTCGACCTCCTGGGCACGCGGCTTGCGCGTCGTGTGCGACACCGACACCACGAGGTTCGGCCGCGCCGCGAGCAGCGCACGCACCAGGCTGGTCTTGCCGGCGCCCGAGGGCGCGGAGATGACGAATAGCTCCCCCACCGGCGCAGTCTATTCGATATTCTGCACCTGCTCGCGCATCTGCTCGATCAGCACCTTCATCTCCACCGCGGCCCGCGTGGTCTCCAGATCCTGCGACTTCGACGACAGGGTATTGGCTTCGCGGTTGAACTCCTGCATCAGGAAATCCAGCCGCCGGCCGGCGGGCTCCCCGCCGGCGAGCGTGCGGCGCGCCTCCTCGATGTGGCCGCTGAGCCGGTCGAGTTCCTCGGCCACGTCAAAGCGCTGCAGCATGAGCAGCACCTCCTGCTCCATGCGGTCCTGATCCACCTGCGCGCCGAGCTCCTGCAAGCGCTCGGCGAAGCGCGCCCGTATGCGCGCCTGGGCCTCGGGCAGCCGCACGCGCAGCGCCGCGATCATCGCGCCGAGCGCGGCGCAGCGCTGCTCGATCAGTGCCGCGAGCCGCGCGCCCTCGCGCCGGCGGGACGCGCCGAGCTCGCCCAGCGCCTGCGCGAACAGGGCACGCACGGCCTCGAGCAGCGCCTCGGAATCGGCGCCCTCCTCGCGCAGCACGCCGGGCCAGCGCAGCAGCTCGATCAGATCGATCTGGGCATGCTGCGTGAGGGCCGAGCCGAGCTCGCGCAGCCGTGCGAGCAGCCGCTCGAGCGCGGCATGATCGATGTCCAGGCTCACGGTGCCGGCCTGCGGCGCGCGCTGCTGCAGCGTGCAGTCGACCTTGCCGCGCTTGAGCTCGCCCGCCAGCGCCTGGCGCAGCTCGGGCTCGATGGCGCGGCAGTTGTCCGGCAGCCGCAGCGTCGCATCGAGAAAACGATGATTGACGCTGCGGATTTCGCACACGAGCGTGCCGTAGGGGCCGGAGCGCTCGTGCCGCGCAAAACCCGTCATGCTTGCGATCATGGGAGGCTGATGGTGTATAAAGCGCGGCGAAGTTTAGCGGAAAGCGTCGGAGCTCGCTTGCGGGTCGAATATGCGGAATTGAGCCTGCAGGGCACGCGCGACAACAATCAGGATCGTGTCGCGGTTGCCATGGCGGAGGAGGCTGCGCTGCTGATCGCGTGCGACGGCATGGGCGGGCACGCCGACGGCGAGGCTGCCGCCGAGATTGCCCAGCGCAGCGTCACGGAGCGCTTTCTGCAGGCGTCGCTGCCGTTGCTCGATCCGCTCGGCTTTCTGCATCTGGCCATCGGCGTGGCGCATCAGGGCGTCGTGACCTTCGGCGCCCAGGTGCCCATCGAGCTGCGCCCGCGTGCGACCTGCGCGATCTGCATCGTGCAGCAGACTTCCGCCTACTGGGCCCACGTCGGCGACAGCCGCGTGTACCACCTGCGCGCCGGACGGGTGTGCGAGCGCACCCGCGATCACAGCCACGTCGAGCTGCTGGTGCGCGAGGGCGTGATCAGCGCCGGGCAGGTGCAGAACCATCCGATGCGCAACTTCGTCGAGTCCTGCCTCGGCGGCGAGGCGATCCTGCCGGAAATGGCGGTGAGCTCGCGTCACGCGCTGCTGGCCGGGGACGTACTGCTGGTGTGCACCGACGGATTCTGGGCCAATCTCGACGAGGCCTTGATCGCCAGCGCGTTCGTGACACTCGGTCTGTCGCTGCGCGATACGCTCGCGGCGCTCGCCAACCAGGCGCTGCTCAATGCCGGCGCGGCCAGCGACAATACCTCGGTGGCGGCGCTGCGTTTTCTCGACTAGGAGAGCTCCCCTGAACAGCAAACCGCGCCTCGAAGGCCGCGCTGCCGATGCGCTGCGGCCGGTGCGCTTCACGCGCCGCTTCACCTGCCACGCCGAAGGCTCGGTGCTGGTGGAGTTCGGCGCCACGCGCGTGCTGTGTACGGCCAGCGTCGAGGAGGGCGTGCCGCCGTTTCTGCGCGGCAAGTCCCAGGGCTGGGTGACGGCCGAATACGGCATGCTGCCGCGCGCCACGCACACGCGCAGCCCGCGTGAGGCCGCGCGCGGCAAGCAGACGGGGCGCAGTCAGGAGATCCAGCGGCTGATCGGCCGCTCGCTGCGCGCGGCTGTCGACTTGAGTGCGCTCGGCGAGCGCACCGTCACGATCGATTGCGACGTGCTGCAGGCCGACGGCGGCACGCGCACGGCCTCGATCACGGGCGCATACCTTGCTCTGGCCGATGCCTGCCAGAGCCTGCAGTCGCGGCGGCTGCTCGCGGCCAGCCCGCTGCATGGCCAGGTGGCCGCCGTCTCGGTCGGCATCGTGCGCGGGGTGCCCATGCTGGACCTGGACTATGCCGAGGACTCCGAGGCCGAGACCGACATGAACGTGGTGATGAACAACGGCGGCGCCTTCATAGAGGTCCAGGGCACCGCCGAGGGGCACGCGTTCCGGCGGCACGAACTCGATGCGCTGCTCAACCTCGCCGCCTCCGGCATCGGTGAGCTGTGCGCGCTCCAGGCCCAGGCGCTCGGTGTCTGAGCCGCGCTCGCTCGTCACCGCCAGCGCCCGTCCGCGTCGGGTGGTTCTCGCCAGCGGCAATCCCGGCAAGCAGCGCGAGCTCGAGTCGCTGCTGGGTCCGCACGGCATCGAACTCATTCTCCAGGCCGCGCTCGGCATCCCGGGCGCCGAGGAGTCGGGCGCAACCTTCGAGGCCAACGCGCTGCAGAAGGCGGCGCATGCGGCCCGCCTGAGCGGCCTGCCCGCGCTGGCCGATGACTCCGGGCTCGAGGTCGATGCCCTCGGCGGCCGTCCCGGCGTGCGCTCGGCGCGCTATGCGGGGGCAGCGGCCGGCGATGCGGCCAACAACGCCAGGCTGCTGGAGGAGCTGCGCGGCGTGCCCGCGGCAGCGCGCACGGCCCGCTATCGCTGCGTGCTCGCGCTGGTGCGCG
>DATDHV010000054.1:0-33909 GCA_036521395.1 Steroidobacteraceae bacterium | reverse complement strand
AACCAGGCCATGCAGCAGGTAAAGGCCGGGCTCGATGCAATCTATCTGTCCGGCTGGCAGGTGGCGGGTGATGCCAACCAGGCGGGCGAGATGTATCCGGATCAATCGCTCTATCCGGCCGACTCAGTGCCCGCGGTGGTGCGACGGATCAACAACACCCTGCGCCGCGCCGATCAAATCACTCATGCCGAGGGCAAGAACGACATTGATTGGTTGAAGCCGATCGTCGCGGATGCCGAGGCCGGCTTCGGTGGCGTGCTGAATGCGTTCGAGCTGATGAAACAGCTGATCGCCGCCGGGGCCGCCGGGGTGCACTTCGAGGATCAGCTGTCCTCGGCCAAGAAATGCGGCCACATGGGCGGCAAGGTGCTGGTGCCCACGCAGGAGGCGATCCAGAAGCTGCTCGCCGCCCGCCTGGCCGCGGATGTGTGCAACGTGCCGACGGTGCTGATTGCGCGCACCGATGCCGAGTCGGCGACGCTGCTGACCTCGGATGTCGACGAGCGCGATCGGGCGTTCATCGATGCGGCCCAGGGACGCACGGCCGAAGGCTTCTTTCCACTGCGGGCAGGGCTGGAGCACGCCATTGCGCGCGGCCTGGCGTACGCGCCCTATGCGGACCTGCTCTGGTGCGAGACCGCGAAGCCGGATCTCGAGGAGGCACGGCAGTTCGCCGAGGCCATCCAGCGCCGCCATCCCGATAAGCTCCTCGCCTACAACTGCTCGCCCTCTTTCAACTGGAAGCGTCGCCTCGACGATGGCGCCATCGCCCGCTTCCAGCGCGAGCTCGGCGCCATGGGCTACCGGTTCCAGTTCATCACCCTGGCGGGCTTTCACGCGCTGAACTATTCCATGTTCGATCTCGCGCGCGGCTACAAGAGCCATCATATGAGCGCGTACGTGGCCCTGCAGCAGGCGGAGTTCGCGGCCGAATCGGCCGGCTACAGCGCCACGCGGCACCAGCGTGAAGTCGGCGCCGGCTATTTCGACGCCGTGGCTCAGGTGATCGCGGGCGGCAGTTCCTCGCTGGCCGCGTTGCGCGGCAGCACCGAGGAACAGCAGTTCCGCTCGGCCTGACCCCCGAGCAAGCGCGCAAGGGCACACCATGCTGGTCGAGCAGTCCGCGGCCATAGGCTTGCTGGAGACGGGTGTACCGGAACGGCGCCGCCCGCGCGCGGTCAGCGCGGCAGGGGAGATCGCGCGCGCGTTCGAGTCCGCGCTCTACGCGGTCCGCTGTGCGCAGCAGGTGGTCGAGGCCTTCCTGCGCTACAACGCGCGCTTCCGCGCGATCACGCGCCGGGCCGCCGAGCACTTCACGGCGCGCGACTGGCACGCCGCGCAGCACGATGCGGTGGAACGCATCGATCTGTACGATCTGGCGGTGCAGGAGACCATCCGGTCCCTGGAGCACGCGCTGCAGGCGGACGCCCGGCGGCGCGAGCTTTGGATCGAGATCAAGCGCCACTTCGCCAACCTCATCGACGGCCTGCCCGACAGTGAGTTCTGCAAGACTTTCTTCAGCTCGGTCACGCGCAAGCTGTTCGGTACCATCGGCGCGGCGGCCGACATCGAATTCGTCGCCGCCGATCTCGATCCGCTGGCCTCGGCGCTGGCGCGCACCGTGACGCGCCGCTACGCGGGTGCAGCTTCGGCCGCGGAGCTGATCCGGCAGGTGCTGGCCGATCGCGCGCTCGGCTCGCCCTGGTGCGACCTCGAGCAGTGCGCGCAGCGCAGCGCGCGCGACGTGTCGCAGTACCTGTGCGAGCGCGGCAGGCAGGGGGACATCGAGGCCATCGAGATCATCGATGCAGTGTTCTACCAGGGGACGCGCGCCTACGTCGTCGGACGCATGGCATGCGCCGGCGCCTGGCTGCCGATGGCGCTGGCGCTGCGCAATGGCGCCGATGGGGTGCTTGTGGATGCCGTGATCCTGGACGAGGACCAGGTGAGCATTCTATTCGGCATCGCGCGCTCGTACTTTCACGTCGATCTCGAGCGCGTGGCCGACGCCGTGGCATTTCTCAAGGAGCTGCTGCCCCGAAAACCGGCCGGTGAACTCTTCACGGTGCTCGGGCGCGCCAGGCAGGGCAAGACCGAGCGCTATCGCAGCCTCATGCGCCATCTTGCCGGCAGCCGGGATCAATTCGCGCACGCCCCGGGCGAGCGCGGCCTGGTCATGGTGTGTTTCACGCTGCCCTCATTCGACGTGGTGTTCAAGGTCATCCGCGACCACATCCCGGCGGTCAAGGATGTCTGGAAGCGACTGGTCATCGACAAGTACAACTTCGTGTTCCGCATCGATCGCGCCGGACGGCTCATCGATGCGCAGGAGTTCCGCCGCCTGCGATTCCCGGCCGCGCGCTTCGCGCCACCGCTGCTGCAGGAGCTGCTGGCCGAAGCCGGCGAGAGCGTGCATCTGGATGGCGAGTACGTGATCTTCGATCACCTGTACATCGAGCGGCGGCTCATGCCGCTGAACCTCTACCTGCGCTCGGCCGATGCGGCCGCCGCCGCGCGCGTGGTGGTCGACTACGGACAGGCCATCCGCGATCTGGCGCACACCAACGTGTTCCCGGGAGACCTGCTGCTGAAGAACTTCGGGGTGACGCGCCATGGGCGCGTCATCTTCTACGACTACGACGAGTTGTGCCGGATAACCGACTGTAACTTCCGCGACGTGCCGGTCGCGAGTTGCGAAGAGGACGAGATGGGCGCCGAGCCTTGGTTCTACGTCGGCGACCGGGACATCTTCCCGGAGACCTTCTCGCACTTCCTCGGCATGGACGGTGCGCAGCGGAGCGCCTTCCTGCAATCGCACCGCGAGCTGCTCGAGCCGCAATTCTGGCGCCGCGTGCAGCAACGCCTCAATGCCGGGGAGCTGCTCGAGGTCGTTCCCTACGCCCCAGCCCCGCCGGCCTGAGCCGCGCCGGGAAGATCAGGTCACGGCGTCGGCGGCGGCGCGGATGGCGTCATAGATCATGTCGAGATCCCCGGCGCTCACGCAATACGGCGGCAGCACATAGAGCGTATTGCCCAGCGGGCGCAACAGCACCCCGGCGGCGCGAAAATGCGCCCGCAACCGCGGGCCGATCGCGGCCAGATAGCCCGGATCCGGGGCGCGCAGATCCAGCGCCGCGATGGTGCCGGTGCGCCGCACATTCTCGATGTTCGGATGGTCGCGAATGCGCTCGAGCTGCGCGGCTTGCCGCGCGGCCAGCGTCTGGATGCGCTGCATCACCGGTTCGCGCTCCCAAACCTCGAGGTTCGCCAGTGCCGCGGCGCACGCGATGGGATTGGCCGTGAAGGAGCTGGAATGGAAGAAGGTGCGACGCCGATCCTCGGAATAGTGCGCGGCAAAGATCTCGTGCCGGCAGAGCGTGACCGCGAGCGGCAGCGATCCGCCCGTGAGCCCCTTGGAGTAGCAGGCAATGTCCGGACTGATGCCGGCCTGCTCGCAGGCGAAGCGTGTACCGGTGCGCCCCCAGCCCGTCATGACTTCATCGGCGATGAAGAGCACGCCGTGCGCCGCACAGATGCGACGGAGGCTCGCGAGCACTGCGGGTGAATACATGCGCATCCCGCCTCCGCCCAGCACCAGCGGCTCGAGGATGAGCGCCGCGGCATCGCCAGTGCGGCAGGCGGCCTCGAGTGCCGCGAGCGTATCGGCCTCGCGTCCAGCGCGCGGGAAGGGGATGCGCGCAACCTCGAACAGCAGCGGCTCGTACGCGGCGTTGAAGACTCCGCGCGCGCCCACCGACATGGCGCCAATGGTGTCGCCGTGATAGGCGTGCTCCATGACGATGATGCGCGAGCGCGGCTCACCGCCGTGCTTCCAGAAGCCCAGCGCCATCTTGAGTGCCACCTCGACACTGGTCGAGCCGCTGTCGGAGAAGAAAACGTGTGCAAGTCCTGCCGGCGCTACTGCCAGCAGCTTCGCGGCCAGCGCCTCGGCCGGCTCATGCGTGAATTCGGCGAAGATGACCTGATCGAGCCGCTCGGCTTCGGCGCGTATGGCGGCCACGATGTGCGGGTGGCGGTGGCCGTGCGTGATGACCCACCACGAAGAGATCGCATCCAGGATGCGCTGCCCGTCCGCGGTAGTGAGATAGGCCCCCTCGGCGCGCACGAGCTTGCGTGGGGCAGGCTCCACGGCGTGCTGCATGAACGGGTGCCAGATGGATTGCATCGCCGGTGGGTGCTCTCGCGGCGCACATCGCCGCCGCTACCATACACCAGGGCGCGCGCGCACGGCCGCGGCGCTGACACCTCCGGCACACTCGGTTACACTGCTTTCTTGCCGTAGCCACCTGTTTGCCGAGCGCGCTCCGCACAGGCGCGGCGTGCGCAGGGGAGATGTTGCCGCTCATGCCGCCCGGGATCCGCTCATCCCTTCTCGTGCTCGGGACCAGCCTGGCCGGGGCCGGCGCGCCGGTTCTGGCCCAGAGCACCGGGGCCGCGACCTCGGCGCCGAGCGCGCCGACCGAGCTGGGCACGGTTGTGGTCACTGCCACGCGCGCCCCGCAATCGAGTGCGGAGCTGCCGGTCTCGATCGATCGCATCGATGAGCCGCAGATCACGCAGGGCCAGCTGCAGGTGAACCTCTCCGAGACGCTCGACATGGTGCCCGGCGTATCGGCGCAGAACCGGCAGAACTACGCCCAGGATCTGCAGCTCTCGATTCGCGGCTTCGGCGCGCGCTCGCAATTCGGCGTGCGCGGGGTGCGTCTGTACTCGGATGGCATTCCGGGCACCATGCCCGACGGCCAGGGACAGTTCTCGAACTTCGACCTGAGTTCGGCCGACCGCATCGAGGTGCTGCGCGGACCCTTCTCGGCGCTGTACGGCAATTCCTCGGGCGGAGTGATCGCGTTGTTCACCGAGGACGGCAAGCCCGGCTGCCAGCTCCAGGGCACGGTCCTGGCCGGCAGCCTGGACACGCAGCGCTTTGCGCTCAAGGGTTCGGGCGACACCGGCAGCGTCAACTACGTGATCGATGCGACGCACTTTCAGACCGACGGCTATCGCCAGCACAGCGAGGCCGAGCGCAACATCTTCAACGGCAAGGTGCGATTCAAGCTCGATGACGTCTCCAAGCTCACCCTTGTGGCCAACGCCATCGCCACGCCCTTCATCCAGGACCCGCTGGGGCTCACGCGCGCGCAGCTTGCCGCCGACCCGACCCAGGCCGGCGTCAATGCGCTGGCCTACAACAGCCGCAAAGACCTGAATCAGGAGCAGCTCGGGGCTATCTATGAGCGCGAGCTTGGCAGTGACGACGATCTGCAGGCCACGCTCTACGGTGGTCATCGCGCCACCACGCAGTTCCAGGCCATACCGGCTTCCGCCGAGACTGCGTCGTACAACCCCGGCGGCGTGATCAATCTGAACCGCCTGTTCGGCGGGCTGGACGTGCACGTGACCGACCGCCGCACGCTGCTCGGCGGGCCGCTGCAGTCGACCGCCGGGATCAGCTACGATAATCTGCAGGAGGCGCGCAAGGGCTTCACCAACTTCGTCGGCACCGATCTCGGCGTAGAGGGCGTACTGCGCCGCGACGAGAGCAACCGCGTGTTTGATTTCGATCAGTACCTGCAGGTGCAGTGGGACCCCACCGAACGTTTGCGCGCCATGGTGGGCGTGCGCCAGAACCTCGTCCAGGTGCGCTCGCACGATCTGCTCGAGCTCACGGGCAACCCCGACAGCGGCGTGCGCTATGCGGCCACCGATCCGGTGGCGGGCATCAGTTTCAGGGCCGCGCCGCAGCTTCACGTCTACGGCTCCTACGGCAAGGGTTTCGAGACCCCGACCCTGAACGATCTGTCCTACCGCTCCACCGACGGCAGCATTCCGGGCCTGAACTTGGGTCTCAAGGCCGCCCGCAGCGACGATTTCGAGGTCGGGCTCAAGGCCGGGCAGGCGCCGCTGCGCGCCGACCTGGCCGCCTTCTACATCACGACGCGCGATGAGCTGGCCGTGCAGAGCAATGCCGCCGGCCGCTCCGTGTACGAGAACATCGGCCAGACCGAGCGCCGGGGTCTCGAGGCCGGACTCGATGCCGACTGGCGCGGCGGCTTCAGCGGACGGCTGGCCTATACCTACCTCAACGCGGTGACCGCGCAACCGTACCAGACCTGCATCGGCGTGCCCTGTCAGCCCATGATCATCGCCGCGGGCAGCCACCTGCCCGCGGTGCCCGAGGATTCGCTCTATGCCGGCTTGACCTGGAGCTACGTGCCGCGCGGCTTCTCGGCCACGCTCGAGACCGTGAGCCGTGCGCAGATCTACGCGGACGACCGCAACAGCCAGGCCGCGGCCGGCTACACGATCGCGAACCTGCGCTTCGGGCTCGAGCAGCACACGCGGGGGTATCACCTGTCGGAATTCGCGCGCATCGACAACCTGACCAACCGCAACTACGTCGGTTCGGTCATCGTCAACGAGACCAACTCGCGCTACTTCGAGCCGGACCCGGGGCGCACCTTCGACCTGATGTTCACGATTGCGCACGCCGACTGACGCGCCGGCATGCACAACACCGCCAGCGCCCACATCGACCTCGCGGCCCTGCGCCACAATCTGGCCGTGGTGCGCCTGCTGTGTCCCGACAGCCGCATTATGGCCATGCTCAAGGCCGACGCCTACGGCCACGGCGTGCTGCCGGCGGCGCGCGCGCTGGCCGGGGCCGACGGCTTCGCGGTGGCGCGCCTGCAGGAAGCCCTCGAGCTGCGCGCGGCGGGAATCAGGCAGCGGCTGCTGCTGCTCGGCACGCTGCTCGATCAGGCCGACCTCGCGCTGTGCTCGCAGCATGGCATCGACGTCACGGCGCACGACAAGCATTCGGTGGCAGCCATCGCCTCCTCCGCGCGCCAGCAGCCGCTGCGCGTGTGGCTCAAGTTCGATTGCGGCATGCACCGGCTGGGTCTCGACGCGGCCGCCTTTCTCGAAGCCGACCGCTTGCTGTCGATGGACCGGGCCGTATCAGAGCTCATCCACATGACGCACTTCAGCAGCACCCGCGACATGGCATCGAGCGCACTGGTCGAGCAGGTCGCGCGCTTCGCCGCCTGTCACGAGCTCAATCCCATGGCCGCCGTCAGCGCGGCGAATTCGGCGATGCTGATCGCAAAGCCCGCGCTGCGGCGCGACTGGGTGCGCCCGGGCATCATGCTTTACGGCGAGAATCCGCTGGCCGAGGACTACCCGCTGCCACTGCGTGCGGCGATGACGCTGCGCGCGCGCGTCATTGCCGTGCGCGAGATCGCCGCCGGTGAGAGCGTGGGTTACGACGGGCGCTGGACCAGCGCGCGGCCCAGCCGCATCGCCACGGTCGGCATAGGCTACGCGGATGGCTATCCGCGCCATGCCGGCAGCGGCACGCCGGTATGGATCAACGGCCAGCGCGTGGCGCTGGTGGGGCGCGTGTCCATGGATATGATCAGCATCGATGTCACCGACTGCGGCAGCGTGGCTCTCGGCGACGAGGCCGTGCTCTGGGGACCGGAGCTGCCCGCCGCGACCATTGCCGAGTGCGCGCAGACGGCCTCGTACGAGCTGTTCACAGGGTTGACCGCGCGGGTGAGTCGCGTCTATGTCGAGTGAGCACATCGGACTCGCGACCAATCGCGCAGTAGCGCTCGAGGGCAAGACGCTCTTCGTCACCGGCGCCTCGCGCGGCATCGGGCTGGCCATTGCCACGCGCGCGGCGCGCGACGGGGCGCGCATCGTGCTCGTGGCCAAGACGGTCACGCCCCACCCGAAACTGGCGGGCACGCTTGCAAGCGCCGCTGAACAGATCCGGGCCGCGGGCGGGGAGGCGCTCGCCGTGCCGACCGACATCCGTGACGAGGGGGCCATTGCAGCGGCCGTGAGCGCGGCCCTCGAGCGTTTCGGCGGCATCGACATCCTGGTCAACAACGCCAGCGCCATCAGCCTGACGGCCACGCCCGCCACACCCATGAAGCGCTTCGATCTGTTGTTCGGCGTGGACGTGCGCGGCACCTTCGCCTGCACGCAGGCCTGCCTGCCCGCGCTCACGCGCAGCGCCGAGTCCGGCCGCAATCCGCACGTGCTGAACCTCTCGCCGCCGCTGTCGATGCAGCCGCGTTGGTTCGCGCCGCACCTGGCCTACACCATGGCCAAATACGGCATGAGCATGTGCACGCTCGGCCACGCGCGCGAGTTCCACCCCCTCGGGATCGCCGTCAACAGTCTGTGGCCGCGCACCGTGATCGACACGGCCGCGCTGCAGATGATTCCGGGCCTGGACAGGGGCAGGGCGCGCAGGCCCGAGATCCTGGCCGAGGCCGCGTGGCTGATCCTCACCAGCGAGGCGCGCGAGGTGACGGGCAATTTCTTCATCGACGAGGCGCTGCTGGCTGCGCACGGGATTACGGATCTGGACCGCTACGCGGTCGTGCCCGGCGCACGGGATCTGATCCCGGACCTTTTCCTGGACTGAAGGGGCGGGGCGCAGCCTCACCCGGGCCGGCGGACGGCTCGCACTTTCCCGCTTCTGCCGCCGCCGCAGTAGAGCCGTTCACCGCCGTCGGACTCAAGGCCCGACACGCCCACCCCGGGCGGCATGTCGAGCTGCTCGAGCACCTCTCCGGTTTGAGGATCGATATGCCTCACTTCGCTCTCGTCGCCTTCCCAGGTGCCGTGCCAGAGCTCGCCGTCAATCCAGGTGACTCCGGTGACGAAGCGATTGGACTCGATGGTGCGAAGAATGGTCCCCGTCTCCGGATCCACCTGATGGATCTTCCGCTCCCTGTATTGCCCCACCCAGAGCGTCCCTTCGGCCCATGCGAGCCCCGAGTCACCGCCGCCCCCGGGCGCCGGTATCGTGGCCAGTACGCGGCCGGTAGTCGGCTCGATCTTCTGGATGCGGTCCTCGGCAATCTGAAACAGGTACTGACCGTCGAAGGCGGTTCCCGCGTGCGCAGCGACGTCAATCGAGCGCAGCGTCCTGCCGCTCGCCGGAGCGAAGGCGTGCAGCTTGTCGCCAGCGGCAATCCAGACGTGTTGGCCGTCATACGTGACCCCATGCACGTGCTCGACACCCGGAAAGGGTCCGTACTCGCGGATGATCTGGGCGGCTGATCGTTTCATGGCCCCATCCTAGCCACTCGGCAGGGGCACGGAGAGTAACAATGTCGACGCGAATCCGGGCACGGGCGGGGTCATCCAGCGGCGCGCTCGCCCGCGCCCGAAGGACTGCACCCGAGCTCGTGCGGCCAGCGAGTCGAGCGCGCGCTGCACGGTGCGCTGACTGGTCCCCAGCGCAAGGGCCAGGGCCGAGCTGGACCACGACTCCCCGTCGGCGAGGCAGGCGAGCACCGCCGCATGCTGCTCATCCAGGGGCCGCGCCAGCACGAGGATCTCTTGCGCGCGGCGCGGCGCCAGCGCAAACCCGCGCCGCGTAGCGCTCACGCCGGCCAGCGCCCGAAGCACCCTTCGCAGCCGCCCGATCTCCACCCGCAAGCGCGCGCGATACGATTCATCGGCGCGCCTGGCCCGAAATGCCCGTGCGACTAGCGTGTCGCGTGGCACGTCCCCCGGCCAGGCCTCACCCAGCGCGCGTGCCAGCGCGAATAACACCGGGCGCCTCGCGAGCGGCACGACCGTGCGCGCGTCGCGCACTATATGACGGCAGGCGTCCACCACCAGCGCCTTCGATGCGAGCAACGCTTCAACCTCCTCGAGCAGGAGCGCTCGCTCGGCGCCGTGCGCCAGAAGGCGCGCCGCTGGCGTAGTCAGAACGAGCGATGCGCTCTCGATCTCCGCTGTCAGCGCGGGGATGCCCGCGTGGCGCGCGGCGCGCTGCGCCCGAGCGAGCGCCGCGCGGGCCGGCCGCGTGCGCAGCCGCCGTATCGCAATCCCGGCGCCGAGGAGCTCGTGGGCGGCCCGCAAAGCGGGCGGGAAGGGTGCGGGGTCCTCCGCGGCCAGAGTACGCTCGGCCTCATCGAGGCGCCCCATGAGCAGCAGACGGCGGATCTGGAGATAGCGCGCCTGCGCGGCGTTGAGCCGGTCACCGTGCTGTTCCAGTGTCGCGCGCGCTACTTCGAGCGCCTGCTCGGGCCAGCCCAGGTCGCGCGAGGCGAGCGCGATCTCGGCCTCAGCGACTACACACCTGGCGCGCGACACGGCCTCCTTCGGGCCGAAGGCGCGCGCTGCGCTTCGCACCAGAGCCCGCGCGCGCACCAGATCGCCGAGCTGCGCCATCGCGATGCCTCGAAGCGCGAGCGCCGGGGCGTCAGCGCGCAAGGCGACGCGGTTCAGTGCGCCGAGGGGATCACCCGCCGCGAGCGCCCGCGCCGCGGCCGTGATCAGCGAGTCCAATGGAATCCCGCCACACTTGTCACTCCCACCGCCCGTTGCCCGCTCCTAATCTACTCTCACGACCACAGCTTAGGGTCGCATCGAGAGAGAGGAGAGCAAGAGGATGACCAGGCACATGACCGGCACACGTCAGGACTGGCTTACCGCGCGGCTCGAGCTGCTTCAGGCCGAAAAGGAGCTCACCCAGCGCAGCGACGAGCTGGCGCGGCGGCGTCAGGCGCTGCCGTGGGTTCGCATCGACAAGGACTACCGCTTCGAGACCGATGCGGGCAGCGGCTCCCTGGCGGACCTGTTCCGGGGGCGCACGCAGCTTCTCATCTACCACTTCATGTTCGGGCCCGACTACACGGCGGGATGTCCCTCGTGCTCGTCGATCGCGGACGGATTCGACGGCCTGGTGGCTCACCTGGCCCATCATGACGTGATGCTCTCGGCAGTATCGCGCGCGCCGCTCGCGAAACTGCAGACGTACCGGCAGCGCATGGGATGGACATTCCCTTGGGCATCGGCCCACGGCAGCGAATTCAACCTCGACTTCGGCGTCGGAATCAGCGCGGAGCAACAGCGCGCGGGAGGCATCGAATACAACTACCGGCGCGAGGGGGTACGCGATGCGCTGGCGGGCAAGAGCGCTCAAGCGGCGCCGCCGGGCGGCGGTGAAGGGCCGGTGGCGCAGATGGCGGCCATGAGCGGCACGGACGTTCCCACGTACTTGCGCGAGCGCCCGGGCATGAGTGCGTTCGCGCTCGAGGACGGCGTCATCTATCACACCTATTCCACCTATGCGCGCGGACTGGACGGTCTCTGGGGCATGTACCAGTGGCTCGACCGCGCCCCCAGGGGCCGCAACGAGACGGGGATCTGGTGGCGCCGGCATGACGAGTACGACCGGGCGTGAGCCATCTCATGCCTGTCATCGATATCGCCCGGGAATGGGAACTCTCGCAACGCACGCCTTTCGAGCCTCCGTCCCGGCGAGCCTTCTTTGGCGTCTCGGCGCTGCTCTTCGCCGCCAGCGCGGCGATGGTGATTCTCTGGTGCGGATCCATGTCGGCGAGCGGGATGCCGATGCCGGGCGACTGGGCCATGTCGATGACGTGGATGCGAATGCCCGGGCAGAGCTGGCTCGGAGCCGCCGCATCGTTTATTGGCATGTGGGTGGCGATGATGGTGGCGATGATGCTGCCCTCCCTGGTTCCCATGCTGTGGCGCTTCCGCCAGGCCGTCGGCGCAATTGCCGGGGCGCGCCTGGATCGGCTGACCGCGCTCGTAGGTCTGGGTTACTTCTGCGTCTGGGCCGCGGTTGGCATGGCGGCTTTTCCACTGGGCGCCGCCCTGGCGGCTATCGAGATGCGGCACCCGGCACTGGCGCGTGCCATGCCGGTCGCGGCCGGCGCGGTCGTTGTGATCGCCGGCGTACTGCAGTTCACCCCATGGAAGAGCTATCACCTGGCGTGCTGCCGGCAGTCACCGGCACACCCTGGCAGGTCCCCGGCGAATGCCGGCGCTGCCTGGCGCCTCGGTGTGCGCCTGGGTCTTCACTGCAGCCATTGCTGCGCCGGCCCGACGGCGATCCTGCTCGTCATCGGGTGCATGGACTTGCGGGCGATGGGCATCGTGATGGCGGGCATCACCGCCGAGCGTCTCGCGCCTGCCGGCCAACGCGTCGCGCGAGCGATCGGCGCCATTGCCGCCGGGACAGGGTTATTGCTGATCGCGCTGGCAGTTGGGCTCGGGGGACCCGCTCAACCGTAGCACCGGCCGGATCTAAAGATCGGCGCGCAGTTGCGTGAGCTCTGCCTCGAGCAACTCCAGGCGCGCGAGCGAGGCGTACATGCGGTCTACGGCCTCACGTACCTCCGCGGCCTCGGGCGCCAGCGCCTCCTTGATGGCATCCACGGCGTGACAGGCGCGGATGAGGGTCTCGCGCACCGTGCGGTGCTGGCCTTTTTCGAGGTCGGCGATGCGCGCGAGCGCATCGGAGCGCTTGAGGGCGACGGCGCGCTGCCAGCGCTTGGTGGCCGGGTTCCACTCGTGCCTGGGCGAGGGCTGCGGCGGACGGTAGTCGACGATGTTGCCGGTCGCGACATCTATTTTCTGCGACAGCGGATCGATATAGCCCACATAGCCACCGTGTCCACGGGGCGTGTTATCGGCAATGAACTTCTTCACCGCCTTGGGGTTAGTCAGGTTGGTATGAATGGACACGCCCGTGAACAATCCGGTGGCTGCATCATAGAAGTGGATGTACGTGCTCATGCCTTGCTCCCGGCTGCACGGCCGGCGTTCGACTGCGGGATGCGCGGCACGCGGCGCCGCGGTATCGAGCACGTACCATACGCTGAGACGAAGGTGTGCAGTCAAGCGCGAGCGGCGCCGCTGCTCGTCGAGCCTCAAGCCGGACGGTGAGTGATGGGCGCTGAATGATCTTAATTCAAGATACATGCTACAACACATTGATAAATCTTAATATAAATTCATGATTTTTTGCCTAGAGCGCCTCGCTCTCATCCGCGCCGGGCGAAGCCTCGTGGGGCGGCCTTTCGCGCGGCAGGGGAATGAATTCCTCCTCATCGCCGGGCACGGCCTCGAAGCGGCCCGCGCGCCACGCGCTCTTGGCGGCCTCGATGCGCTCGTGCGAGCTCGAGACGAAGTTCCACCACACGTGGCGCGGCCCGAGCGGCTCGCCGGCCAGGAGCATGACGCGCGCTCGCGTGGCCGCCCGAAGCCGCACCGGCTCGCCAGCGCGCAGCACCAGCAGCCGCGGCGCCTCGATACGCTGACCGGCGAGATCGATCGCGCCCTCGACGAGGTAGAGCGCGCACTCGACGTATTCGGCGGGGAATGCGAGCTGTGCTCCGGCATCGAGATCCGCATCGGCATAGCCCATGGGCGAGAGCGTCGCCACCGGCGAGCGCTCGCCGAAGAGGGCTCCCGCGATGAGCCGTATGCGCCGGCCCGCATTCTCGATCACGGGCAGTGACTTGGCGGCGTGATGCACGAAACTCGGCGCGCATTCTTCCGTCTCGAGCGGCAGGGCGACCCAGCTCTGGATGCCCGTGAGCGAAGAGGGCGCGCGACGCGTGTCCGCCGCGGTGCGCTCGGAATGCACGATGCCGGCCCCCGCGACCATCCAGTTGACCGCGCCGGGGCTGATCACCTGCGCGTTCCCGAGGCTGTCGCGATGCACGATCTCGCCCTCGAATAGGTAGGTCACCGTGGCAAGCCCGATGTGCGGGTGAGGTCGCACGTCGAGCCCACGGCCAGCGGCAAAGCTGGTCGGGCCGAAATGGTCGAAGAACACGAACGGGCCGATGGAGCGGCAGCCGTCGCTCGGCAGCGCGCGCCGCACCAGGAAACCGTCGCCGAGATCGCGCGTGGGCGGGGAGAGGGAGCGCTCGATCATGTCAATCCACGCCCAAGGCTTCGTGCTCGAGCTCGAGCACGAATTGGCGCACGTGTTCACGCGTGCAGACGTGGCTCTCCACCATGGCGCGAAGCAAACCGCCTAAATGCGAACGCAGGGCAAAGGCGAGAACCGGCAGCGGAAAGCGGTCAAGTTGTTCGACGAAACCGTCGATGTCATCAATGCACTGCTCGATAGTGCCGTCGCTGGAATCATCGAGATTCTTGGCCATGCGCGCTGCTCCATTGCCCGGAGCATCAGACGATACATCAAAGTTCGTTGCATCGTGCGCGCGAGTTTCTACACGAATACCAGCGATAGCTGCGGGTGGCTTGCAGGCAGCAGCTCGTTAGACTTCCCGCCATCCTGCTAAACGACGATGCATACATCGAGGAGAGCGAACATGAACAGCTTTACCGTTACTGCAATCGGCAATCTCGCGAAAAATCCAGAACTGACCGCCAAAGGCGATACCGCCTATACCCGCTTCTGTCTGATCGGTAACGACTACGCCGGCAAGGATGAGGAGGGAGCGACGCGCGAGGTCGTGACGAGCCTGTGGTTTGTCGCCTTCGGACCGCTCGGCGAGGCGATCGCCCGGAATGCCCGCAAAGGGGACCAGCTCGTCCTGGAAGCCCGCATTCGCGCCAACAACTGGACCGACGAGCAAGGCGAGCGGCAGTACGACTATTCCTTCATCGTCGATGGCTTTCGCTTCGGAGCGCCAGGCAAACTCAAACGAGAAGAGCTGGACGGCCGTCGCGATGACAGCGTCACGCACAGCGCTGTGTCCAGCGCGGCCTGAGGCCTCCGGCATGAATCGAATGATCCGGGCGCGGTTGAGCGCGGCCACGATGGCCGCGGCATTGAGCGTGATGCTCGCACCCCAGCTCGCATGGGCACAAGCGTCGCCGTTCATGACCGGAGCTACTGCCCTGCAGAGCAACATCCTGGCGTGGCTCACACCCATCGCCGTGATTCTGGTCATGGCCCTTGGCGCAATGGCCATGGCAAATCGAATGTCCTGGGGTTGGTGCATTGGCGCCATCCTCGGCATCGCAATTGCATTCGGCGCGCCGCAAATCGTGACTTGGGTTCGCGGGATGTTCGGAGTCTGATCAGCATGAGCTCACGCAATCGCGGACTGATCGCGGATCCGCTGTTCGTGGGGGCAACGCGTCCGCCGATGCGATGGGGAGTCACCTATTCGGCATTATTGTTCAATATGGTATTCACCATGGAAGCGTTTCTGCTCACCAGAAACCTCCTCAGCCTGCTGCTGTGCTTGCCTGTCCACGCCACCTTCGCATTGCTTTGCATGCGTGACCCGCGCTTCTTTGATCTACTGCTGCTCTGGGGGCGAACCAGATTTCCGGCCCTGCTGGGCAATTTCCGTTACTGGCGCGCCAGCAGCTACAGCCCGCTCGCACTGGAAGTGCCGAATATCGCCGGACGCCGTCCGGGTGGTTCGGAAGCTGTCTTGATCGGGCGGTTCGACGTGGAGACGCACCGATGAGCGAGCTCCCGCAGGCTCGGGCGCTCAGACAGGAGTTGCCCGCGGCCGATCGAATTCCGTTCACGGTACAGCTCAATGACAGTGTAGTACGTACCGCGCTGCTCGATTACGTGCAGGTGTTCCGCTTCGGCGGCGGCAGCTTCGAAAGCGCCGACGACGAGCAGCTCAATAATTGGCATGAGCGGCTCAATATCCTGTGGCGGAACCTGGCTAGCCCCAATCTGGCGCTTTGGACATATGTCATACGCCGCCGCGAGTCCACCTCCTGCAGACGCTCGGACGCCTCAGGATTCACAGCGGCCCTGCTCGACAAATATCACACCCGACTAGCCCAGCAATCCTTGATGGTCAATGATCTCTATCTTTGCACCGTGTATCGTCCAACCGCCGGCGTCGCCACTGGCGTAGTCGCCAGGGCGCTGCGCCGTACGCATCGAGCGGCCTCACACGCGGATACGGTAGACGCTCTGAATGCCTGCAACAAGCTGGCGCAAGCCATCCGAGCCTCATTGACGCGTTACGAGCCACAGCTTCTGGGCAGCTATCAACTCGGCGCAACGCACTATTCCGAAATATTGGAGTTCCTGGGGGTGCTGATCAATGGCGAGTGGCAGCGAATTCCGCTGTCACGACACCCGGCGAACGCGATTCTCGCCACATCGCGCCTGTTCTTCGGTACCGAAGCCATGGAGTATCGCACCCCTACTGTCACGCGCGTGGCGGCAATGCTGGGTATCAAGGAGTATCCCACTCCCAACATAGTAGGCATGTATAACCGCCTGCTGTCGGCGCCGTTCGAGTTTGTGCTCACGCAGTCATTTGCGTTTCTTTCCAAGACCACGAGCCAGGCGTTGCTGCAGCGGCAATTCTACCGCCTGACCAATGCAGGGGATTTTGGGGTGACTCAGGCTCAGGAACTGCACCACGCCCTCGATGCCCTGACCGCGAACGAGTTTGTGATGGGCGATCACCACCTGTCTCTGCAGGTGCTTACGGAACCGAGCGATGTAGTCGACCCTGCGGGAATCCGCCTCAAAACTCTCAATAACGCCGTAGCCCAGGCACGCAGTCTTCTCGCGGATACTGGTATGACGGTTGCGCGCGAGGACCTTGGATTGGAAGCCGCCTATTGGGCGCAGCTGCCGGGAAACTTTCCCATGCGACCTCGCAAGGCACCGATAACTTCGCGCAATTTCGCCGCCATGTCTTCGTTTCACAATTACCCATCTGGCCGTGCTAACGGAAATCATTGGGGTGCAGCGCTCACGATGTTCATGAGCCGCGCGCGTTCGCCATACTATTTCTCCCTTCATGCCAGCGATCCGCACGACCCGGAGGGCGGTAGTCGCAAAGACACGGGGCATACTTTCATTTGCGGCCCGACCGGTTCTGGCAAGACGGTATTTATCGGCTTTCTGATCGCCGCACTGGACCGCCACGGTACCACGCAGGTGATTTTCGACAGGGATCGAGGTCTTGAGATACTCGTACGCGCGCTCAACGGCGAGTACCTGCCGTTACGGAGCGGAATACCGACCGGGTTCAACCCGTTGCAGCTTCCTTCGGCACCGCGACATCTGGAGTTTCTAAAACTGTGGCTCGCCTCGCTCGTAAAGCCGGGCAACAGCGCTTCGCCCACGGTCCGGCAACAAACGGATCTGGAGCAGGCCCTTCACGGCACTCTCGCTCTCGAACATTCGCAGCGCCGTCTGTCTCGCTTGCTGGAATTTCTCGATCCTACAGATCCGGAGGGCATTCACGCGAGATTGAGCCGCTGGTGCAAATCGACCGGCGGCGACTACGGCTGGGTATTCGACAATGAAAAGGATTCTGTCATCCCCCGACTCGGCCATCACTCGACAATTGGCTTCGACGTCACGGATTTTCTGGATCACGAGCTGACTCGCGCGCCGGTGACGCTATATCTGTTTCATCTCGTCCGAGAGCTGCTCGACGGGCGGAAACTGGTGTGCTGGATGGATGAGTTCTGGCGTCTTCTGGCTGATCCGGCATTCGAATGTTTCGCCAAGGACGGGCCAAAGACCTGGCGCAAGCTCAATGGAGTGATGTGCGTCGCCACGCAAAGTGCAAGCGACGTACTGGACAGTCCTATCAGCCGCACAATTATTGAACAGACTGCGACCAAGATTTTCTTCCCGAACGCCGACGCCAGCTTCGAGGAGTATGCGCAAGGCTTCGGCCTTACCGAGCGTGAGTTCAAACTCGTCAAAGAACAGCTCGAGCCGGGCTCGCGAATGTTCCTGATCAAGCAGGGCCACCATAGCGTGGTGTGCCAATTGGACCTGCAGGGGTTCGATTCGGAGCTGCAAGTCCTCTCGGGCCGCGCCCGCCAGGTGGAGCGCATGCACGAAATCATCGCTGGGAGCAGCTCCGATCCGATCGAATGGTTGCCCAGATTTCTGCGCGATCATGGCGCGGTCGAGTCGCGCGGCGTTTTTGAGTCTCAATGCGTCTCTGAGTCGTCCGCGGCCTCAAGGCCGGAGAAGTAGCCAACATGACGATTAGACGCACTCCCATGCTCGCGGCAATCGTGCCGTTGCTTATGTTTGTGGCGCCCGGCGCTCGAGCGCAATTTGCGGTCATAGATGCAGCCTCTGTTGGTCAACTCGTTCAGGAAGCTCAGACTCTCGCGCAGCAGCTCCAGGCGGCACGCGCGGAGTTGATCCAGGTACAGGCCCAGTATCAAGCGATGACCGGCAATCGCGGCATGCAATCCTTGCTTAGCGGCACGGTACGCAATTATCTGCCGACAGCGTGGCCGGAGATCGATGGCCTGGTGCAGGGAAGCTCCGGGTCCTATACCTCGTTATCTTCGGCGTATCAGACCAATCTGACTGCCAACGCCGTCCTGTCAACTCAACAGGTCGCGGCTCTTCCGGACGTGGAGCGTGGACAGATTGTCGCGGCGCGAGACTCGGTTGCTCTGCTGCAGGCGCTGTCGCAGGTCGCGCTGAGCAATGCCAGCGGCCGATTTGCCGCGATCCAGCAGCTCATCGATGCCATCCCGGCGGCTTCGGATCAAAAAGGGATTCTCGATTTACAGGCTCGTATCAATGCTGAGCAGGGAATGCTGCAAAACGAGCAGAACAAGCTGCAAGTGTTGTTCCAGAGCGTACAGGGACAGGGCTCGGCACTGCGAGAACGTGGACGCGAACTGGTGATCTCCGGTCACGGCCAATTCGCGACGCGATTCGAGCCACTGCCTCCTTGATCGCCTCGCCGGCTGCACCAATGGGCTTCTTCGAAACATTCTGGACCTGGCTCAACGGCACTCTTACGGGATACGTCGGCAACAATACCGCCCGAATAGCGGTAGCGCTGGAGCCGGCCGTGGTGACGCTATCGACGGTGTACCTGATGGTTTGGGGTTATCTGCATTTGACCGGCCGGATCGAGGAACCTTTTGCCGCCGGACTCAAGCGCATGATCGTTCTAACGGTGGTGCTTGGCGCGGCCCTGCATCTGTGGCTCTACAACTCGGTGATTGTCGACACCTTCTACGTTGCACCGGCGCAGTTGACAGCGGCGTTGGTGGGCTCTGCCGATCCCGTCGGCACCATCGACGCCATATGGCAGCAGGGTGGTGGGGTGGCCGAGCAGCTCTGGAAAAAGGGCGGTTATTTCGGCGACTACGGGTACTACCTGGCAGGGGCCGTCGTCTATCTGTTGATGGGCATGCTGTGTGTCTATGCGATGTTCCTGATCGCGTTGTCCAGCATCGCCTCGGCCGTGCTGCTGGCAATCGGGCCGCTATTCATTGCCATGTTGCTGTTCGACAGTACGCGACGCTACTTTGAGGCGTGGATCGCGCAGTTGGCCACGTATGCCCTGATTTCCATTCTTACCGTATTGGTCGCCGCACTTTTGCTGCAAATTGTGGAGTCCTACGCGACACAGACCGCAGCGCGGGGAGCGGCCCTCATGACTGTCGATGCACTAGATATGATGCTGGTGTCGTTGCTCGTATTTCTGCTCATGCGGCAAATCATGCCGATTGCCTCCGGGCTTGCTGGCGGCCTCGCGCTGACCAGTTTCGGCGTCGTGAGCCGCGCCGTTTCCTGGGGCATGGGGCGGGCCGCGAGTTACGGGCGTCCGGCCGGGGCTATGGCTGCTTCGGCTCTGGTCGGGGTATTGGGCCGGAAACACCCGACCCAATCGGCTTCCGACGCGGCTTCAAACTGGCGCGAGCCATGAGTGCTCGAATTCCGTGGGTCAGTGCCCCTATCACCGCTACCGCAGTGGTCATCACGAGAACGCTGGCCGTCCTCGCTGTACTACTAATGCAATCGGCGTGCGCGAGCCGCAATGTGCATTGCGACGGACCTCTAACTCCGATCAACCATGCCACCGGACCCTCCCACGGCGACGCCATGCACGCGGACGGGACCCACCGATGAATTCAAACGGGATGAGGGGAAATATTGAACCCTACTTCAAGGAGGCAGCGGACTGGGATGTCAACCGCGTGGCCCGCACGGAACGCAGTGAGCGGTTGGCATGGCGAACGGGAATCGCTGGCTGGCTTTGTGCCTTGACCTGCGGTGGCGCGCTCATTCTGCTGATGCCATTGAAACGAGTCGATCCATTCGTCATCCGCGTCGACAGCAGCACCGGGGTGGTCGATGTCGTGCCCGTATACAGTGGTACCGCGCCCATGAGCGAGCTCGTCACACGATATTTCCTGACTCACTATGTCACGGTTTGCGAGCGATTCAATATCGCCACCGCCGAGAGCGATTACGAAGAGTGCGCGTCGTTCCAGACAGCGCGACGTAATCAAAGCTGGTACGCGCTATGGAACAGAAGTAACCCGAAGTCGCCGTTGAACTTGTATCGCGACGGCAGCGTGATTCGGGCGGAGGTGCAGTCCGTCAGTTTTTTCAGGCGCACCGGTGGCGTCTCCGATCTCGCACAAGTGCGTTACATGAAAGCTGAGTACCTGGCTACGGACTCACAACCGCGGATGACGCGCTGGATAGCCACGATTCAGTTCGCATACGTTGCCCCGTCCGTCGATCCAAAACTGCGCCGCTGGAATCCGCTCGGATTCAAGGTCACGGAATTCGGATCGGAGCCTGAAGTGGTGGAGGACGCGGCGCCTCATCCAGTAACCAAGGGCGCCGCACCGTGACGGTTGCAAAGTTTCTCCTGTGCCTTCTGTGTATCGTCGGCCTGATCCTGCCCGCTAGCGCGGATCGTCTGGACGCAGATAACCGCATCCGCACCGTGGAATATAGTGCCGATGAAATCTACCGGCTCCGAGGCTATGTCGGTTATGAGATCGATCTGCAATTCGAGCCTGGCGAAGCCTTCGTCGGCTTGGGTGCCGGCGATGTCGAGGGCCTGACATACGCGGCGCAGGACAACCATCTATTCGTCAAGCCGAAAGCGCAGCGGGTGCGGACAGACCTGACCGTGCTGACCACACGCCGCAGCTACCATTTCGACTACGAAGTCCTCTCGGCAGCCGGCCCGCGGAACGACGCTGGCGATCTCATATATACGCTGCGCTTCGCCTACCCGGCACCAGCCCCGGTACGCAACGCGCTAGCCGAGGCGAATCCGGACGAGGAATTGGACGGAGCAGCGGCCAATGCTGCGGTCAATCGGGATTACTGGTACTGCGGCAATGATGCACTGCGGCCGCTGTCGGCCTTTGACGACGGCGTCCACACTGTCCTGCACTTCAATCCTCGCGGCGAGTTGCCGGCATTCTTCGTGCGAAATGAGGATGGCAGCGAATCACTGCTCAATTTCAACGTTCGAGAAGGTGAGGTGATCATTCACCGAGTGGCGCGGCAACTCGTCGTTCGCCGCGGCAAACTGGCGGGGTGCATTCTCAACAAGAGCTTTGGCGGTATCGGCCAGGAACTGCGATCCGGAACTGTCTCATCGAAGGTCGAGCGCGCAACTCGGGGACAGGGACCCTAATGGCGATTTGGCACCAGTTTTGGCTGCCCAAGCCTTCGGACGCGACGCGCGCGGTCGAGGGAGAACGTGGTATGCCTTCGATCCGGGAGGCACCGGCGCTACAAACCCGCATCAATAACATACTGGCATTGGGACTCATGGGGGCCATGGGTGCGGCAATGCTCGTGACTTATTACCTGCACATTGCACGTGGTCGAGTCCAAACACATCAGGTTGCTCAGTCCTCTAGCGAACGTGTGCGCGCCGAGGTGGCGCCGCCGCCGCTGGGCGCCATTGAGCCATCGGCAAGGGCAGCAGTAAACCTGGGCGAACCGACCGTGCCGAGTGATGTCTTAGCGCAGTCTCCGCCGCCCGAGCCTCCTATAAATGTGCCTTTGCAGTCGAGCGCACTGCCAGACAACGCCTCGGTTCCTCGACCTTCGATTCTCGATCGACGCCTTTCCGGCACTACGTTCGCGCATGCGAGCTTCGATGCAGGTATGTCGGCTACCACGGCCGACGGTCGCACCGATACCGTTACTGTCGCAACTCCGGCTAGCGGACTGCGGGCGGCGGGCCCGGCTGCAGCGGCTGGGGGTGGCGTGGCACTCGCCACGCTGCTTCGTACGGAACCCACTGGCACCGCCCCGGCGCGTCTTCTCCCCACACAGCGACTTTTATTACCCAAGGGAGCGTTTATCGACTGCACGCTGGAGACTGCCATCGACTCGTCGTTGCCCGGCATGACAACTTGCGTGACTTCCGCGGATACGTTCGGAGCAGACGGCGAAGTCGTGCTCATGGAGCGCGGAACGAAGTTGGTTGGAGAGACCCGCGGCCAGGTACAGCAGGGCACGGCGCGGATCTTCGTGGTATGGACTGAAGCGCGTACACCGACCGGGGTCATCGTGCCTCTCGATTCTCCTGCCGCTGACGCGTTAGGGCGATCGGGCCTGGCCGGTACCGTGGACCGCCACTTCTGGGAACGCTTCGGCGCGGCGCTGTTCATCTCGACCATCGACGCGGCCGGTCAAGCAGCCGTTGAATCATCCAGCCGTGGCAGTGGGACGCTCATCTATAACCCATCCGGCGCCCAGGACGTCACGACCGACGTGCTCCGAAGTACGCTGGCCATTACGCCGACCGTCCGAAAGAATAACGGCGATCGGATTCAGGTACTGGTCGCAAGAGATATCGACTTTAGTTCGGTGTATGAGCTTCGCCGTGCCTCCGAGCATTAGCTTCGAATCCGCTGGCGCATTGCCTTCGTGGTGTGTCACCGCGTCCGATCGATCGGAAAACTCGGCTCTGTCCCTGACATTGCGTGCCCTGCAGCGGTATCTCGATGATCCCCAGGTCACGGAGCTGTGCGTGAATCGGCCGGGTGAGGCATTCATCGAAACGGCCGCGGGTTGGAGGCGGGAGATAATGCCCGAGATAAGCTTCGAGTGGTGCCAGCGTTTCGCCAAACTCGTGGCGAACCACACAGCCCAGCGAGTGGACTCGTCGTCGCCGTTGCTCTCGGCAGGCCTGCCAGGGGGTGAGCGCGTACAGATCGTGCTGCCGCCGGCTACCACCATTGGAACCGTTGCCATCACCATTCGCCGTCCCTCGAGCCAGCAATGGAGCATTGAAGATCTGACTCGCCGCGGGATTTTCCGCCAAACACGGCATTGCGGGCACGACCCGGATCAAAACGAGAGGCAGCTACTCGAGCTTCTCGCCGCGAAGGAGTACGAGGCCTTCATGCGCCTGGCAGTCGTCGCACGCAAGAACATCTTGGTGTCCGGCCCCACGGGTTCCGGCAAGACTACCTGGACGAAGGCATTGATACGCGAGATTCCGAGCGAGGAACGCTTGATCACCATCGAAGATGCCATGGAGTTGGTGCTCGACCGTCATCCAAATCATGTGCGGCTGTTCTATTCGAAGGATGATCAGGGACTGGCCCGCGTGACCCCTAAGCAGCTCCTCGAAGCATGTCTGCGCATGAGGCCGGACCGGATCCTGCTCGCTGAGCTTCGCGCCGAGGAGGCGTTTGATTATTTGCGCAATGTCAACTCCGGGCATCCGGGATCGATCACGAGTGTGCATGCGTCCAGCGCGTCATTGGCGTTCGAACAGGTAATGCTGCTGGTCAAACAAAGCGCCGCCGGACGAGAGCTAGCACGGCGCGAGATAAGGTCATTGCTCCACCTGCTCATCGACGTGGTCATTCAGTTCTCCTGCCGCCGTCACCAGCGATTCGTCGAAGAGATTTGGTATCAACCCGAACTCAAGCATTGCGGTCCCGATTCTGTTGGCTGAGGGGTCGAGATCATGCCGGCAGATTTGAGCCTCTATGCCTTGACTCATGGCTGGGCTGGACTTGGCATGGGATTCGCGACCGTACAGGGCCCAATGCTCGCAGCAATGATACGAGCCCGCGCCGGGCTGGATCGGCTGCTCCTTGCGCCGCTCGTGGCCGTGCCCGTGACGGTAGCCGCCGGCGTTGGCATCGCGCTAATTAGTCCGGCGCTGCACGGCCTTGGAGCGGCACCGAGCGGGCTGGCAGAATTGGCATTCGGTGGTGCACTGAGCGCCGGCTTGGGATATGCGGCCGGCCGTGGGTTCGCGGCTGCGCCGAAGCAGTTCCGGCATCAACGCGGCGCGGTGGTCGAGGCAGACCTGGCGTCTGACAGGCGGCACAGTACGCCCATTGCTGGAACAGCAGGCATCGCCCGCGAATTGGAACTGAGCTTGGCCAACCAGCCGATACCGCGGTCAGATGAGTCAAAGCACTTCAAGTTGATAGGTACCACGGGAACCGGCAAAAGCACCGCCATCGCTCAGCTCCTCGGCACGGCACTCGCGCGCGGTGACCGCGCCGTCATCGCCGATCCGGACGGCGGCTATCTGCGTCGCTTTTACGATGCCGGCCGCGGCGATGTGATCCTGAATCCCTTCGATCAACGCTCGGTAAAGTGGGACCTGTTCGGTGAAATTCAACAGCCATACGATGTGGAGCAACTAGCTCGCGCGCTTTTGCCTGATAACGAACCGGGAGATCGAAGCTGGCGTGGCTACGCCCGTACGTTTCTCACCGCCGTCACTCGGCAGGCGCACTCCGCGGGTATTCGCGAGGTCGGTGAATTGTATCGACTTTTGGTCATTGCGCCGACGGCCGAGTTGCGAACGTTGACGGGAGGCACACCTGCGCAGCCCTTCCTCGAAGAGCATAACAGCCGCATGTTCGACTCGATCCGATCGGTAACTAGTTCTGCGGTTGCGTCGTTGGAACATATTGCGCAGCAGAGCGGACCGTCATTCTCCGTGCGAAATTGGATCCGACGCGGGGATCAAGAGAGCCGCGGTGTGCTTTTCATTCCATATCGGGCGAGCCAGATCGCCGCGCTGCGTTCAACGGTGTCCGCCTGGATGCGGATTGCCATATTTGAAGCGATGGCCGGCCCGGAATGCGACCAGCGCCTGTGGTTTGTTATCGATGAGCTCGACGCCCTCGGACATATCGATGGGCTCAAGGACGCATTGGCGCGCGTGCGCAAGTTCGGTGGCCGTTGCATCATCGGCTTTCAGTCCGTTGCGCAGGTGGCCGGCACCTACGGGGCCGGGGACGCCCATACCATCGTGGAGAACTGCGGCAATACCCTCATATTACGCTGCTCCGCCAGTGAGGGCGGTGGCACCTCGCGCTTCGCCTCGACGCTGATCGGGCAGCGCGAGGTCTTGCGCACGATGGAGTCGCGTAGCCGCCGTCCGGGTGAATTTATTGGCGCCGTCACGCGAAGCGAGAACCTCAGCATCGAGCCGGCAGTCATGGATTCTGAAATCGAGCAATTGCCCGATCTGGCGGGATATCTCAAGCTCGCTTCGGGTGCGCGGTGGTTGCGGGTACGCCTGCCTCCGCCGCAATCGGCGCTCAGCGCGAACTCGACTCCCGCATTCATCGCCGCAGCTCCCGCTGCCCGCGCTGACATGTCGACCCCGTCGGACGCAGGCGTGACAGTTGCACGCTCGCCGCGGAAGACCACGCAGTCGCCCAAGACCCGTCCGGCAGGCAACAGGCGTGCTATTCCCGGCACCAAACGTACGCCTCGGGGGCCGGGCGCCACAGTGCAACAGGCCGCTGCTGCGCCGTTCGTTAACCACGATGCCGCGGAAACCGAACTGTGAGCGCTCCGACAACGCTAGATGACGCGGCTATGAGTTTCGGGCTATTGCTGGAGACGACCCAGACTCAGCAGAAACTGATTGAATCCAGTCTCAGGCAACTCGAGGGCCACACGCAAGCGCTCGACGCGGTGGTGCGCGCACAGATTCGATGCACAGTGATCGAGGAGCTCGGGGCAGTAGTGGAGGAGAGTGGGCGGGCCGTGCAAGCGCTGCGCGCGCTGGAACGGGCCGCGAAACTACGATTCGCTGTCTGGACTCTGACCACGACCCTGCTGAGCGGCGCCGGCACAGCATTGGTTGGCTGGTGGCTACTGCCCTCGACGTCTCAGATCAGTGCACTGCGTGCTCAGCGCCAGCAGCTTGGTGCGGCAATTGGATTATTGCAGCAGCATGGTGGGCTCATCGATTTGAGGCGTTGCGGAAGTGAAGCACGCTGGTGTGTCCGCGTCGACCGTCGGGCGCCAGCCTTCGGTGATCAGGCGGATTACCTCGTGGTCAAGGGCTATTAGCATGTACGGTGCCTCGTCAATGCCTACCAACGTCATCACCGCCCTGGCGGCAGCCACATTGCTTGTCTGCTGGGTGCGACTGTCGTTGCGACGTAGTGGGCGTGATTTCTACCGCCGCGGCACGATGATCGTGCATTCCGATGTCGGCTCGAGATCACGGTTGAAACGACAGGCACAACCAAGGGGCGCGGAGGTCACATTGGCGACAATTCCATTGACGCCTGCTGACGAGACCAAGCACTTCAAGCTGATCGGTACAACCGGCACGGGAAAGACGACGGCGATCGGCGAACTTATCGACGGTGCGCTGCGCCGCGGTGATCGGGCCATCATCAGTGATCCTGACGGCGGCTACCATCGCCGCCTGTATCGTCGCTATCGCGGCGATGTCATCCTGAACCCCTTCGAGTCGGAATCGGTGCAGTGGAATCCGTTCGCCGAAGTACGAGACTCCTACGACATAGATCAGCTCGCGAACGCGTTGATTCCGCACAGCGATGATCCTTCGACGCGAGAGTGGCGAGCATATGCGCGCACATTCCTTTCCGCCGTGATCCGAAGCTGCCAGCGAAGGCGCACATGCGACCTCCCAGAATTGTGGCGGCTGCTGGTAATGGCCTCCAGCGAGGAATTGCAAACGATAGTGGCGGGCAGCCCCGCCCAGCCATTCCTGGAGTCGCACAACGCCCGCATGTTCGGGTCCATACGATCCGTATTGATGTCGGCCATCGCGGCACTGGAATACGTAAAATCACAACGAAGCGGGACGTTCTCGATACGCGAATGGGTACGGGACGGACGAGGGGTACTGTTTATTCCGTATAGGGCCGGCCAGATTGCCGCGCTGCGGTCGATTATCTCCGCCTGGATGCGCTTGGCCATCGTGGAGGCGTTGAGTCAGTCGGAGAATCGCGACCAGCGTCTGTGGTTCGTGATCGACGAACTCGATGCGCTCGGCGCGATTGACGGACTGAAGGACGCTCTGGCGCGACTGCGAAAATTCGGCGGACGCTGTGTACTCGGGTTTCAGTCGATTGCGCAGGTATCCGGCACCTATGGGATCGGGGATGCACAGACGATTGTAGAAAATTGCGGTAACACGCTGATCCTCCGGTGCTCCGGTAGCGAGAGTGGTGGCACTTCGCAATTTGCCTCCCGCCTGATCGGCGAGCGTGAAGTCGTGCGGCGTCAGATCTCGCGTGGCCGCGACCGCGATGTGGGATTGATCGCTCGCGGCTCACGCCGGTCGACCCAAACCAGTGAGCAATGCGCCACCGAGATGGCCCTGCTGCCTTCCGAGCTCGAGCAACTTCCTGATCTTTGTGGCTATCTCAAGCTGTCTTCATCAGTCGCATGGAGGCAGGTCTCGCTGCGGCGTTGAAACCATGGCGCTTTTCCGACTGCAGATCAACCCAATCTCTCGTTCGGCCGGCCGCAGTGCGCCGGCGGCCGCGGCGTATCGCGCTGGCGAGAGGATTCGCGACGAGCGAACGGGGTTGCTGCATAACTACACGCGACGACGAGATGTCATGCATTCGGAGATCTTTCTTCCGAGCGCGATTGGGCGTGACGGGGCGAACTGGGCCAGGGAGCGAGCGCGATTGTGGAATGCGGCCGAGGCTGCGGAGCACCGGCGCGATTCGCGCGTGGCGCGAGAGTATATGGTCTGCCTGCCAGCTGAATTGGCAGCGGGGCAGCGCATCGAACTCGCGCGCAGTTTCGCGCGGGAGCTGGCCGAGCGCTACAGCGTCGCTGTGGACCTTGCCGTGCATGAGCCCAGAGCGGCGGGTGATCCGCGAAACTATCACGCGCATTTACTCACTACCACGCGTGAAGTGGGCCCAACGGGTCTGGGAGCCAAGACGGGGCTCGACATGGGATACCCCGAGCGGCTCAAACGTGGCCTGTCCGCCGGCTTGAAGGAGTTGGTGGCAATTCGTGAGCACTGGGCAACGCTGGTAAATACAGCCTTCCGGTCCGCCGGTATGTCAATTCGGGTGGATCACCGAAGCCTCGCGGCTCAAGGTGTCGACCGAGAGCCGCTGCATATTCCCTTTGTTGCGTATCAGATGGAACGCCGGGGGTTGCGCACCGAAGTTGCTGAGCGCATTCGTGAGCATTATCGGACCCGGGTTGCTGCTCGAGCGGCGCAGGAATCGGCCAGAGAGGCGCCCGAGAACCGCAGCCTCGCACCCGTACCCCTTAGCGGCGGCGTTCCGGGTGTAGAAGAGCTTCGCCAGCGCTCGCGCGACGCGTGGCTGCAGCTTCGGCGCGAAGCGCTCGACACTGAGCAGCGACAACCCGGTGCGACCGAGGCGCTGCAATCCGAGCACACGAAGTCTCGCGAGCAGGCGGCAACCTCCGAAAGACTGCGGACCGAGGCGGCTGACAAGGATATCAGTCTGTGAAGGGAGCGCCGTCGGTACTGACGCTGTTGGATGCGCCCAGCAGGGCGGACCACGCGTACATCAGTGCGTCGGACCGGTGTGCGTTCCTGGGCCAGTATCTGACCGGAGGCAATTGTCGCGCAGGCTGCAATCAACTCATTCGCAGCTTCAAGTGCGAACCTTCGGTGACGCGAAACGACTACCGGCGCAAGCAACGTAAGCAGCAGGCAATCGCCACACTAGCGCAGTGGCTACGTCGTGCGGTTACCCGGGAGGAGGCGGAACATGCGACCTGGGTGCCCATACCACCTTCAAGAGGCCGAGGCGACCCGGACTTTGACGACCGACTGTCGCGTACGTTGGCGCTTGCATTCGCCGCCTACGACGTGGACGTGCGGGAGTTGCTGTATCAGATTGGAAGCACCGTTCCTGACCATGCCGGCCAGGAACGCCTGCGTACCAGCACGCTATACGAGATTCTGCGCCTGGATCTCGAGGCTTTACGCGCGCGGCCAATTCGTGAGCGCATCGCGCTGTTCGACGACGTGCTTACAACCGGAAAGCACTACAAATGCTGCGAACGCCGGCTTCGAGAGGCGCTGCCGTCCGCTGAAATCGCGGGAATATTCCTGGTGCGCCGAGCGCTGCCGGGCCGTTGGCGCGGTCTTGGCTGACAGCAAGGGTTTTGGACCGCGTTGGCGGCGGGCCCGCAGTAATGCGCTGGGTTGCAGCAAAGTTTGTTAGGACAATAAGTTACTTGGTTACTGCAGCGACCGTGAACGCCAGTACAGGCGGCGAGCCATAGTTGCGCTTACGAACAGGCTCCCGAAGATGCGCTGCGCGGTGGGGGCTTCGTGCGAGAAAGCCTAATTCGTCGCGCCACGTAAAATCAGCATCTTGGCAACCACGCAAGTAAGCACGGAGCGACCCGGGGATTTGAGCCTGCACGCGTCCGAAATTTGCGCCGAGCCGGCCTCCCGATGTTCGCTCGGGTTCGAGCTACCCCAGCGCCGTCAGCACCGCGCTCCCGGCCTCCTGCGTCGTGGCGGCCCGGTGGTTGGGAGCGACGATATCCGCCGTGCGCACGCCATCATCGATGACGAGACTCACGGCAAGCTCGAGGGCGTGCGCTTCCTCTTCGAGCTTGAGCGAATGGCGCAGCAGCAGCGCAATGCTCAGAATCGCGCCGTAGGGATTGGCGATGCCCTTGCCGGCGATGTCGGGCGCAGAGCCGTGGATGGGCTCGTACAGCCCGCGCGTGCCATCGCCGAGCGACGCCGAGGGCAGCAGCCCGAGTGAGCCGCTGAGCATCGAGGCCTCATCGGTCAGTATGTCGCCGAACATGTTCTCGGTGACGGCGACGTCGAAGTCGCGCGGCCGGCGGATCAGGTGCATGGCGGCGGAGTCGACCAGCATGTGCTCGAGGGCGATGTCGGGAAATTCGCGGCTCACCACGCGTTCGGTGACTTCGCGCCACAGGCGCGAGGTCTCGAGCACGTTGGACTTGTCGATCGAGAGCAATCGCTTGCGCCGCCCGCGCGCGATGCGCGCCGCCACGCGCACGATGCGCTCGATCTCGGGGGCCGTGTAGGTGCACAGGTCCGTGGCGCGGTTGGCATCGCGGGTCTTCTCGCCGAAGTAGATGCCGCCGGTGAGCTCGCGCACGAAGATCAGGTCGACGCCCTCGAGAATCTCGGGCTTGAGGCTCGAGATTCCGCGCAGCGCCGGGTGCACCTGCACGGGGCGCAGGTTGGCGTACACGCCGAGCTCGCGGCGCAGCCGCAGCAGGCCCGATTCCGGGCGCACCTTGACCTGCGGGTCCGACCATTTCGGGCCGCCGATGGCCCCCAGCAGCACCGCGTCCGCCTTGAGGCACGCCTTGAGCGTCGCGGGGGGCAGGGGATCGCCGCTCTCATCGATGGCGATGCCGCCGAAGCGCTCTTCCTGCAGCGAGAATGCGTGGCCGAAGCGCTGCCCGATGGCCTTGAGCACGCGTAGCGCCTCAGCGGTGACCTCCGGGCCGATGCCGTCGCCGCCGAGCACCGCGATGCGCGCCTTCATGCCTGCCTCCGCTCGTAGGCGGCGATCTGCGGTGCCTTCTCGAGCAGGAAGCCGAGCTCGTCCAGGCCGTTGAGCAGGCAGTAGCGCGCGAAGGCCTCGATGGGGAAGGCGACGCTCGTGCCCGTGGGCAGCGTGAGCGTGGCGCTCTGCAGGTCGATGAGCACTTCCACGCCCGGGTGCTCGACGAGCCACCGGCCCGTGGCCTCATCGACCGTGAGCGGCAGCAGGCCGTTCATGAGCGCGTTGCTGCGGAAGATGTCGGCGATCTCGGTGCTGATCACGGCGCGGAAGCCATAGTCGAGCAGCGCCCAGGGCGCGTGCTCGCGCGAGGAACCGCAGCCGAAATTGCGGCCGGCCACGAGCACCTGGCAGCCGGAGGCCTCCGGGCGGTTGAGCGGAAAGTCGGCATTGAGCGCGCCATCGGCCCGGCGGCGCCAGTCGGCGAACAGCTCGCGCCCCAATCCCTCGCGCGTGGTGGTGCGCAGGAAGCGCGCCGGGATGATCTGGTCGGTATCGATGTTCGTGTACGGCAGCACGGCGGTGCGTGAGCGTATCTCTCGTATGGGTTGCATGATGACAGCCGATGTCAGTTGAGAATGTCGCGCGGATCGGTCACGCGCCCGCGCACCGCGCTGGCCGCGGCGGTGAGCGGGCTCGCCAGCAGGGTGCGGGCTCCGGGCCCCTGGCGGCCTTCGAAGTTGCGGTTGCTGGTACTGATCGAGTACTCGCCCGCGCCCACCAGGTCGCCGTTCATGCCGAGGCACATGGAGCAGCCCGATTCGCGCCACTCGGCGCCGGCCTCGAGGAAGATGCGATCCAGACCCTCGGCCTCCGCGGCCTGCTTGACCTGCTGGGAGCCGGGTACCACGAGCGCGCGCACGCCGCGCGCGATGCGGCGCCCGCGCAGCACCTGTGCGGCGCTGCGCAGGTCCGAGAGCCGGCCGTTGGTGCAGCTACCGATGAACACCACGTTCACGGGCTGATTGCCGATGGGCTCGCCGGCATGCAGGCCCATGTAAGCCAGCGCCTTGTCGAATACCGGATCGTTCTGCGGGTCGGGAATTGAGCCCGATACGGCCATGACCATGCCGGGATTGGTGCCGTAGGTGACCATGGGCTCGATGGCCGCGCCCTCGAGGTTCAGCTCGCGATCGAAGCGCGCGCCCGCATCGCAGGGCAGGGCGCGCCAGCGCTCGAGCGCGCGCTCCCAGGCCTCGCCCTTCGGGGCGCGCGGCCGGCCCTCGAGATAGGCGTAGGTGGTCTCGTCGGGGGCGATCATGCCGGCGCGGGCGCCGGCCTCGATGGACATGTTGCACACGGTCATGCGCTCTTCCATGGACAGCCCGCGGATCGCCGCCCCGCGGTACTCGAGCACATGGCCGGTGCCGCCGGCCACGCCGATGCGGCCGATGATGGAGAGAATGAGATCCTTGGCCGTGACCGCGCGGCTCAGCGCACCCTCGACATTGATGGCAAAGGTCTTGGGCCGGCGCTGCAGCAGGCACTGCGTCGCGAACACGTGGCCGACTTCGGTCGAGCCGATGCCGAAGGCCAGCGCGCCGAAGGCACCATGGGTACTGGTGTGGCTGTCGCCGCAGACCACGGTCTGACCCGGCTGCGTGAGCCCGAGCTCGGGCCCTATGATGTGCACGATGCCGCGCTGGTGGCTGCGCAGGCCGAAGAGCTCGACGCCGAACTGCGCGCAGTTGCGCTCGAGCTGCGCGATCTGCTGTGCCGCGGATTCGATCGAGATGGGCACGTTGCCGAAGACCTGCTCGGTGCGCGTGGGACTTGAATGATCGATGGTGGCGAGCATGAGGTCGGGGCGGTGCAGCTTGAGCCCGCGCGCGCGCAGCACCGTGAACGCCTGCGGCGAGGTAACCTCGTGCACCAGGTGCAGGTCGACGTACAGCACGGCGGGGGTGTCGGCCGTCTCGGCCAGCACCTCGTGCGCGTCCCACACCTTCTGAAACAGTGTCTTCACGAGCTCTGCGGCTGCCACGACGGGGGCCCGGCGCTCAGTGCGCCGCGGCGGCGGCCGGGCGCGCGGTCACGCTCATGTCGACGTAGTCGAGCCAGGACCAGGCATCGGGCGTGGCGCCGGAGAACAGGCCGAAGAAGGCTCGCTGCAGCCGCTCGGTGATGGGGCCGCGGCGGCCTGCGCCTACCGTGATGCGATCCACCGAGCGGATGGGCGTGATCTCGGCGGCGGTGCCGGTGAAGAACACCTCGTCGGCCAGGTACAGCAGTTCGCGCGGAATCGAGCACTCGCGCACCTCGAGCCCCTGCGCTCGCGCCAGCGTCATGACCGTGTCGCGCGTGAGCCCGCCGAGCACCGAGTGCGCGAGGCTCGGGGTGAGCAGCACGCCGTCCCTGACGATGAAGATGTTCTCACCCGCCCCCTCGCTCACCGTGCCGTCGGGGGCGAGGCCGATGCCCTCGGCGAACCCCAGGCGCTTGGCCTCCTGGCTGATGAGCTGGCTCGAGAGGTAATTGCCGCCGGCCTTGGCGAGCGCAGGCAGAGTGTTGGGGGCCACGCGCTGCCAGGAGGAGACGCACACGTCCACGCCCGCCTCCTCGCTCTCGTGCCCGAGGTACTTGCCCCATTCCCACGCCGCCACCGCCACGTCCACGGGCGGATCGACCTTGGGCGCCACGCCGATCTCGCCGTAGCCGCGAAAGGCCACCGGGCGGATGTAGGCTCCGTGCGCGAGGGCATTGACCGACACCACCTGGCGGCAAGCCTCATTGACCTGCTCGGCCGGGAAGGGCATCTGGATGCGGTAGATCCTGGCCGAATCGAACAGCCGTCGCGTGTGATCGCGCAGGCGGAAGATCGCCACTCCGCGCGGGGTCTCGTAGGCGCGCAGGCCCTCGAACACCGAGGAGCCGTAGTGCAGGGCGTGCGCGAGCACGTGCACTGTGGCTTTCTCCCAGGCGACGAGTTTGCCGTTGAACCAGATGAACGGGGTGGCTGGAATGGGCATGTGGTGGAGCTCCTAGACCGCGCTCTGGGCGATGCGGGCGATGTCCTGACGGTGACCGGCGTTGCTGCGCGCGGCGCTGTTGTGCGCGAGCTCGATGCGATTGATCACCTCGAGCAGCGCGCGGCCGGCGGCCTCGATGATGTTGGTGCTGATGCTCGAGCCGCGATAGCTGCGGCCGTCGGCGTCCACGTACAGGATCGCCTCGCCCTGCGCGTCCTCGCCGATGGTGATGGCGTGCACCTCGAACTTTCGCACCGTCACGCTCACGCCCGTGGCGAGCACGATGGCCTTGTAGGTGGCGTCCACCGGACCATCGCCCGTGGCCTCGCGCTCGAGCGTGCGGCCGTCGCCGTGCTTGAGGCGCACGCGCGCCGCCGCCTGGGCGCCGCTGTGCACCTCGACGTCCAGGTGCTCGAGCGTCCAGGGACCCTGCGCCTGGCTGCCCGCACGCAGCACCAGCGCCTCGATGTCGCCGTCGAACAGCTCCTTCTTGCGGTCCGCCAGGGCCTTGAACTCTTCAAACACGCGATTGAGCTCGAGTTCCTCGAGCTCGAAGCCGAGCTGCTTGACGCGCTCGCGAAAGGCATGCCGGCCGCTGTGC
>DATDHV010000053.1:0-3280 GCA_036521395.1 Steroidobacteraceae bacterium | reverse complement strand
CGCCGCTGCCGCGAGCGTGGTGCCGGGCATGCCCATGCGCATCGCTCGCATAGAGATCCACGGCGGGGTGGCGAATTTCACCGACCATTCGGTGGCGCCGACTTTCTCGACCGCCATCTATGGTCTCGGGGGCACGGTCACGGGCCTGTCCTCGGACCCGGCCTCGCGCGCCAGTGTCACCCTCAAGGGCAGCGTCGATCGCTACGCGCCGGTATCGATCACCGGGCAGCTCAACGTGCTGTCGGCCGCGACGTACACCGATATTGCGATGGACTTCAGCAATATCGAGCTCACCACCTTCAATCCGTATTCGGGCAAATTCGCGGGCTACAACATCGCCCAGGGCAAGCTCACGACGCAGATGCACTATCACGTCGAGAACCGCAAGCTCGCGGCCACGCATCACATCGTGATCGATCAACTCGAATTCGGCGCTGCCACCGAGAGCAAGCAGGCGGTGCCGCTGCCGATCAAGCTCGCGGTGTCACTGCTCAAGGATCGCAACGGGGTCATCACGCTGGACCTGCCCGTGGGCGGCAGTCTCGACGATCCGACGTTCCGGGTCGGTCCCATCATCTGGAAGATGGTCGTCGGACTGCTCAGGAAGATAGTGACGGCGCCGTTCGCCCTGCTGGGCTCGCTGTTCGGCGGCGGCCCGCAGCTCTCCTACATCGATTTCCCGGTCGGCGTCTCCACGCTGACACCGGCCCAGACCGAGAAGCTCGGGCAGCTCGCCAAGGCGCTCGTGGATCGGCCGCAGCTCAAGCTCGACATTCCGCTGCACACGCTCAACGACGATGACGTCACCGCGCTCGAGCACACCGCTCTCGACGCGGCGCTGCAGGCGGCGGCCGCCCCGAGTCCAGGCGCCAAGGCCGGTGGTGCGGGCAAGCAGAAGCGGCCATCCAAGGAGAAAGCTTCGGGCGCCTCGGGACCGTCGGCGCCGCCATCGCCCCACACGGCGGCGCTCGAGGCCCTGTACCGCTCCCGACTGCATGCCGAGCCCGCCTATCCGCCCGATGTCGCCGGTGCGACCGATCCCGATGCGGCGCGCGCGACGTGGCTCGAGCAGCAGCTTCTGCCGCAATTCGCACCGGGGCATGAGCAGCGCGATGCGCTGTCCCTCGCCAGGGCTCAGGCGGTGCAATCGGCCGTGCTGGCGAATCCCGATCTCAAGCCCGAGCGCGTGTTCCTGGTCAATCAGACCTCCGGCGGCGGCCCCGCGGGCTCGGTACGCATGGATCTCAAACTCGAGTAGCTCACTCGAGTGCGCTGCGGCGCCATTCGAACAGCAGCTCCAGCGCCGCGCGCGGGGTCAGCGCCTCCGGATCGGTCGCAACCAGGCGCGCGAGCAGCGCCCGGGCCCGCTCATCACTGGCATCGCTTGCATGGCGCCCGCCCGGCCCAACACCCGCCGCGAGTGCGGGTGCGGGCAGCAGCGGCAATTCGCCCTGTGCGGAGTTGGCGGAGGCGCTGCGCGCGTTGCGGGCCTCGAGCTCCTGCAAGGTGGCGCGCGCGACCGCGATGATGAGGCGCGGCACGCCCGCGAGCTGCGCGACCTGCAACCCGTAGCTGCGGCTGGCCGGCCCGTCGCGGACCGCATGCAGGAACACCAGCCTGTCGCCGTGCTCGGTCGCATCCAGGTGCACGTTGGCGCAGCCCTCGATCTCGGCGGCAAGGGCGGTCAGCTCGAAATAATGGGTGGCAAACAGCGTGAAGGCGCGAATGCGCGTGGCGATGTATTCCGCCACGGTGCGGGCCAGCGACAGGCCGTCGAAGGTGCTGGTGCCGCGGCCCATCTCGTCCATGAGCACCAGGCTGTGCTCGGTGGCGTTGTTGAGAATGTTGGCCGTCTCGGTCATCTCGACCATGAAGGTGGAGCGTCCGCCGGCCAGATCGTCGGCCGCACCGATGCGCGTGAAGATGCGGTCGATGGGCCCTATCTCGGCGCGTGATGCCGGCACGAAGCTGCCCAGATGCGCCAGCACCACGATCAGCGCCACCTGCCGCATGTAGGTGGATTTGCCGCCCATGTTCGGCCCGGTGATGATCAGCATGCGCCGCCCCTCATGCAGCGCGAGATCGTTGGGCACGAAGGGAGAATCGAGAAAGCGCTCGACCACGGGGTGGCGCCCGCCCTCGATGAGCAGCCGCCGCTCGCTCACCAGCGCCGGCTCGCTCCAGCTCAGCGTACAGGCGCGCTCGGCCAGCGCCGCCAGCATGTCGACGAGTGCGATGGCGCCGGCGGTGCGCTGCAGCCCCGCGAATTCGGCGATGAGCGCCGCGAGCACCGCCTCGTACAGTTCCTTCTCGCGCGCCAGGGCGCGCTCGCGCGCGCCGAGCACCTGATCCTCGAAACCCTGCAGCTCGGCGGTGATAAAGCGTTCGGCGGACTTGACGGTCTGCCGGCGCACGTAGTCGGCCGGCACGCGGTCCGCCTGCGCCCGCGCTACCTCGATGAAGAATCCCTGTACGCGGTTGTAGCCGAGCTTGAGCCCCGGAATGCCGGAGCGCTCACGCTCGCGCCGCTCGAGCTCGGCCAGGAAGCCGTCGGTGTTGGTGGCGATGGCGCGCAGGCGATCGAGCTCGGCGTCGTGGCCGGCCGCGATGACGCCCCCATCGCGCACGAAATGCGCGGGCTGAGCGCCGATAGCCCGGCACAGCAGCACGTACTGCTCGCCGTGCTCGCCGATGTCAGCGCGCAACCGCTCGAGCAGCGGCGAGGCGAAGCACTCGAGCGCGGCGCGCACGGCGGGCAGGGCGCCCAGGGCAGCGCGAAGCTGCACCAAATCGCGCGGCCGCGCCGAGCGCAGCGCCACGCGTGCGAGAATGCGCTCGAGGTCGCCGATCGCGCCCAGCTGCTCACGCAGCGCCTCGAAGCGGCGCGAGTCGATCAGCGCGGCCAGGGCGTGATAGCGCTCGCGCAGCGGCGCGTGCGCGCGCAACGGCCGCGCCAGCGCGCGGCGCAGCGCCCGCGAGCCCATGGCGGTGATGGTGGAGTCGAGCACGCCCAACAGCGTCGCCTGCTCGTTGCCCGCGAGACTGCTGTCGAGCTCGAGATTGCGGCGCGTAGCGGCATCCAGCCCCAAGGCATCGGAGCGCTCCTCGACCTTAAGCGAGCGAATGTGCGGCAACGCCGTGCGCTGCGTATCGCGCAGGTACTGCAGCAGCGCGCCGGCCGCGCGCAGTGCCAGCGGCAACTCATCGACGCCGAAGCCCTTGAGATCGAGCGTGCCGAGCTGATCGGTCAGCAGCCGCGAGGCGCTGGCGAGCTCGAAGT
>DATDHV010000052.1:0-23139 GCA_036521395.1 Steroidobacteraceae bacterium | reverse complement strand
GCTCGCGGCCACGGCATGCGCGACGTTCATGCGCCAGATCAACCCCACCGCGGCGCTCGTGGCCATGACCACGTACACCATGAGCGACAGCCAGGCGGCCGGGGCGTGCACGTAGATGATGCGAAAGCCGTCGCCCTGCTGATAGTCGGGCGGCGCGAAGCCCAGACCCCACACCACCCCGCCCAGGCACAGCACCAGCGCCGGCCAGGCAAACCAGGGAGTCAGCCGCCGCGCGAGGCGGTAGAAATGCGGCGGTGAGCCGAATCGATGAAACCATACCCAGGACACGTTCACTCCAGGCCGATACGCACGGCGGCGGCGAGCGCCCACGGGGCGAGCGTCGCGGACAGTACCGCGATCGCCCCGAGCAGGTACAAGGGCGCCGCCAGCGGCTCGCCCGCGATGGCGAGGGCCGTCGCGCGCGCGCCAAATATCAGCACCGGTGCCGCGAGCGGCAGCACCAGCAATGCCAGCAGCGGGCCGTTGCGCCGCAGGCTCAAGGTCAGGCCCGCGCCGACCGCACCGATCAGGCTCAGTGCGACCGTGCCGAGCAGCACGGCAGCGAGGATCCCCGGCATGGCCGCGTACGGGGCGCCGAGCGCCATGGCGGCCAGCGGCGCGACCAATACCAGCGGCAGTCCGGTGAGCAGCCAGTGCACGGCGGTCTTGGCCAGCAGCAGGCCCGCAAAGGGCTGCCCGCACAGTGCCAGTTGCTCGAGCGCGCCGTCCTGCCCGTCGTCACGAAAAAGAAGGTCCAGCGCCAGCAGCGAGGATAACAGCGCACCGACCCAGAGCGCAGCCGGCGCGATGTCTCGCAACCGCGACAGTTCCGGATCCAGAGCCAGTGGGAACAACGCGGTGACGATCAGGAAGAAGCCCAGCGGCAGCAGGCTGTCCCCGGCACGGCGCAGCGCCAGGTGCAGATCGCGGACCATGAGTAGGGCGGCGGCGGCCGGGAAAGAGATCCGCGCAGCGCTCATTGCAGAGCCACGCTGCGCAGTGTTCCGCAGCTCAGATCCAGCGGCTGGTGCGTCGCGACCACGGCCATGCGCCCGCCCCGGAGGTGCCCGGCGAGCAGCTGCGCGAGCGTGGCCTGCCCCGACGCATCGAGATTGGAGCCCGGCTCATCCAGGACCCAGAGCGGCGCCTCGGTCAGGTACAACCGGGCGAGCGCTACGCGACGGCGCTGTCCGGCCGAGAGCTGCCGCAGCGGCAGCGCATACGGCTCAGTCAGCCCGAGGAGCGCGAGTGCGGCGCGACACTGCGCCGCGCTCACGCGCCGGCGCAGCCCCAGTCCGAAGCGCAGGTTTTCGAGCGGCGTGAGCTCGCCCTTGAGCCCGTTGTCGTGGCCCAGGTAGGCGAGCTCGCCGTGGTAGGCAGAGAGGTCGGCGCGTATGTCCGCGCCGCGCCAGCAGATGCGTCCCTGCTCGAGCGGCACCAGCCCGCACAGCGCGCGCAACAGCGTGGTCTTGCCCGAGCCGTTCACGCCGGTGACCTGCAGGCACTCACCGCCGTCCAGGACGAAGGACAGGCCCCGCAGGACGTGGACTTCCCCGCGCCACAGATGCAGGTTCTCGGCGGTGATATCGTTCATGTGGTGCGGACGGCGGGACTCGAACCCACACTCCCTGTTGAGGAAGCAGATTTTAAGTCTGCTGCGTCTACCGATTTCGCCACGTCCGCGGATGCGCTCAGGGCCCGCCCGTGATCAAAGTGCCAACCCCTTCAAGATGCCAATGCCTTCATCTGCTGGGTTCCCCGCGGCGTGCCGTACGATCTCGGCGGCGTGATTATGCATGAGTTGGCTCCCGTCGTCGGCCTGGTCGGGTTCGGCTTTGCCGCACGCACGCTCCATCTGCCGCTGATCGCCAGCGCCGGCATGAGCGTCGGCGCCATCCTGACGCGCCAGGCCGCTGCGGCGCAGGCGGCGCTGCCTGCAGCGCGCGTGGTGGCGGACATGACATCCCTGCTGGCGGTGAAACCGCTGGATCTGGTGGTGATTGCCACCCCGAACCATCTGCACGCTCCGCAGGGGCTGGCGGCGCTCGCAGCCGGCAAGCACGTGGTGATCGACAAACCGCTCGCTCTTTCGACATGCGAGGCCGGCACTCTGATGGAAGCGGCCGAACGGCATGACTGCAGGCTCGCGGTGTTCCAGAACCGGCGCTGGGACAGCGATTTTCTGACGCTCCGTCGCATCGTGGCGGAACATCGACTCGGCACGCTGCATTCCTTCGAAGCGCGCTGGGATCGTTACCGCCCCGCCGTACCCGATCGATGGCGCGAGCGAGCGGAGTATGGCGGTGGGGTCCTTTTCGACCTGGGCTCACACCTCATCGATCAGGCGCTGTGCCTGTTCGGGATGCCGCAGTGGCTGGAAGCGCAGGTGCTCACGCAGCGGCGCGGCGCGGCGGTGGACGACGGCTTCGAGATCCGCATGGGACGGGACGAGCTGCGCATCACTCTGGGCGCCGGCTCGCTCGTGACTGACAACGCCTTGCGCTACCGCCTGCACGGCAGCGATGCCTCGTACCGAAAGACCGGCGTGGACGTGCAGGAACAGCAGCTCCGCGCCGGTGTTTCGCCCGTGGATCCTATCTTCGGCATGGAGCCGGCGGCGCAGTGGGGTCGCCTGGTGCGGGGCGGGTCGGGCAGCGAGGAGCCGATCGCGGCCGAGCGCGGCTGCTGGCGCGAGTTCTATGTGTCGATGCGGCACAGTATCGAGACCGGCAGCGCGGTTCCCGTCGATGCAGCGCAGGCGCGCAACGTGCTCTATCTCATCGAGGCGGTGCGGCGCAGCAGCGCGACCGCCTGCCGCGTCTCCCTTTAGGAGAATATTAGAATAATATAATTAGTAGCTTACATACGTTATCTAATGTCAATAATCTCCATATGGGCGCGGCCACCCATGGGGTCTGGATCGGCACCGACTTAACGCGGATACTCGCAGGCCCGCAAGGCTCAGCGCGCATCTCAGGAAGCATCGATATGAACTGCAACACCCAGGCGTTCTCGGACGTTCATGGCCGGATCAGGTGGCGCGCGGCGTTGTATGTTGCGGCGGTGGGCCTGGCGATGATCGCGCGCGCCGATGCGACCGACACGGCGCTTCCGGCAACCAAGGCTCAGTTCTCGGGCCAGGCGGTGGATGCTCTGGCCAAGAGCCGGCATGTCATGAGCGACTGCACTACCACCTGGACAGGCAAGGACGGCAAGCTCTATTGCTTCAGCAACGAGGCGGGCAAGAAGGCGTTCCTGCAGGACCCGGACCAGAATATGCAAAAGGCGCGCGACTTCATCGCCGCGAGCAGCGTGGAGTCGACCGAAAAGCTCATGCAGTACTTCGACAGCAGCGATGCCGAGACGCTGGTCAAGGGCGTGATTGCCGATACTCTGAAGGCGAACAACGGCGTGTACCCGCTCGATGATCCGCTCAACGGCGATCACCTCAAGCTGGCCTTCGACTCCATCGACTTCACGCGCACCCTGGAAGGCTACGGCTTCTTTCCGGATGTGAAATTCCACGATAAGGCCGACCCGCAGAAGAAATATCTGATCGATTTCTGGGTGGCCCCGGCGCAGGGCGGACTGCAGATTCAGGAAGTGCGAGTCTACAAGGCCCCGGCGCAGGTGGACGGAAACTGGACCACCATGGCTCGCCAGCCCATTCCCTGGTGGTGGATACCGGCCTCCGAGCACCCCGGCAAGGTCGCGGAAAAACGCGGTTGGGAGGTCATGTCGGCCGTCGAGCAGAATGCCATGATGGAGAGCGCGAAGAACGGCGGGGTGTTCAAGCTCAAGGACGACAAGACCGGCAAGGAGCTCAACCTGGAGTTCATCGACACGCACCAGCCGGTGCGGCAACTGGACGATAACGGCCATTACTTTGCATGCACGGACTTTCGCGTCGCCGGCACCAAGGACCAGATTTACGACATCGATTTCTGGATCACGGAGAAGGATGGCACCTTGAACGTGGACCAGACCAAGGTACACAAGGTGCCCGAGCTCAAGGACGGCCAATGGGTGCAGGTGCCGCGCTACGAATGGAAGGATCTCGGTAACTCGCACGTCGTTCCCTGAGGACGCCGCGGCCACGGCGGCGCTTCGCGGCAGCGCTCCGCAGGCTGCCGTCCTGTAGGCTGTCGCCCCGCACGCTGCAGCCCCGTAGGTTGCCGCCCCTCACGCTTGCCGCCCACCCCAACCGCGAGGCCGGAACGGGGCGCATACACGTGACATCCAATCCACTGTTCGGCGGCATTCACCACCGGCGTCCGGCTCGGCGGGCCCCGGATCCTTGCAAGGGGGAAGAGACATGAAGAGAACTCACGCAACCTGGGTCGGCCTGCTGGGGCTGTGCGCCACCGCGATGGGGTGGGCGCAGGGCGCGGCCCCGACCGACGCGCAGATTGCCGCCATCGTGGTGACGGCCAATCAGGTCGATATCGACGCCGGCAAACTGGCGAAGGCCCGCGCCAGCTCGAAGGACGTCAAGGACTTCGCCCAGATGATGATCACCGACCACAGCAGCGTCAACAAATCGGCAACCGAGCTGGTGACCCGGCTGCACGTCAAGCCCCAGCCCAACGCCACCAGCACCAGCCTGGCGCAAGGCGGCAAGCGCAACCTCGCGACGCTGAGGAAGCTTCACGGCAGCGCCTTCGATCAAGCTTATATCGATCACGAAGTCGCCTATCACCAGGCCGTCATCGACGCCCTGGACAACACCCTGATTCCCAATGCGAGCAATGCCGAGCTCAAGGCGCTGCTGATCAAGGTGCGGCCGGCATTTGTCGCGCATCTGGCGCATGCCCGCCAGCTTCAGAGCGCTCTGGGCAGCTGAATGACGGCCATGCACGCACGCGCCGCGCTGCTGGCCCTGATCGGGGGCACATTGGTCGCCCGCGCCCCGATCGCGGACGGCGATGCCGGCACTTCCGACGCGGGCGCAACCCGGTCGCAGCGCGTGACCATCGAGGGCCTGCGATTCAGCCCGGCGACGCTCTCGGTACGCCGCGGCGCCACCGTGGTCTGGATCAACAAGGATCTGGTACCCCACTCCGTGACCGCGGATGGCCGGCAATTCGATTCGCAGTCGATCGCGCCGCAGTCCTCGTGGACGTATCGGGCGCTCAAGGCCGGAAGCTTCGACTATCACTGCACCTACCATCCCGCCATGAAGGGGCGGCTCATCGTTCAATGACAACACCAGAGCTAGCCACGCTCACCAGCAGCGCGCCGGATGAGGCCTCGATCGTGCGTCGCGCGGCGGCGGGCGAGCGCGCCGCATTCGAGCTGCTCATGCGCCGCTACAACCGTCGACTGTATCGACTTGCGCGCGCGGTGTTGCGCAGCGGCTCCGAGGCGGAGGACGCGCTGCAGGAGGCCTATCTGTCCGCATTTCGATCGATCGGGCAGTTCCGCGAGCAATCCGCGCTTTCGACCTGGCTTTCCCGCCTGGTCCTCAACGAGTGCCTCGGGCGCCTGCGGCGCAATGCCCGGCGCCAGAATGTGATTCCGATGACGGGCTCGGGCACCGGCGGGGAGATGGACACGATGGCGGCCGATGACTGCGATCTGCCGGACCGATTGCTCGGGCGCGCACAGATGCGCCACCTGCTCGAACGCAAGCTCGATGAGCTTCCCGAGAGCTTCCGCGTGGTATTCGTGCTGCGCTCGGTGGAGGAGCTGAGCGTCGAGGAGACCGCGCAATCCCTGGGCATTGCGGCAGGCACGGTCCGCAGCCGCTACTTTCGCGCCAGAAGCCTGTTGCGCGAAGCTCTCGCCCAGGAAATCGACCTGGCCGAACGTGATCTGTACGACTTCGGCGGCGATCACTGCGACCGCGTCACGGCCGCGGTGCTCGAGCGCCTCTTTCGACACGGAGAATGGCCATGAATGCAATCACGATGCTGCGCACCGCCGCGATCCTGTTCGCCATAGCCGCCGTGGGCGGTATCGTCCTGGCGAGCGTCCGCTTCCTCCAGAAGCGCAATCCGCCCAGTTGGCTGGCGTTGCTGCATGGGCTGCTGGCCGCCGCAGGCCTTACGCTCCTGCTGTACGCGACGTTCGCGGCGGGTCTGCCCGGAATGGCCAACACAGGGCTGGTGCTGCTCGCGCTTGCGGCACTCGGCGGCTTGATCCTGAATCAGAACTATCAGTGGAAGGCCGTGCTGCTGCCGGCCGGGCTGGTAGTGGGGCACGCGCTGCTCGCCGTAGTCGGCTTCGTGCTCATTTTGGTGGCAGCGTTTTAAGTCACATGGCGCGCGCTTGGCGCGAGTCGTGGCGCGGTCTCGAGCGCCCGCGCCGGCGGTGCGCAAAAGAGACAACGGCCGATTGACAATCCTGCGGGAAGTGCGCAGTTTTTTCGATAGCCGAGCAACGCGTCGCAAATAACAAACATCGACTCGCGGAGCTCTCCAGCGGCGACTCAACACACTTCGGTCCAGGCGCTATCGGCCGACGCCTACAACCAACGGTGCCGCTTGGCGGCAGGCATAGCCCGCCATTCCCTGCAGAATTTCGCAGCCCATAGGTGACCTGCATCCAAGGAGCCCGATCGAGGTGAACAACGGACGCTCGCCCAGGGTATTGCTGATCGGCCCCTACGATCCGCACTGCGGTGAATACACCTTCCTCGCCCCCCCACTGGGAGTCTGGCGGCTCGCCGGCGTCCTGGAGGCGGCCGGTATCGAAGCCAAGGTGTTCGATCCGAACTGCTGCCGCGACACCCCGCAGCGAACGCTCGAACGCGAACTGCTGAGCGGCGCGTGGGACATGGTCGGTGTCTCGACCACGGGCATGACGCTGCGCTTCGATCTGGAGCTCGCTCACCTGGTGCGGCGCGTGAGGCCGGCGACGTTGATCGTCGCCGGGGGCATGGAGGCCACCTTCCGCCCCGAGCTGATGTTCGAGCTCGGTCCGTTCGACCTGGTCGTGCTCGGTGAGGGCGAGCGCCCGCTGCTGACCCTCGCTGCCCGGCTGCGCGCGGGCGAGTCGTGGGGCGGCATTCCCGGCACCGCGGTGCGCGGCCGGGACGGCAAAGTCGTTTCGATCCCGCAGCACGCGCTCAGCCGCGAGGAGCTGCGCGATGCGATCTACGGCACGCCGTACCTCAAGATGCCCTACGCGGCCTATTGGGAGCGCCTCGAATCGGCTTATCGCGTCGGCGCGCTGCCGAGCAAGGCCGCGCGCGAAGCGCATCTGGCCGAGATCCGTTCCGTGCGGCTGATCACGCTCAACTACTGCCCGATGGGATGCACGTTCTGCTCCGCCACCAATTTCCTGCATGAGGCGCAGGGCAGCGTCGCCGCCATTGCACGCCTCGAGGCCGAGGAGTGCCTGCACATGATCGAGCGCATCGTGGCGGCACATCCGCGCGCGCGCACCATCATCTTTCAGGACGATATTTTCAGCTTCACGCGCGACCACCGCATTCTGCCGTTGTGCGCTGGGTTGGTCGCCGCCAAGGCCGCCGGGCGCATTCCCGCGCAGCTGCAGTTCATCAGCACCAATCGTATCGACGCCATGTCGGTCGAGCGGCTCGGCGCCATGCGACGCGCGGGGTTCCGCGTGCTGGGCTTCGGCATCGAGAGCTTCTCGCCACAGGTGCTCCGGGAATTCAACAAGGCGCACATCCACCGCCATATAGAGCCCATGCTCTCGGCGGCGCTGGCGTGCGGGGTAACGCCGTTTCTGGATCTGATCATGAGTTCGCCGCGCTCGAGTCTGCAGGACGTCGCCGAGACGCTGCGTGGCGCCTACCGGTGGCTGCGCCGGGGCTGCGAGATCGGCATGTATCCGTACGTCATCCCGTTCTCGGGCGCGGCGTTCGCGCGCGACCCCGACCTGCTGCCGCTCACGCGTCACGCACGCCGGCAGATCGGCGGCACGGCAATCTCCTGGGAGCAACCCGTGAAAATCCTGCCGCGGGATCCGCTCGTGGCCGATGTGATCCTGCGCATGGAGCGCAGCTTCGAGGCGGCGCTCGAACCGCTCGAGCAGCAAGGTCTGCACCTGCCCTCGCGCGTGCGGTCGCTGCTGTGGGTGCTCTGCTCCCTGCGAATCATGGCCGAGCACGGCCAGCACATCGCCGATGAGGGCGAGGTGCGCCAGGCCTTCTACGGCCGTCTGCCCGCCTCCCGTGCTGCGGCGGCGAACCTGGCGGCCGCGCCCGCATGAACGCGGAACGGCTCTGGTCGGTGCTGGCGCCGCTGGCGGTGTGTGCGTTGCTGGCCGGATGGATCGCACTCGCGGTGATCAACGCCCACGCGGTCGGATTCTCGATCCTTGTGTTCGCCCTCGCCAACCTCATCGTCTATACCGACGCCATCGATTACGCGCTGCGCCTGTACATGCGCCGCCGCCATGTGGCGAGCGCCGGTGCCGAGCTCGAGGGCGCCCAGAACGGGGAACTCTCGATCAATCTTGCCGCCATTCTGCCGCCACGCGTGCGCCGCGCGGTACCGCCCTCGCCCTATGCCATCGTTGCCTCGGTGTTCAATCTCGAGGACCGCCTCGATGAATTCATGGCGGCGTTTGCCCGGTACCGCCAGCGCGTATGGCTCATCAGCGACGGGTCGACGGACAACACGGTGCTGCGCCTGCGCCAGGCCGGCTGGCGTTGCCTGGAAGAGACGACCAACCGCCGCAAGCCCGCGGCGCTGCGCCGTCTGCTCGAGCGCCTGCCGGCCCAGATCGAGACCGTCATGGTGATCGACCCGGACATCCGCATACGCGGCACCGACGAGGGCAGCTCGATCGACGTCGAGCGGTTCGTGAGCGACTTCCAGCAGTCCGGCGCCGCCGCGGCCTGCCCGCGCATCATGATCGAGCCCGACGGGTTTCTCGCGCGCTTCCAGGCCTTCGAGTACGCGCTCGCGTTCCGCGTCGGGCGCGAAAGTCTGGCGGATTTCAGCATCACCTCCGGCGTATCTTTCTACCGGCGCAACGCACTGCAGCGCGTGCTGCGCGAGCATTCGCTGTCGGTCTACGCCGAGGATCTCGAGAACGCCTTCATCCTGCTCGGCCAGGGCGAGCGCATCTACTACGACGGCCGCCTCGTGGTGAGCACGGAGGGACCGGGAACGCTGCAACACTGGTTCTCGCAGCGCGTCGGCTGGTACCACGGTTTCATCAAGGTCTATGTCGAGCGCTTTACGCAGGTGCTGCGCGTCAGCCGTCGCTCGCCTTTTGCCGCCTATCACTACCTGGTCTATCTCGGCGGCCTCTCGCTGGCGATGCACCTGGTGAAGATGGTGAGCGCCGCGCTGCTGCTGTTGAGCTTCTGTCGCGGAATCGATGCGCTGCTGCTGGACGATCTGGTGCCCCAGGGCACGCTCACCAATCCCGAGTACTTCACCGCCGCGCTCGGCAGCTACCTCGCGCTCGGGGTGATTGCGCTGTTCAGCAGCGTGCCAAAGTCGGAACGGGCTTATGCCGCGCCGGTGGTGCCACTGTACCTGTGCTATGCCCTCACACATATAGTACCGATGACGCTGGGGTTCGCGAACTTCTTCGCGCTCAAGCTCTTCCGGCGGCGAATCTACCAGGACCATTATGAAAGTCCGGTCGATCCGCGCGCCTCCGCCGTGGGCGGCGAGGTGATGGAATGAGCGTCCGCGGCCTTCCCGCACCCCGCCTCTATCGCCCTGCCCGCTATTGGGAGGAGCGTGCGCGGCGCTTCGCGACCGAGCGCGACGGTCTGGCCGCGGTATGCGCCTACGGCATGCCCGAGTTCTACAACCGCGCGATCGATCTGGAGCAGCGGTGGGCGCTCGAGCCCTGGATGGCAGTGGGCCCGCACACCCGGGTGCTGGACGTGGGCTGCGGGATTGGGCGCTGGAGCCGGCGGTTGGCAGCGCGCGGCGCGCAGGTGCTCGGCATCGACATCAGCCCGACGATGATCGCCGAAGCGCGGCGGCGGGCCGGCGCCGACGGGGTTGCCGAACGCTGCCGCTTCGAGGCCCAGAACCTCTCGGCGCTCCGCTTGGATCAGCAGTTCGACCTGGTCCTCAGCGTCACGGTGCTGCAGCACATTCTCGCGCCCGATGACCTGCGCGCGGCGCTGAGCGCGATGCACGCCCACCTCGCCCCCGGCGGGCGCATGATCCTGCTCGAGGCCGCGCCCGTAGCGAACGTGCGGCGCTACGACTCGACCGTGTTCACGGCGCGCGGCCGTGACGCCTACCTGCAGTTGATTCGAGAGTGCGGTCTGGAGGTGCGCGCCCTGGGCGGCGTCGACCCGGCACCCTTGCGGATGCTGTTGCTGCCGCACCTGCGCTCCCTGCCGCGCGGGCTCGCGCTCCCCCTGCTGGCACTCGCCACCGCAGTGTCGTTGCCGCTGGACCTGCTCTTCAGCCGCCGCGCCGCGGAGCGCTCCTGGCACGCCGTGTTCGTACTGCAATCCATGCAGCAGCAGGCTCCCCATGGCCATTAGGGGTCGACCCGCCGCAGCCATCGGCCTGTTCGTGCTCCTCGGCGCGCTGGTTGCACTCGGTCACTGGTACGACACACGGCGCCCGCAGGTGTCACGCTCGACCCAGCCGAGCCTCGTGGTGCACGTCACCAGTCCGGCCGACCGCGGGCCCGGCTCGCTGCGCGAGGCGCTGTTCATCGTCTCGGCCGCCACCGGCCCCGGCAGCATTTCGATCGAGGTGCCCGAGATTCATCTGGAGACCGCGCTGCCGCCGTTGGTAAACGGCCACGGCATCCGCTTGGTGGGCCAGGCCCCGAATGGACAGATCGATGCGCGCGCGCTGCCGTCCGGGCCGGTGCTGGACGTTTCAGGCCCCAATACCTCGATCGAGGGCCTCACGATCAGAAACTGTCCGGCCGCCGCAATCCTGATCCGCGCGCTGCGATTTCGACTGTCGGCATCGACAGTCGAATCCTGTGATGTGGGCGTGGACGTGGCCGATAACGCCGGCGAGACCCTGATCGAGCGCAATCGCTTCCACAACGACCGCGTCGGTGTCCGCTTCGCGGCCGCGGGCCGCAATTCCGCCGTGGTCAGCAACGAATTCACCGGCGACAAGGACGCCGGGCTCTGGGCCGTACGCGCCTCGTCCGGTGCGCACGACGCCGTCATCGGCGTGCACGACAACAAATTCACCGGGGACGGCACCGGCATCGTCGCCGGCAACATATCCATCCTGGTGGAGCGCAACGACTTCATCAACGAACGCGATGCCGACGTGCATGTCGTGGGTGCCGGCACGGTGATTCGCGGCAACCGCATGACTGGCGGTGCATCCATGGGCATCGTGGCCGAGAACGCCCGCGGCACGGTCATCGAGGACAACGAGCTGGAAGGGATCTCCGCCTACGGCATCATGGTACGCGGCTCATCCAACACGCTGGTGCAGGCGAACCGATTGCACAACTGCGGCTACGGCTTCGCCTTCGTGCTCGGTGATCCGCACAACCTCAGCACGGCGGTCGACAACACCATCATCGAGCCCAAGTTCAACGGCATCGACGTGATCGGCGACTCCCCGATTCTGCGGCGCAATCATGTGCTGCGGGCGCACGCCTACGCGCTGCACGTCGAGGATTTTCAGCCCGCCACGGGAGTAAAGGTTCTCTCGCAGCCGTACCTTGACGACAACGATTTCGGCAATACCCCGGTGCTTCGCAGCGGCGTGGCGCTCGCCGCCGGCGCTGGGGGCAAACGGTGAGACGGTGAGAGCCAGCCTGGACAGCACGCGGGCGATACCGCGTCCGGTGTGGGAGCGGCCGCGCATTCATCTGCGCGATGACCTGTGGTTGCTGACCATCGTGGCGATCCTGCTCGCCACGGGCATCCCCTGGTACCTCAGTGGCTTCGCGGTCGACGTGGCGAACGCAAGCTGGGGGCTGCTGGCATTGGGCGCGGTGCACATCGCCTACACCATGCTGGGCTCCCCGGCACGCGTGCCCAGACGATGGCACGAGCGGGCGTTGACGCTGCTGGACCTGGGCGGCGTGATCGCGATCGGCTTCATCTGGCAACACGTCGGCGCGCTGCAGAATCCGATGTTCCTGCTGACATTTGCCCTGCCGGTCATCGGCACGGTATTTCTCTCGCGCTGGCATCCCTATCTGATGGCTACGGTGAGCGTTCTGGTGGTGGCCGTGGTGGCGCTGAGCCAGGCGCCGGAATTGCGTTGGTATGCGAGCGGCCTGTTTGGCGGCAACAGCTGGCTCACCGGGCTGCTCGCCCGTCCGGGCACGGTGGCGCCGTCCTCGTTCGCCGGATTTTACGCGCCGTCGAATTATCTGCTGGTGCTGCTCGAGGCCTTCACCACGCTGCTGTTTGCCATCGCGGTGGCGGCCGAATACGTACGCATCATATTCGAGCGCCTGAACGCGACCGTGGTCCTCGCGCGCACCGAAGCGCAGCGCGGGCAGGATCTGTGGTCCAGCCTGATCGAGCAGCTACCGCTGCCGGCCCTGTTGATCGATCCGGCCACGCTGCGCATCGTCGCGGCGAGCGAGGCGGCTCCGACCTACCTGCAATGCGCCGGCGCCCCGCTCGAAGGCCGTGGGCTGTTCGAGGCACTGCATTTTTCGTTTCCCGAACTCATCCGCGAACTGATCGTGGAATCCGACGGCGGAACCTCCTCCACTGTGATCCGTTTGCCGGGCGCGCTGCGAGTGGCGCAGGTGCGCGCCTTGCGCCTCGAGCACCAGGAAAAGCGCCTGGCGCTGCTCACGATCGAAGACGTGACCGAGCGGTTCTGCCTCAAGGCGGCCCTGGACACCTCCGATTACGCCTCGCTGGTGGTCGATGCGCGCGGTCACGTGCTCGCTCTCAACAAACGTGCCGCGGGGCTCTTCGGCAGCGCCGCACTGGGCATGGAGGCCGCGAAGCTGCTGCCGCAGGTCGATGCCGGAGTACGCTGGTGGGAATCCGGGCTGACCGAGCGGCGCAGATTGCATCTGGAAATCGGCCCGCGCGTCTACCAGGTCACCGCGCATGCGGTGGCGCTGGCCGGCGAGGATCAACGGATTTTCACGGTATCGCTACTGCCGGTGCCCAAAGGCGGCACGGTCGAGACGACATCATTGGAAGCCACGACGATCACGGGCCGAGGACTGCTGCGATGAGAATTCCATCCCTTGCCGCTGTCGCGGCCATGGCCGTCCTGCTGGCGCCGTGCGCCGGCTTCGGCGCGACCTCCACTGCCGACGACCGCATCGCCGTAAGCGCCGACGGCGCCACGCTCAGTGGCACCAACGGCGGCGGGGGCGCGTCGCTGGGCTGGCTGCACAACTTCGACCCTGAATCGCTCGCCTCGATCGCGGTCGAGCACCAGGTGCTGAGCGATGCACACTGGACCTTCGGCTCGCTGAGCGGGTCCCTGACGCGTGACCTGGCCGGGGCGCGCTACAGCGCATACGCCGAAGCGCACGAAGGCGCCGGCGATGACGGCCCCCGCGCCTTTCATTACGCGATCGAGGCGGCCGGAATCATCGGCACCTATTTCCAGAGGCTGTCGCTGCAGCTCGAAGACCGGCAGGTCGATGTCGAGACCACGCACGGCAACCTGCCGAAGCTCGGCCTGTCCTACCTCTGGCCGCACCGAGTCATGCTCTCGACCTCCTACTCCTACTCCGTGAACGGCAACCTCGGCACGCGGCTGGCGACGGCACGGATCGATGGCTACACCAGCGCCTGCAACTTGCTCGCCGGCGTGGCCTTCGGGCCGGCGGCCCCGGCGATCCTCAATCTTCAGTCCGGCCTGGTGGCTCCGGGGCGGCAGCTCAAGGAAGGCTACGTGGGCATATCCAAGCCCCTGCGCCACTCTCGCAGCGAGCTTACCCTCGTGGCCGACTATCTCGAGCTGGCCGGGGTCAAGCGGGCAACGCTGACGCTGAGCTATGTGTTCCACGTCGGCGGCGCAGGTAGTGCTCGATGAAATGGCCCATTCGCGCGGCGCAAGTCGCGTGGTTGCCCACGGTGGTGGTACTGGCCGTCGTGCTGATTGCCGGAGCACGCCTGATCAGCCTGAGCATGCAGCACCACTCCGCCTCCGCGCGCCAATCCGCGGTGGCGGCCGCGGCAGGTTTTGCCGGTCGTATGGAACCCCTGCTGCAACGCGTGGCCGCACTGGCCGAGCAGACTGCGACGCAAGCCGCATCAGGCTCCCCCACGGCGCCGCCCGCGGCCAACATCTTCTTGATGACGGCCGATGACAACGTGCTGCGCGCCCTGCCGGCCGACAAGGCCACGGCGAGCGGTGTTGCCAGCGAATGGCGGGCGGCGGAATCCAGCGCCCCGCATGCCGGCCCAGCGATGCTCGGTCCCTTGCGCCTGGGCAGCGTCTGGCTGTTGGCCGCGCGCGCGCCCGTGCCCGCAGTCACCGATCCAGCGCCGCTCCCCGGCGCAGCACCGCCAGGCACAGCCGCCACGCCGCCAGGCACGGCCGCCACGCCCTCAGCAGGCTGGTCAGTGGCCTACGCCGATTTGGAAGGGCTACTCATCGCCAGTCACCTCGCTCATCTGCGCGACATGGGCTATGACTTCGAGCTGTCGCAGTTCGAACCCCGCAGTGGCACGGCGCGCATTTTCGTCAGCTCGAGTGCCGCTCCCCTGAGCGATGCGATCGTGGCTGCCATCCGCACACCGCTGCCCGCCGCCGTCCCGGGCAGCACGCTGCGCCTGGCCATTCGTCCCCGGGCTGGCTGGTACCCGGGAAACCTGCTGGTCTCGGAGATCGCGCTGCTGGCGTTCCTCGCCTGGCTGTTCGCCTTCGGCACCCATGACATCCTCCATGCGCTGCAGCGCTCACGCGCCGCCCTGTCCGCTGCCCGGCGCCGCCTGCACTCTACCCATCAGCAGCTGGCCGCAGAGATGCAGCAGCGCGTGACACTGCAGGAGACCTTCGATCACGCGCGCTTTCACGATGCCTTCACGGGGCTGCCGAACCGCCGCTACTTCATGGACCAGGTTGACCGCGCACTACGCGAGCTGCGCATGAAGCGTCGCGAGCGACTCGCGGTGATCATCGTGGACATCACGCGCCTCAAGCTCATCAACGACACGCTCGGCCATACGGCGGGCGACGAACTGATGGTCCAGGCGGCGCGCCGGTTCGAGCGCTCCACCTCGGCGTTCGCGGCCGTGTTCGCACGCTGGGGGGACGATCAGGTTGCACTGCTGCTGCTCGATCTCGCCTCGAACGAAGCGGCTCTCGAAGTCGCCGCGCTGCTGCAGCAGGACCTGCGCGCGCCGATCGAGCTTCGACGGCACCGCCTGATCGTCATGGCGACCATGGGAGTGACGTGCACGGAATCGGGACAGCGGCGCGCCGAAGAGCTGGTGCGCGAGGCCGACATCGCGCTGTCGGCCGCCAAGCGCAATGGCACCGACAATGTCACGGTCTATGCCCCGAGCATGGCCGGGCAGGCGGCCGAACTCGTGAGCCTCGAGGCCGATCTTCACATCGCCATGGAAAAGCGCGAGCTGCGACTGCTGTTCCAGCCGATCGTGGATCTGCGCACCTACACCATGGTCGGCGCCGAGGCGCTGCTGCGCTGGTGCCATCCGGTGGAGGGGCTACTCGCACCAGAGCGTTTTCTCGCCATTGCCGAAGAAGCGGGCCTGATGGCGCCCATCACACGCTGGATCATTCTCAGGGTCGTGCGGATCGCGACGCAGTGGCGCGGGCGCCTGCCGGCACCGCAGAAGTTCTTCATCAGCGTCAACATCGCGGCGACGGCCCTGCGGGATACCGGTCTCTGCGACTTCGTGGCCACACTGCTGCGCGAGAGCCGGTTGCCCCCCTCCACGCTCAAGTTCGAGCTGACCGAAGCCTCACTGATCAGCAATGTCGGCGCGGCCCGCGAGACGCTCGACCGGCTGCACAATATCGGCGTGCAGTTGATGCTCGATGATTTCGGAACCGGTTATTCCTCGCTGAGCTACCTGCAGCTGTTCCCGTTCGACTACGTCAAGATCGATCGGCCGTTCGCGAACTGGACCGGATCGGATCAGGCCAACACGGGCATGATGGCCGCCATGGTGCAGATGGCCGAGAGCCTGAACCTCACGGCGATCGCCGAAATCGTCGAGACCGAGGCGGCCGCGAGAGCGCTCGCAGAAATGGGTTGCGACTTCGGCCAGGGCTTCTATTTCAGCGAGCCGCTCGATGTCGAACAGGCGCTGCAGAAGCTGCGCACCCAGCAGCCGTTTCAGCCCGCGCGCGAGGACGAGCTTGAGTCGGCAACCGTCACGGTCAGTCCGCTGCAGGAAGATGATTCCCCCACACTGCTGATCCCGGCCGTTCCAGGCGGCTTTCCGCCGGAGCGAGAGCGGTAACATGAAATGCGCGTGGCCGCTCTCCGATGCAAATCGCAACTGGAGGCTAGGGTCGGAATCGAACCGGCGTACACGGCTTTGCAGGCCGCTGCATGACCACTCTGCCACCTAGCCCGCTGCGATGGCGGTGCCCGCGTGCGCGACTCCGCACGGCGTACTGGAAGGCAACGAAAGCCCTCGCGGCCGACGGCCGTGAGGGCTCCACGTACATCAATTGGAGCGGGAAACGAGGCTCGAACTCGCGACCTCAACCTTGGCAAGGTTGCGCTCTACCAACTGAGCTATTCCCGCGCCTGGCAAGGGCGGAATCTTAAGTCCACTTGAGCGCAAGTCAAGGCAATATCGAGCTTTTCCGCGCATTGACGCGGCGTGACACCCATGTCGTCCACGGGAGCATCGATGACGAAAGCTGATCCTCCGGCCGACGCACCGCGCGCTCGACGAGCTCGCGCGTGAGCGCGCTGCGCGCTCTGCTGCCGCTATTCGAGCGCGAGCGCGCAGCCGCACGCCCGCTGACTCTGGCCACGGTGGTGCGCACGGACGGACCGACCTACACCAAGGCCGGCGCTCTCATGCTGATCGCTCAAAGCGGCGAATACGCGGGGCTGCTCTCGGGTGGCTGCCTCGAAGGCGATCTTGCCGAACATGCGCGCGCGGTGCTCGAGGAAGGCCAGGCCAGAGTGGTGCGTTATGACATGCTCGGCCCCAACGATCTGTTGTTCGGCTTAGGTTCCGGCTGTGAGGGGTCGATGGACATTCTGCTGCAGCGCCTGGATGCGCCGGGGGCGTGGCAACCCATGAGCAGGCTCGAATCCGCCTGGCGGGCCCGTCGGCGAGAGGGAGTGCTGCTGGTGGTGCGCTCCGAGGACTGCTCGCTCCCTGCCGGCTCGGGCGCCTTCGCCAGCGACGCGGCCCCGTTCGGCGGCGCCGCACCCGGCGCGGTCGCGCCCCTGGTACAGCTGGCGCGCAAACAGGCTCATTCAGGCAGCAGCCGATTTCTGCCCCAGGCCATGACGGGCGTCGATGCGCTGGCGCTCACGGAAGTGCCGCCGCCGCGAATCATCGTCGCCGGCGCCGGTCCGGACGCCCGTCCGGTTGCCGAGCTCGCGTCATTCCTGGGCTGGAGTATCGCCGTCATCGATCATCGTCCCCAATACGCGCAGCCTCAGTTATTTCCGCGCGCCGAGTGCGTGCTAGACGGCGGTCCGGCAGCGCTGGAGCGGCTGCTGCGATCCGGAGCGTCCCACGCAGACCGATTCGCAGCGGCGATCGTCATGAGCCACCATTACTTTACCGACAGCAAGTACCTCGCCTTGCTTGCCGCGACCGAGATTCCCTACATCGGCCTGCTCGGCCCCGTCGCACGTCGCGAACGGCTGCTGGAACAGCTCGGCGCTCAGGCCGCAGCACTGCGGAAGCGGCTGCGCTCGCCGGTGGGGCTGGACCTCGGCGCCGATACGCCCGAGGCCATTGCACTGGCCATCGTGGCCGAGATCCACGGGATGCTGAAGGGGCGCGACTGCACTGCGCTGACCCCGCCTACCGCACGGCAGCCCTTGTCGGCCCCCGCCGCCAAGCCCTCGATGCCGCATACGGCGGCACGATGAGCGCTCGATCAGCAACTGCCCTGCACGCGGTCATCCTCGCCGCGGGAGCATCCAGGCGATTCGGCTCGCCGAAGCAACTCGTTCGATTCGACGGCCAGTCATTGCTGCAACGTGTATTGGTGCATGCAACCGGACTGCTCGGGTCGGCCGTGACCGTGGTACTCGGTGCGCACGCAGCCGAAATTTCCGAGACGCTGCCCCCGGGCAATGCCGGCGTTCTCATCAACCGTAATTGGCAGGAAGGCATCGCGAGCTCGATCCGCCTGGCCGTACAACGCCTGCCGGGCGCGTGCGACGGAGTCATGCTCGTGCTGGCCGATCAGCCGCTGGTCGGCAGTGAGACGCTGAGCCGCCTGATTACCGCCTGGCGCCGGCAGCCCCGCCAGGTCATCGCCTCGCGCTATGGCAGCGTGACGGGGGCGCCCGCCATCTTTCCGCGTTGGTGTTTCGGCGACTTAATGGCGCTGCGCGGCGACCAGGGCGCCCGCGTCGTCCTGCAGCGCTACGCCGATCACACGGTGCGGCTGGCGCACCCCGAGGCGGCCCTCGACATCGACTATCCTGAAGATCTGCTGGAAATCCCCACGACCGAAACGTCGGTCAAAGGCTGACCGCCGACTTCGATCGGATATGCGCCGCTGAACGCGGCGCAATATCGCTAGCGCGTTTCAATACCGCCGCCAGTCATCGCATCGGACTGAATTCCACCGCCCGTCATGGCAGAGGAATGGATCCCGCCGCCGGTCATGGCATCGGATTGAATGCCACCGCCGGTCATGGCGTCGGATTGAATGCCACCGCCGGTCATGGCGTCGGAATGAATCCCACCGCCAGTCATCGCATCGGACTGAATTCCACCGCCCGTCATGGCGTCGGAATGAATCCCGCCGCCGGTCATGGCATCGGATTGAATGCCGCCCCCAGTCATCGCGGCGGAATGAATGCCACCGCCCGTCATGGCAGAGGAATGGATCCCACCGCCGGTCATGGCGGCTACATTGAATCCCGCACGGGGTATTGCCGCCGCGTATGCCTGAGTGCCGAAGGCACTTGCCAGTACGACTCCCTTTACCAACGGCTGTGATCCCGCAACAGCTACGACATCTCCTGTTGCTGGCGCAGAGAAGTCCGAGCTGCCTAGCTGCGGCGTATAGTCAACTGTCGCACCATCGACCTTAATATTTCCCAACGCGGCGTTGGCGTCTGTCACCACGCCCTTCAAGAAGACCGGATCGCCACTGGCACCAAAGGAATTTGTCCCCTCGACAACGGTATCAGTCATTGAGCCATCGGTCTTCAACAGCCCGTAAATGTTGACAACCTCACCTACAGCGAGATTATCGGTACTGGTATCAAAGTCCTTGCCGAGCACCGTGACACTGCCCGCACCGATATGTTCGATCGGCGCAGAGAGTAATAACTCTCGTCCTCCCTCGAACCCATGAGACGCAGTTGCAACAAGCGCACTCAGGGCGATTGATAGGGAAACGGTCGTTTTCATCTAGTTTCTCCCAACGGAACTATTATTCGTGCGGATCCTAATTTGCATTCGCTACCTGGAGTGCCACTTCACCATTGGCTGCTGGGCGCTCTTCAAAGAAAAACATGCAGACCCCGCAGCGCATGCCAGCGGGGTCACGCGCGTCTGTCTCTTCAGCTTCCAGCCAGCGATCCATCTGTTCTAGAAAGGGCAACGCTGTCGAATGCAGGTGGCTAAGAAGCTTGTCGCGAAATGCAGGGGCAACAGGCTCGACAGTCGTTAGCACACGCTCGAAGTACGCGGGCTCATCGGGCTTGCGCAAGAAGTTGTGCGCAAAATTTGAATTGAGGGCTCCCACGTACCGACCAAGACGGGCGATGCGGGAGACGTCGACACCGGATGGAACAAAGGTTCGGCTTATGCAACGAACAAACTTATTCGCATGTACCTCTACACAGCCGGCCGCAACCAATTCGTCTAACACCAAGCCTTGGTCGCTACCGGGAGCTCCGGCATCGATCAGTTCTCTGAATGTTTTGAAATTACGCTCTGGCTGCAATGACAAATCGAGCGGGGCGCCGTACGGCGTTCCAAATCTCGAATCGTCGTGCCACATAGCCAGCAGGCCGGACAATTGATCTAACTTGTGAGTACTACGATTTCTTTGCTGATGCCGTTGCGTCTGCCGAGCTAGGAGCGTCTCCACCTCGCCCCGATTGAGGCCGGCCATTAAGGCAAGGCGCGCAGCACTTGGCGGCCGTCCCTGCTCACGAAGGCGCGCCGCAATCGTTTCGAGATATAGGGTCTTAAGAACTTGACCGACATCACTCGGGGTAACGCCGTAGCTGAGCACCACGGGCATGAGCGGGCGCAGAAGTTCCTCGATCGCGTCGAGGAACGCCCCTCTTTCGGACGCTTCATGCTCGCCTGGGCCCACAGTCTTCCCGACGTGTCAAGCGACGTATGTCGCTTATCTAATTAATATTCTTTGACAATATCTGGGCACCGTACTTATGTCAACGACGCTCCGGATCGCGGTCGGTGGAGAGCCAGGGCCGGAGACTCGACATATGACGAAGGCGGAGAAAGGGGAAGCCTTCAGGTGGTTCGCCGCGGCTCCCGAAGCCGCGCGCGTATTCGCTCTGAAGCATCGTTGGATTCGATTGCGGCCGATCCCACCAGCGACATCTGATGCAATTACAGCGAGTTATATAACTTTACTCTATTCAAAGAGAAGGCGAACCGCCTCTGCAATGTCAAATCGTGGTGCGCCCGCGACACAAACCCTCGTGATACCGGCTCCAGACAAACCCAGGCCTGGAACGGTTTCCGGAGCGGCGTTACGAGATGGCCGATCCGATGTGCGCCATTTTTGTTTGACTAGCTCGAGCGCGGGCCTCAGCCATTCGTCCCGCGATTGCATGAGTCGCGCACTATTAGTAAAACACGGCGAACCTAAGCCGGTGATAAGTGCCGGCCTGAATATACAATAGTGGGGTATAGTATCTACAGTGACACAAACCCTTCATCTGCGCGCTATACCATGGCTCGTAAATGTTGACGGCACCAATGCCCACTTTCACATCTGCCCGGCCGCAGTCGCGGTCCGTCCGCGGTCAGCTCCTGGTGCTTGTGGTCATCTGGGCATTCGCCCCCGTGCAGCGGACGTCGGCGCAGCAGACACCCGCGGGCGCGCCGGAGGAAGTCGCACTGGGGCCGACTTCGCGCCTGCCGCAGCTTTTGGGGGCACAGGACACATTCATCCTGCAGCACCAGAGCAGCCTGGAATCGCCCTACGCCTCCCAGCTCAGCCTCAAGCCTGACGGTGATACCCAGCCCACGAACACCATGGGGGTGTATCTGGGCTGGGCACCGGTGGACTGGCTGCAGGCCTACGTGGACGTCGAGCGCTTCACCGGCGCGGGGGTCAGCAACGCCACCGGCTTGGCCGGGCTGACCAATGGCGATGTGGTGCGAGAAGGCGCCGCGGGGTTGAAGAAGGAATTCTACATCGCCCGGGATTTCCTGCGTTTCATGTGGCCGCTGGCCGACGGCGCGACCGCGGTGGAGCGTGCCAAGGACCAGGTTGGCGGTGGCGAGGCCGCGACGCGCCTGGAGCTCAAGGTTGGCCGCATGGCTGTCACCGACGACTTCGACGAGAATCGCTACGCGGGCGATCCGCGGAGCGAATTCCTCAATTGGTCGCTGTGGGCCAATACGGCCTGGGACTATGCCGCCAATACCCGGGGCTATACGGACGGCATCGTCGTGGGCTACGTCAGTCCTGCGTGGTCGCTGAAATACGGCGTCTATCGCATGCCGACCATGGCCAACGGCCAGCAGCTCGTGTCCTCCCTGACACGCGCCAACGGACAGAATCTGCAGCTTACCCTCTCGGCTCTGCCCACCGGCACGATCGTGCGGCTGTTCGCCTACCTCAATACCGCCAGCATGGGTGTGTATCGGGAGGCTCTGGCGGTGGCGGCGGCCGATGCCAGCGTGCCGGATATCGTCGCGGACGACCGTCCGGGCCGCCAAAAGCATGGCTATGGGCTCAACCTGGAGCAGCCGCTGGCCGACCAGGGAGAAAGCGGCATCTTCGTGCGCTGGGGCTGGAACGATGGCAACGAGGAGAGTTTCGCCTTCACGGAAGTCGATCGGGTGCTCAGTGTGGGGGGGCAGCTGTCAGGAGCCCATTGGATGCGCCCCTCGGACCGCCTGGGCGCGGCGGTGGCGAGCGAGGGCCTCGACGCGCCGCATGCGCAGTATCTCGCTGACGGGGGTTCGGGCTTTCTGCTCGGAGACGGCCATCTGAACTACGGCCGTGAGCAGATCCTGGAGAGCTACTACCGCATCGAGTACACCTGGCCCGCGCGGCCCGGTCCGATTCATTGGCAGTTAAGCCCGGACTTCCAGTTCATCGAGAACCCTGGCTACAACCGCGACCGCGGGCCGGTGCGCTTCTGGGGCATACGCCTGCACGTGGAATACTGACGGGCAGCGCACCCTATAGCCCGGCGCAGCCTAGGCGCGCTGATTGACCTCGACCGTGACATGGGTGAGTTCCTCGTGTACCGACAGCAACGAGCGGATCTCGTCCGGCGAAACCGGCTCGGCCGACTCGACGCTGAGCACGCATGCGTATTTGCCCTTGCCGACTCGCCACACGTGCAGGTCCTCGATGGTCCGGGCGGCGTTCCCGCCGCAGACGGCATTCCGGATGGCCGCCACCATCGGCGCATTCATCTCGGCATCGAGCAGGACGCGCCCCGTGTCGCGCAGCAGCGTAAAGGCCCATGCCGCGACGATCACACTGCCGACAATGCCCATGACCGGGTCGAGCCAGGTGGCGCCCAGGAACTTGCCGGCTGTCAACGCCCCGATCGCCAGCACCGAGGTCCCGGCGTCGGCGGCGACGTGCACGTAGGCCGCGCGGAGATTCAGGTCGCGGTGGCGCCTCGTGGCGCCCTCGGCCCCATGCCCACGGTCGGTGTCATGGCTGTGATCATGGCTGTGCGCATTCCCGTGCACATCCTTGTGCGCGTGATCGTGCGAATGGCCGTGGCCGGCCCCGCCCGCTCCCGCCAGCAGCCACGCGGAACACAGATTGACGAGCAGGCCGATGCAGGCGATCGCAATGGCCTCGTCGAACGCAATCGACGCCGGATGGACCAGGCGCGAGGCCGATTCCCAGGCCATGAAGATCACTACGCCCACCAGCAGCACCGCACTGGTGTAGCCGCCGAGGA
>DATDHV010000051.1:0-4251 GCA_036521395.1 Steroidobacteraceae bacterium | reverse complement strand
GAGAAGAGCGTCGCAGTTTGGCGACGTGTTCGCATCAATCCATTGATCCGTTATAGTTTTACCGACCGGGAAGGGATATAGTCCCCTGCAGTTGCCGCAGTGCGAAACAGTGCGGCAAAAATCGGACAGCAGGATTTGGACGCCGCCTTCGATTGGAGAAACCCGGGCTGTCCGGATGGGCACAGGCTGCGGTATGCCACCTTTTCAGGCCTGCCGCGAGTGGTCTTAAGCGCGAATTGACGCGCGGGTCCCGCACTTTCGGGACGGGCCTTCTAAGGCCAGACCCTCAGGTCTGTACATTAATGTCCATCCGAGGCAGACCTGTGTCGAGTTGAGAGACTGAAACCCCGCCCAGCGGGGTTTTTTTTGCCGCCCCGGATACCGGTGTGCACACTGTCGAGCTGCCATGCGCGACTCCGAGCAACTGCGTGTCACCGGCCTGACCGGTGTCGAGCTGTCCCTGCCCATTGCCGGGCCGGGCACACGCAGCTATGCATTCGTGATTGACTGGCATATACGTGTGCTCGTGGCGCTGTCCTGGCTGCTGCTCGCGCGGCTCTCGCTCATGGGCTTCGGTTTGGTGGGCGCAGGACACGGCTACCGAGGTGCCTTTGCGCTGCTCGGCGCATTGCCTGCGTTGCTGCTGTACCTTCTCTACCATCCGGTGCTCGAGCTGCTCATGCACGGCCGCACGCCGGGCAAGCGCATCGCCGGCGTGCGGCTGGTGACCCAGCGCGGCGGCTTGCCCGGTGCCGGGGCCATCCTCATGCGCAATGTGTTCCGGCTGCTCGATGCCATGCCGTTTGCGTACCTGGTCGGCCTCACGAGCTGCATGATCAACGCGCAACATCTTCGCATTGGCGATATGGCGGCCGGCACGGTGCTGGTGCTGGATACCTCACCATCGGCGCACTCGCTCGCGCGCCTGCCTGCGCTGGTGGATCACTCCAAGCTGGACCCCAACGTGATCGAACTGCTCAGCGAGCTGCTCGAGCGCTGGCCGGCCCTGGCCGTGGAGCATCGCGACGCGCTGGCGCGCGCATTGCTCGCGCGCGCCGATCCCGCTGCTGCTCCGGCGCTCGATGCCGCGAGCGATACCGAGTTGCATGCGCGTCTGCGCGCCGTGCTGCCTGCGGCTGCATGAATCCGCCGGCGCACGCGGAAGCCGCGCACCCAGCGGCTGCGCATTCGGGGCCGGCGACGGCCGGTGCCTGGATCAGATCGCGCGATCGGCTCTGGGCCGAATGGCTCGGCACGCTGCGATCGCGGCCCGCAGCGCTGTCGGTCGCGCAGGCGCAGCGCTACGTCGAGCAGTACCGCGCCCTGGCCGGCGATCTGGCCACCGCGCGACGACTGCTACCGCACAGCGCCACGACCACGGCGCTCGAATCGCTGTACGCGCTCGCGCACGCCTCCATCGATCGCAGCTCGCGGCCCACTCGGTCGGCATGGCGCGCGCTGTTTGCGCGCCGGATTCCTGCAGCCATGGCCGCGCTGCGCCCTACGCTGATGTGGATTGCCTTGCTGTTCGTGCTGTCCGCGCTCGCCGGGCTCTGGCTCATCACGCGCTATCCCGATCTGATCGGCCTGGTGGCGAGCCGCGCCATGATCGACAAGGTCGAGCACGGTCAGCTCTGGACGGAGGGGATGTTCAATATCGCCCCGTCCCCGGTGCTCTCGGTGCAGATCCTGTCGAACAACATCGCGGTCAGCGTCTTCGCCTTCTGCGCCGGGATATTCTTCGGACTGGGCGCGTTCTACATCATCAGTCTCAACGGGCTCATGCTCGGCGCGCTGTTCGCGTTCACTCATCAGCATGGACTCGACGGCGAGTTGCTCAAGTTCGTGCTCGCGCACGGTCCGGTGGAGATCTCGGTCATGTGCATCGCGGCCGCAGCCGGTACCGCGCTCGGCGAGTCCTTGATCCGGCCCGATGCGCCCACGCGCCGCGAAGCCTTTCAGCACGCGGCGCACAATCTCGGCCCGGTGTTGATCGCCTGCGCGCTGCTGCTCATCGTCTGCGGTTTCATCGAGGGCTTCATCTCGCCCAATCCGCGCATCGCGCTGCCGGTCCGGGCCGCGATCGGCCTGGGCTACTGGGCGCTGATGCTGCTGTTCCTGCGCGGCGGCGTGCGCCGGCGCGCGCGGCTAGACACGGCGCCGACGCCGAAAACCTAGATAGGCGGCCAGCACCGCGCGATCGAGATTGCCGGCCGGCGCGAGCACGCAGTCCGCACCGAGGGTACGCAGCGCCTTGATATTGCGCGCCAGCCCCGCGCAGTAGCGCTGCGCAGCGATGGCTTCGTAGACCTCGAGCTCCTCGCTCGCGGGGCGGTGCGCGAGCGCCTGCGCGCCATCGCTCCGGACGCTGGCGATGAATGGCAGGTGCTTGGGCAGCAGCAGCCGCGCCGCGCCGATCAGGGCCGAGGCCATGCCGGCATCATCAAGATCCGTCAGCATCAGCACCATGCTGCGCTGATGCGCCAGGGAACGGATGCGCACCGCGGCCAGAGCATGATTGGCCTCGGTGGGCTGCACGCGCGCCTGTCCCAGCAGCGAGCGCAATCGCGTCACCGCGGCGATGCCGCGCCCCGGTGCCAGAGCCGCGAGCGGCTGATCCGCATACAGCAGCAATCCGATCCGATCGTCGAGCGCGGCGGCGCGCTGCGCAATGCGCGCCGCAATGTTGACGTACAGGGCCAGGCGGTCGCTCGCGCCGGCAGCCAGGCCGCTGGCGCGGCTGACATCGACGGCGATGACGATCTCGAGGTGCTGATCCTCGGAGAAATCGCGGCTGATGAGCCGCCGGGTCCGCGCGCTGGCCTTCCAGTCGATCGAACGCGGCGGATCGCCGGCGCGATAGTCGCGAAGCTGCACGATCTCCCCACCCGCGCCCATGCGCGGGCTCGCGCGGTCCCCGCCGGCGCGGGCATCGAGCGCGCGCTCCGAGTCGTGCAGCACATCCGGCACCACCCGCAGCGCGAAATCCGTGGACACCGATCGTCGCCACCAGGCCAGGCCCAGCGCCCCGGAGATGCGCATCTGCACCGGCGGCCACTCGAATCGCCCGAGCCGACGCGCCGTGGCCGTCAGCGCCAGCGCCGCGGGCGCATCGACGGGCAGCTCGAGGCGCGCCACCGCGCGCTCGATCGACACCTCGGTCGGCGCCGTCGGGGCCACTTCGAGAGCGGCGGCGCGCCGCCGCGCGCTGCGCAGCTCCAGTCGCATCGGCGTCGGCCGGCACAGCAGCCACTGCGTCGCGGCGTTGAGATTCGCGCGCAGCGGCGCTCGTCGAGTCGCCCAGGCCTCGAAGGCCAGGCCCAGCAGCAGCAGTCCGAGCGGCGCGCACCACCAGCGCTCGAGCGCGATAGCGCCGCTCCAATCCGCGCCGATCGCGATCAGCGCGGCGAGCAGCACCAGCAGCAGCGCATTCTGGCGCAGGCTCATCGCTCATCTCACCGCGGCACCGCCACCTGCCCGGCCACGCGCTGCGCGAGCGCGGCCTCGCCGACCCCTTCCAGAATGGCCTCGCTCGAGAGCACGAGGCGATGCGCCACCACCAGCGGCAGCATGGCCTTGACGTCATCCGGACTGACGAAATCCGCGCCGCGCAGGCCGGCCTCGATGCGAGCGGCGCGCAGCAGCGCCAGCGCGCCGCGGGTGGACAGCCCCAGCGCCACGTGCGCATGTTCGCGCGTGGCCTGGGCGATATCGAGCACGTAGTTGCGCAGCTCCGGGGCCACGTGCACGGCATCGGCGCAGGCCCGGGCGGCCGCGATGCGCTCGGCACTGGCGACGGCTTGGCCGGGCTGCGCCGCCTCGCTCGCGCCGAGAGCCTGACCGGCGGGCGCCGCTACGATGCCGCCATAGCGCTCGAGCACGGCCAGCTCCTTGTCGCGCGCCGGATAGGACAACTCGATGCGCAGCATGAAGCGGTCGAGCTGGGATTCGGGCAGTGGATAGGTGCCCTCGAAGTCGCGCGGATTCTGGGTCGCGACCACCAGGAACGCGAGCGGCAGCCGGTACATCTTGCGATCCACCGACACCTGTCGCTCCTCCATCGCCTCGAGCAGCGCCGACTGCGTCTTGGGGCCGGCGCGGTTGATCTCATCGAACAGCAGCACTTCGGCAAACAGCGGCCCCGGGCGGAAATTGAATTCGCCACGCGCGGCGTCGAACACGTGCACGCCGATGATGTCCGAGGGCATCAGGTCGGCCGTGCCCTGAATGCGCTTGAAACTGCCGCCCAGC
>DATDHV010000050.1:0-4676 GCA_036521395.1 Steroidobacteraceae bacterium | reverse complement strand
GCTTTGCGAGCACGCGCCGTGGTCTTGCGCTGGGTCTTCATGACGTCGGGCATCGCCCTACCTTGAACCATGGCTGCGTGGTCTGTTACCCAAATGTCGACCGCGGCTGGATAATCTTTACGCATCACGTCACAGTTTTGTGAAGTCGATGCCCCGGATGGAGGTCCTCGGTCCATGTTCATGAAGCGCGCGCTCCGCAACGGCTGGGTCGCGACGTCACTTCTTCTCATCACGGCCGGCACGGCCACGTCGAACGCGACATCTGGTGGCGCGGGCGCGGGTGCGGGCGGCCTCACCGCCGAGCAGGATCACCAGCGCATGATGGCCTTGTTGCATATCCCCGCGCTGCGGCCCGGTCCCGACGGCAATCCGGCTTCCCCCAACGCGGCGAACTTCGATGAGTCCAAGGTCATCCCGTACCGGCTGCCCGATCCGCTCGTGTTCGCGGACGGCAGCAACGTGACGAGCGCGCAGGCGTGGTGGCGCCGCCGCCGCCCGCAGATCGTTGAGGACTTCGACCGCGAGCTCTACGGCCGCGTACCCAGGCGCACACCGGCCGTGCGCTGGGCGGTCATCGATACCGTCAGCGAGCGAATCGGTGAGGTGCCCGTGATCACGAAGCATCTCATCGGCCACGTCGACAACTCGTCCTACCCGCGCATCACCGTTGATATACAGCTCAGCCTGACCACACCGGCGCAGGCGAGTGGTCCTGTGCCCGTGATCATGGAGCTGGGACCCGGCGCCGAGGCGCTGGCCGCGCTGAAGAGTCGTTTCACGAGCGCGCAGTGGGAGGCCATTGCCGGCAACGGGCCGCCGTGGCAGCAGCAGGTCCTGGCCAGGGGCTGGGGCTATGCGCTGCTCATACCCACCAGCCTGCAGCCCGATAACGGCGCCGGCCTCGCCACCGGCATCATCGGGCTGGTCAACAGAGGGCGGCCGCGCAATCCCGATGACTGGGGCGCACTGCGCGCATGGGCCTGGGGTGCGAGTCGCGCGCTCGACTATTTCGAGATCGATCCCGCCGTGGATGCCCGGCGCGTGGGTATCGAGGGCCTGTCGCGCTACGGCAAGGCGGCGCTCGTTGCCATGGCCTACGAGCCGCGCCTGGCGATCGGCTTCATCGGCTCCTCGGGCGCCGGGGGCGCTAAGATCCTGCGGCGGCGCTTCGGCGAGCAGGTGGAAAACATCGCCTCCACCGCCGAGTACCAGTGGATGGCAGGCAACTTCCTCAAATACGCCGGGCCGCTCACCGTCGATGATCTGCCGGTGGACGCGCACGAGCTGATCGCGCTGTGCGCGCCGCGTCCGGTGTTCATCAGCGCCGGTTCGCCGCGGCTCGAAGGCGGCTGGGTGGACGCCAAGGGCATGTTCCTCGGCGCGGTTGGCGCAGGTCCGGTTTACCGGCTGCTCGGCAAGCGCGATCTCGGCACGACGCAGATGCCGCCCCTGGGGACCGCACTGATCAATGGCGACATCGCGTTCCGCCAGCACAGCGGGGGCCACAGTACCGGCCCGAACTGGCCGGTATTCCTGATCTTCGCCGCACGATATCTGGGCGGACCGGCAGCCGCGCCCGCGTCCGAGCCGCCAAGCGCCCCGTGAGTCGCGCTATCTCTGATACAGCGGCATGACCCCGGGGGTCGCGAGCTTGAGCCGGTAGACGCCGGTTCGCGCCGTGATATAGAGAGTTCTGCCCTGATCGGCCCAGGCCAGGTTGGCCGCCACCTCGGGCAGCTTGATGCGGCCGAGGATCTTGCCGTCCGGACGCACGATGCGAATGCCGCCCGGCGCGGTAGTCCAGACGTTGCCCTTGGAATCGATCTTCAGGCCGTCCGGAACTCCCGGTTCGGCCGCATTTGGAAACTCGATCAGCGGCATGCCGGCCGCCACCGTGCCGTCTCTGCCGACCGCGTATTTCATGACGCACATGCGCGGTCCGGAGTTGCCGACGTACAGCCACTTGCCATCGGGGGAGAAGCCGATACCGTTCGGCAGCGTGAGATCCTTGACGGCGAGCGTCAGCCTGCCACGGGCATAACGGTAGACGCCATCGTACGGCAGCTCCTTGGCCGGATCCGCGTCACCGCGGGCCAGGCCGAACGGCGGATCGGTAAACCACAGTGAGCCATCGGGCGCGAACACGAGGTCGTTTGGGCTGTTGAAGCGCTTGCCTTCGAAGCCATCGAGGAACGGCCTGATCACCAGCTGTCCGTCCTCTGGCACGATGCGCACGAGCTTACGGCCACCCTGCTGCGCGAGCAGAACGGATCCGTCCCGGTCGGTCACCATGGCATTCGGGCCGAGATAGGAGCCCGGCGGCGGATCCGGGTAACCGCCCGCCTTGGCCAGCAAGGGCTCGACGGCTCCGTTCGGCGATACGGCGAAGATGGTGTCGCCGACGACGTCCGAGATCCACAGCCGCCCCTCGCGCCACATCGGGCCCTCGGTGAACTTGAAATTGCCCGCGACTTTTTCGATCACCGTTCCCGGTGCGACCAGCGCGTCCAGCGACTTGTCCAGCCGTACCACCTCGGCACCGGGCGCCTGGCCGTTCGCCTGCGCGCTGCATGCCAGCGCGCCGCAAAGCATGAGCCCGTACTGCATCGATCGCATTGCGGTTCTCCTCAGCGCGTGGGGCTGGCCGCCATGAAGGGTGAGCAGCAGGGTTTGACCGAGGGCTGAAATTCCATGAGCTCGGCGCGCGTACCGTCCGGGTCGTACAGGTTGAGCTGCCACTTGCCGTCGCGACCGATCTGGGGCGGGGAGTGCCGCCCGCTGAGCCGGTCGCCGGCGTACAGCAGGTTCATGGACTGCTCGATGTTCGGCACGCCGAGTGAGAAATGATCGAGCACGCCTGCGGTCTCCTGCGACATGTCGGCCGGTATGCCGGTCTTTTCCGGGCCCGTGGCCACCATGTACTCGATCCAATCCGTGCCGTCGGGCACCTGCTCCGCGATCCACTGGGTCACGTCGTCCTTCATGCCGCCGTGCCAGTAGGGACGGAACCCCAGCACGGTCTGATAGAAGCGATCTTCCAGCGCCGGGTCGTGCACGATGAAGCCTACATGAATGATGTGATGGCTCAGGACATTCAGCGGCACCGCGGCCGGACGCGACGGCGGCTGCACGAACTCGATGCGGTTGTCCTCGGGGTCCCTGACCTCGATGTAGTGGCTACCATCGCTCGCCGTAGTGACGCCGGACGGCACGACCACCCCGTGTGCCGCGAGGTACGTGCGCATGCGCTCGGCGCTCGATACGTTGAAGGCGGCATGATCGAAGCGGTTGATCGAGGGCGGTCCCTCGGGCAGGGGCAGCACTTCGACGAACTGCACCGGGTTGAAGTAATAGCGCACGCCGCGCGGATTCTGCGGATCCGATGCCTTGAAGGCGCCCAGATCGTGCACGTAGAAGTGTTCGCTCTGCTCGGCGCCGGCGGCATAGACGGCGAGGTGCGAGACGCTGAGGATCTTCGGCCTCTCCTGGGCGCCGGCCGCGCCCGCCAGCAGCATCATCGACACCGCCCATCCTGTAGCCTTGATCATCGACTCCTCCTTACTCAATGCACGGGCACGTCGGGCCTGGGAGGCACCATCACGTAGGGCGGTCCGTCGGCCGAGCGCGGCAGCAGGTCGTACTCGGTGAAGGCGAAATGGCGGCCGTCGGCGGACCAGGAGGGTGCATTCAATGTCCCCTCGCCGCCGAACACATCGACCAGCACTCGCGTCTGGCCCGTGAATAGGTCCATCACGCGCAGGGTGGCATCGCCCAGCCGTGACCGGGCGGCGCTGTTGAGATAGATGAGCTGCTTGCCGTCCGGCGCCGCATGCGGGAAGCGATCGCTGCCCTCATCGTGCGTCAATTGTTCGGCCTGCGTGCCGTCGGCCTTCATGCGCCACAGCTGCATGCTGCCCGATCGGTCGGAGCTGAAGTAGATGGTGCCGTCGGGTGCGAAGTCCGGGCCGTCATTGCTGCCGGTGCGAGTCAGTCGTTTCGCCTCTCCGCCCCTTGCCGGGACCACGTACACGTCCGATTGGCCGCGACGCACGTCGGTGAAGGCGATCATCGACCCGTCCGGCGACCAGCCGTGAAATTCAGCGCCAAGGCCGTGGGTGAGCATGCGGGCATCGCCGCCGCCCAGCGGCACCAGGTAAATCGAGCGCCTGCGCCCTGAGGCCGGCGCGCAACTCACCGCCAGCAGCCGGTCGTCGGGCGAGAGGCCGTGGTTGTCGTCGCACCAGAGGTGCGCAGCGATCTCCGCGCGCTGCGCTACGCCGCCCAGGACCGGCATGGCTTCCATGGCGCCGTCGCGGTTGAAGTACAGCGTGCTGCCATCGTGGCTCCAGTTCACCGAGCCGATTCGAGCGCGCTCGGTCAGCACCATCATGGCCCGCCGGAAGTTGTTGTCGGTCTGTATGGTTTGCACGGAGCTGAACAGCTCCTCGCGGTCGGCAGCGGGGCCTGGCTGCTGCAGTTCCACACGCGAGAACACGGCGGTCTCGGTCACGTCCCGGTCGTGCGAGCACACGCCGATGCCGGCATAGAAGGGGCCGTCGAAATGCAGCTTGATCGACGCGCCGGTCTGATGCAGCGGCTCGCCGTGCATGCTCAGGAACATGGTGATGCGGTCGCCGCGTTTGACGATGCGGGCGCGCTGCGGAAAATCGATGTTG
>DATDHV010000049.1:0-5775 GCA_036521395.1 Steroidobacteraceae bacterium | reverse complement strand
CCTGCGATCCTTCCGCATCGGCACGCTCGCCGGAGGCATTTGCCGCGTGGCGATGAACGCTGTGCCCTTCCTGCTGCCCTTGATGCTGCAGGTCGGGTTCGGCATGTCGCCCATCGCCTCCGGATCGATCACGTTCGTGAGCAGCATCAGTTCCGTTTTCATGCGCCTGCTGTCGTCGCGTTTGCTGCCGCGCTACGGCTTTGACAGAATTCTGATTGGCAGCGCGATCGCCGGCTCGGCGGCCCTGGCGGGCTTTGCCATTCTGGAACCCGGCATGCCCCATTGGGCCCTGTTGCTGTATGTCTTCGTCTTCGGCTTGACGCGCTCCATTCAGTTCATGACCTCCAACACCCTGTCCTATGCCGACATGCCCAACGAGCGTCTGAGCCGCGCCACGAGCTTGGGCGGCGCCTTGCAGCAACTTTCCGTCAGCTTCGGCGTCACGCTGAGCGCCGTGCTGCTGAGCGCGGTGAGCATTCACGACCGTCTGCTGACCCCCGCCCGTTTTCACGAAGTGTTCCTGCTCACCGCTGTTCTTCCGCTGCTGGCCATACCCGTCTTCATGCGCTTGCGCCCGGAAGATGGCGCGCAAGTCAGCGGCTATCGGTCGCTGGAAACACGCGAGGATTGAGGCTGCTCGCGGCAGGGCAGGCGCCCTCATGCCTGAGCAGCCAGCGCTTGCGATGCAGGCCGCCCGCATAGCCGGTCAGTGCGCCAGCGGCTCCGATCACACGATGACAGGGCACGACGATCGCGACCGGATTTGAGTGATTCGCCATGCCCACGGCGCGCGAGGCGCCGGGCCGGCCGAGCAAACGGGCGAGCTCGCCATAGCTGCGAGTCCGGCCGGGCGCAATGTCGGTCAGCGCACTCCAGACCGAGCGCTGGAAGGGTGTGCCGCCGGTCGCCCAGGCGATGCGCCGCAGCGCCTCGAGCTCACCGTCGAAATAGTCTCGCAAATTGCCCATGACTTTCGCCGGTGCAGCCGCTGCCGTCACCGGCACGCTGCCATAGTGGATCCGCAGCAGCCCGAGCATTCGCGATTCGCAGTCCTCGAAATCCAGTGCGCGCAGCACGCCAGCCTCGTCGGTCACGAGCAAGGCCGTGCCCAGCGGTGTTGCCAGCCGATCAAGCATCAGGCGGGTCATGATCCAACTCCTCCGGCACTCGCCGGTGCCGCGTTCTTCCAGATGTGCAGCACTGCATAACTGCGCCACGGCCGCCAGGCCTGGGACATTTCCTCGGCCTGTGCCGCGGAAACCCCGCCCAGGCCATGGCGCACCTCCATGTCTTCCTTGGGAAATGCATCGGGCCAGCTCAGCGCCCGCATGGCGATGTAGTGCGCGGTCCAGGGACCAATGCCTGGCAGCTCGGTCAGGCGTCGTATGGTTTCGGCCGGCGGCCTGTGCACCGCGCCGTCGAGCGGTATCGCACCCGAGACCTGCGACTGCGCCAGAGCGATCATGCTTCTGCTGCGCGAGCGGACGATGCCCAGTGCCGCGATGTCCTCCACACGTGCGCCGGCCAGGCGCGCCGGCGCAGGCGTCAAACGGTTCAGCTCGGCATGCGGGGTGGCAAAAGGCTCGCCGAAGGCTTCGACGACCCGGCAGGCCAGCCGCGTGGCTGCCTTCACCGTGACCTGTTGACCGATGATGGCGCGCAGCCCCATCTCGAAGCCATTGAAGGCGCCGGGGACGCGCATGCCGGGGGTTCGCCGCACCAGCGGCCTCAGACGCTCATCCTTGCGCAATTGCCGTGCGATCAGATCGGGCCGGGCATTGAGGTCGAACAGCGCGCGCGTGCGGCGCAGTAGCGCCGGCAGCACCGCGATCAAGCCGTGGCTGAACTCGAGCAGGAGCTCATTCTTGCGCCGTGCCTGCGTCACCCGGATCCAGCCGGTGGCGGAGCCCAGGTGCACGGTGCGGGCGTAGAATTCCTTCCCTATCCATTCGACTCCCTTGAGCTCGCGCGCCTTCAGGAACGCGAGCAGACCCGTCCAGTCGAACGGCGGCCGGCAAGCCAGCTGTAGCACGGAGGAATCGCCGCGATCGAGCATGCCGGCACTCGTCGTCACCCGCTTGCGCAGACGCGAGGGTGTCAGTGCGTAGCGTGAATTGAATGCGTCGTTGAAGCGCCGCAGACTCGAGAAGCCGCTGGCGAACGCGATCTGCGTGACCGGCAGCCTGGTCTCGGTGAGCAGCTGCTTCGCGAGCAGCAGCCGCCGCGTGAGCAGTAGCTGGATCGGTGACACACCGAGTTCCTTGCGCACTATGCGGCGGATCTGGCGCGAGCTCAGCTCGAATTGCTGAGCGATCGCCTCCAGTCCCGCATCGTTCTCGATGATGCCCTCCTCCAGGCGCTGCACGATCAGGTGAGCGATGCGTTGTGATGCGTCCACCGGGGCGTTCCCGGGGGCCAGCTCCGGACGGCAGCGCAGGCAGGGACGGAAATGCGCCTGCTCGGCCTCGTGTGCGCTGTCGAAGAACCGGCAATTGGCTTCCTGCGGGGTTTTCACGGGGCAGATGGGCCGGCAGTAGATGCCCGTGGAGGTAACGCCGACGAAGAACACGCCGTCGAAGCGCGCATCGCGGGCGCCGAGAGCCTTGTAGTGGGAGTAGCGGTGCTGGTTCATGCGGCCGACTATAGAGAGCCCCATGGCTCCCTTCTAGCCGTTTTCGGACCTCATGTTCGAAGTAATCCCGTGTCCGGAAACAGCTAGTCCAGGACCGCCTGGCGAGCGGCCGCGCTGCGGCGCAAGGCTTGAACCCGAGACGGTTTGCGTGTCCAATTGCGCGCTTTGCGATATGCCGGGCAGCGGCCCGAGGAGCCCGATTACATGCAGCAGGCTTGCAGCGCTCCGTCCCTGTTGCCGCGCGCAGCGCTCGAATTCATCGGCCCCGGGCCCGACGCGGTGCTGCTGCCGGCGTTCGCCGCCGCAGAAGCCGCGGCGCTGTGCCGGCAGGTGCAGGAGCTGGTGGCGATCAGCCCGTGGCGCCATATGCTGACCCCCGGCGGCCAGCGCATGTCGGTAGCGATGAGCAATTGCGGCCGCGCCGGCTGGATCTCCGACCGCGCGGGCTATCGCTATCAGAGCATCGATCCGCGCAGCGGCCGGCCGTGGCCGCCGATGCCGCGCTGCTGGTCGACGTTGGCGGCGAGCGCTGCGCAGCGGGCGGGCTTCGGGGCCTTCGAGCCCGATGCCTGTCTGATCAACCGCTACGAGCCCGGCGCCCGCCTGACGCTGCACCAGGACCGCAACGAGCGCGACTTCTCCGCGCCGGTGGTCTCGGTCTCGCTGGGCCTGGCCGCCGTGTTCCTGTTCGGCGGCGCGCACCGCGAGGAGCCGGTTGAGCGCGTGCCGCTGTTCCATGGCGATGTCGTGGTCTGGGGCCGCACCCGGCGGCTCTCATTCCACGGCGTGCGGCCACTGGCCGACGGCGAGCATGCGCTGCTCGGCCACTGCCGCGTGAATCTGACCTTCCGTCGGGCGCTGTAGGACGTTTATGATGCACTCCCGCACTAATACAAAATCGGTTTCAACCCCGTGAGCAAGAACGACTCGCAATTCGTGAACACCTTCAGTCTCGTGATCGGCACGCTGGTGGCCATCGCCATACTGCTGCTGGTGCTGGCCCGCGTGGTGGCGGCCCACACCGAGAACCGGCAGGTCTACGACGACCCGGCGTACATCGCCAGCGTGCTCAAACGCGTCGAGCCGGCGGGACAGGAGGCAGTCGCGGGGCAGGACAATTCGGCGCTGGCGATCAAAGCGCCGGCGGGGGCAGGGCCGGCAGCCGCTGCGAGCATTCCGAAGGACGGCAAGGCGCTGTTCGAGGCCGCCTGCAGCGCCTGCCACGGCACCGGCATCGCCGGCGCACCCAAGGCCGGGGACAAGGCGGCCTGGGCGCCGCGCATCGCCGAGGGCAAGGCCACGCTGTACGAGCACGCGATCAACGGCTACACCGGCAAGACCGGCGTCATGCCGGCCAAGGACGGGCGCGCCGATCTGCCCGACGCGCTGATCAAGCAGGGCGTGGACTACATGGTGTCGCTGGCCAAGTGAGGCCGTCGAGGGCGCGGCGCAGTTGCACGGCCTCGGCCAGGTGCGCGGGCTCGATGCGCTCGCTGCCCTCGATATCGGCGATGGTGCGCCCCACGGCCAGCAGCCGGTGAATTCCCCGCCCCGATAGCGCGAGCCGTTCCGCGCTGCGCTCGAGAAGCTGCCGCGATGCGCGCGGCAGCGCGCAGCAGCGCTGGAGCTGCCGGCTGTTCAGTCGCGCCGTCAGGCAACCCGAGCGCTCCAGGCGCCAGCAGCGTGCGCGCTGCGCCAGCGCGACGGCATCCTCGGCAGCCGGCCCCGGCGCGCGCCGCGTGGCGGCGGCCGCCAGCGAGGTGAACTGTGCGGCCGCGATACGCGGTACATCGATGCGTATGTCGATGCGATCGAGCAGCGGTCCCGAGATGCGCTGGCGGTAGCGCTCGATCCGACCCGCACTGCAGCGGCAGGCATGAGCCGGATCACCGAAGTAGCCGCACGGACAAGGATTCATGGCCGCCACGAGCTGGAACTGCGCCGGCAGCTCCAGCCGCGCCGAGGCGCGTGCGATCGTGATGGCGCCGCTCTCGAGCGGCTCGCGCAGCGACTCGAGCACGCGGCGATCGAACTCCGGCAACTCATCGAGGAACAGCACCCCGTGGTGCGCGAGGCTGATCTCTCCCGGCCGGATCAGCGGGCCGCCGCCGACGATGGCGTGCGCGGACGCGGTGTGGTGCGGAGCGCGAAAGGGCCGCCGCGTCCAGCGGCGCACGTCGAGCCGGTGCCCGGCCATCGAGGCGATGCTGGCCACCTCGAGCGCTTCATGGGCCGAGAGCGGCGGCAGCAGCTCCGGCAGGCGCGCGGCCAGCATGCTCTTGCCGCTTCCGGGCGGCCCGACCAGCAGCATGGCGTATACCGTGGACCCATACCGGGCTATACTGCCCGCTTGAGGGTTTGACCATGACCGCATCCCGCAAAGTCGCCAAGGCACTAATGCTGTTCTTCAAGCTCAACGCCGACGCCATGAATTACACTCCCCGTTCACATCGGGGGGCTCGCGCCGCGCGCCTTATGCCCTTGATCCGCGCTCGCTACTTGTCGGGGGTGCAGTCATGACCCCCGCCGCGCCCAAAGCCTACAGCTACGTCCGATTCAGCACCCCGGAGCAATCCAAGGGGGATAGCCTGCGCCGTCAGACCAGCATGGCCGGCGCCTACGCGGCCCGGCACAAGCTGACCCTCGACACCGAATTGACCATGCACGACCTCGGGGTGTCGGCCTACCGCGGCAAGAACCTCGACGGCACCAGCAAGCTCGGCGCGTTCCTTCACGCTATCAAGGCCGGCGACGTGCCGGCCGGGTCGGTGCTGCTGGTCGAATCCCTTGACCGCATATCGCGCAAGGAAGCCCGCAAGGCGGTCCGAGTGCTCGAGGAGATCGTAGAGGCTGGCGTAGACGTGGTGACACTGGCGGACGGCGAGAAGCGCTACAGCAAGGACTCGCTGGATGGCTTCGATTTCATCATGGCCGTCCTGATCCTGATGCGGGCGAACGAGGAGTCGCGGACCAAGGGTAAGCGGGTCGCGCAGGCGATGGCCGCCAAGCGGGAGCGCGCCAAGGCCGGCGAGCTGTTCTCGCACATCGTGCCGGGCTGGATTGATGTCACGGCCGACGGCAAGCGCGTGCTCATCCCCGACCGTGCCGCCGTGGTCCGCCGCGTGTTTGAGCTGTTCACCAAG
>DATDHV010000048.1:0-24446 GCA_036521395.1 Steroidobacteraceae bacterium | reverse complement strand
CCCGACCATCAAGAACTGGCGCCCCGGCGGCTACCTCAAGCGCTTGACCAAGGACCCGTGGGGCAATGACTACCAGTACCAGATCCCGGGCACGCACGGCGAGTACGACCTGTCCTCGCTCGGCGCCGACGGCCAGCCGGGGGGCACTGGACTGAACGCCGACATCGGTAATTGGAATCTCGACAACTGATCTGCCGCCGTCGCGATGCCGCGGCGCGCGCGTGCCGGAGCGCACGCCGGCGTGCGGCTCAGCGCGGCTTCACGCTCCTCGAGATCATGGTCGTGGTCGCGATCATAGGCATCCTCGTCATCGGCGCGATCCTGAGCCTCGGCGCCACGGGCAGGGACCGCCAGCTCGAGCAGGAGCGCGACCGACTCGCGGCGCTGATCGCGTATGGACGCGAACGCGGCGCCATACTCACGCTCGAGTACGGCATCAGATTGGGTCAGCACGGCTATCGCTTCACCTTCTACGACAATCGCCTCATGCAATGGAGTCCGGAAACCGTCGATGACACATTGCGCCCGCGCCGCCTGCCCTCGGGTCTGCAGATCCGGCTCTCGATCGAGGGTCATGTGATCGTGCTCGATGACAAGGCACTGGTGATCAGCCCCACAGCCGTTTCAGTGTCCAAGGGAAGCCTGCTGGGCAGCAGCGGTGGCGGGGCCGCCGGTCAGGCCATCGGCGCGATCACGGGCAGCGGCGGCATCGGCAGCATCGGCGCCAGTTCCGGCAGCGCAGGCGGCGGCGGTCTGGGTAGCGGCAGCGGCGGCTTCGGCAGCAGTGGCAGTGGCTACGGCGCTGCGGGCGGCCTCGGGGGCAGCAGCAGCGGCTCCGGCAGCGCCGGTGGCCCCGGCAGCAGCAGCAGCGGGGGCAGCGGCCTCGGCACCGCGCCCGATGACAACATGCCGCAGCTCATGCTGCTCTCCAATGGCGACCTGGACAATTTCGTCCTGACCATCGAACGCCCCGGTTCCGGCCGCAGCGTCACGCTGCGCAGTGGCGATGACGGCACCGTCAAGGTCGGAGACATCGTCGAGGCCGCGCAGTGAAGCATGCTGCGCACGGCTTCACGCTGCTGGAAGTGCTGGTCGCGTTGGTGATCGTCGCCTTCGGCATGGGCGCGGTGCTGGCCTCGTTGAGCAGCGCCGCCAACAACGTCGGCGCATTGCGCGAGAAGACGCTGGCGCAGTGGATCGCGCTCAATCGCATCGCCGATGTGCGCCTGAATCTGCAGGCGCCCACCACCGGCACGACCCAGGGGGACGTCAAGGGCTTTGGCAACGGCGACTGGCACTGGCAGCAGGTCGTGACCGCCATGCAGCAGATTCCAGGGCTGATGCAGATCACGGTCAGCGTGCGACGCAACACCCCCTCCGTGGGCACCTCGACCAAAGGCCCGGCCAGCGCCAATGCAGCCTCCTGGCTTACGACCGTGGTCGGCTTTCGCGGCGATGCCCTGGCGGCCGCGAGCGGCGAGACGCTGGGGGACTGGAACGGCACGTCGCTGGGCGGCACGGGCAGCAGCAGCAGCGGCGGCGCCATCGGCACGGTCCCCAATCCCGGCACCAACCCCCCGCCCACCCCGATTACCAGCCCTACAATTCCGGGCGGCTCGAGCGCCGGCGGATCCTGAGCATGCGCCGGTTCGCGGGATTCACGCTGATCGAGCTGCTGGTGGCGCTGTTCATCACCGCGATCATGTTCACCATCGGGTATCGGGCGCTGGAGCAGGCGCTTCGCAGCCGCAAGGAACTCGAGGAGCAATCCGCGCGCCTGATCGCCGTGCAGCAGGCGCTGCGCACCATCGAACAGGACTTCGAGCTGCTGCAGCCCCGCCCGGTCCGCCAACTCACCGGCGACGGCTATCTGCCCGCGCTGATGAGCTCGCCGAACGCCGCGACGCTCGGCGGCACCAACACCACGCTGGGCGGCGCGAGTTTCACGATCACCGGCACGACGCAGGTATTCAGCGCGAGCACCAGCGGCAGCGCAAGCACCAGCAGCACTGGCAGCGCCGGCAACACCGGCAGCACGGGGAGCACCGGCAGCACGGGGAGCACCGGCAGCACCAGCCCGACCCTGGGCAGCATCACGAGTCTGAACGGCGCCGCGCCGCCGCTGGTGAGCTTCACACGCGGAAGCTGGACCAACCCTGCAGGACTGCCGCGCCCGGAGCTGCAGCGCGTGAGCTACTCGATCGAGAACGGCACTCTGATGCGTTCCTACACGGTCGAGCTCGATTCCACGCTGTCCGATGTGCCGATCAAGCGCAAGCTCATCGATCGCGTCAAGAGCTTCAGCATGCGTTTCATGGATGCCGAGCATCAATGGCAGACGCAGTGGCCCGAGTCCCAGCCCGGCGCCAGCCAGCAGGGCCTGATGCTGCGCATGCGCCCGGTGGCCGTGGAAGTCGTGATCGAGCTGGAAGATTGGGGCGTGCTGATGCGTCACATCGAGGTGGCAGGGTGAGCAGCCGCAGCGCCCGTGGCGGCTGCGCGCGCGGCGAGCGCGCCGAACGCGGCATTGCGCTGCTGACGGCCATCATATTGGTGGCGATCGCGGCGGTGCTCGCCACGGCCATCGGCTTCGCGAGCGCCATGTCTGCGCATCGCGCCAGCACCGTGTTCGGCGCCGATCAGAGCATGCTCGTCGCCGAGGGCGCCGAGGCCATGGCGGCCTACGTGCTCGAGCAATCGGGCCCGAATGCCGGCCAGGTTTCACTCAACCAACCGTGGGCGCAGAGCTACGGGCCGTTCGAGCTGCTGCCAGGCGTGACGCTGGAGCATCTGCAGCTCGAGGATGAGCAAAGCAAGTTCAACATCAACAATCTGGCGGCGGCGGCGGGCGGGAACTCCAACACCGCCGAGATCACCCAGTTCCAGCAGCTTCTCGGTCTGCTGGGCCTCGAGAGCAAATGGGCCCCCTTGGCGGCGGACTGGATCGACAGCGACGACACGCCGAACTTTCCCGACGGCGCCGAGGACAGTGTGTATCTCTCGCAGATGCCCCCCTACCATACCGCCAACCTGCCGGTGACCAGCATCTCCGAGCTGCTCGCGCTGCCCGGTTTCGGACGTAACCGCTACAACCGCCTGGCGCCCTATATCACGGCGCTGCCTCCGGGCACGCAGATAAACGTCTGCACGGCCTCGGGCGTGGTGCTCGATGCCATCAGCGGCAAGGTCGAATACAGCAACAATGAGCAGCAGCTACAGCTGCAGCGCCAGCAGCAGGGATGCTTTCCGACGATTTCGGTGTTCCAGGCCAGCCTGTCCAACGCGCAACAGTCACAGGGTGCCGTGAATCTCAGTCAGGTCACTTCGTACTTCCGGCTGCGCACGATCATCACTATTGGCACTGCCCGCTTCAGCTTGTACAGTCTGTTGCAACGCGACGGGGCCGGGCAGATACACGTCGTACTACGCACCTTCGGCACGGAATGATCATGTCGGAATGGCTCATGCTCCAGTTGCCGCGCAGCAGTGACGACTCCTGCAACTGGATGCTTGCCGACGGCGCCGGCCGCGCTCTGGGCGCACCGCAATCCGGCACGCTCGCGCAGGCGGCACAACTCGCGCGTGGCCGCAACGTGGGACTGATCGTGGCCGGCGGCGATGTGCTGCTCACCGAGGTTGAGCTGCCACCCAAGAGCGGCGTACGCCCGCAGCAACTGGTGGCCTATGCGCTCGAGGAGCAGCTCGCGGCCGACATCGAGACTCTGCATTTCGCCGTCGGCGCGCGCAGTGCCGGCGGACGCACTGCCGTGGCCGTGGTGACGCGCGCACTGATGCGAGGCTGGCTCGATGAGCTCGGCCTTGCCGGGCTCACCGCCACGGCCATCTGCCCCGACGCCTCGCTGCTGCCCGAGAACCCCGGCCACACCGTCGTGATGCTCGATGGCGATACGCTGTCGCTGCGTCGTCTCGAGCGCCCCGCGGCCGCGCTGCCGGCCGACCACATCGGCGCCGCGCTCGAGGCCTCCCTCGGCGCGGGTATGGCCACGGACGACCTGATCTTCTACGCCTCGCCAGCGGACTGGCACCGGCGCTCGGCCGAGGTCGAGGCGCTGCGCACGCAGTGCGCCAGCCTCAAGGTGCAACTGCTCAACTCCGGTCCGCTGCCATTGCTCGCGCCGCAGCTTGCCTCGGGCGCGTTCATCAACCTGCTGACCGGCGAGTTTGCGCCTGAGGTCGCCGTGGGCAGCGGTTGGCGGCGCTGGCGACTCGCGGCCATGCTCGCGGTGGCCCTGTTCGCAGTGCACGTGGGCGGCCTCTCGCTCGAATGGCTGCAGCAGCACAGGAGCGAACGGGCGCTCGATACGGCCATCGGCCAGATCGCGCGTGACGCGCTGCCCGGGGATTCGGGCACCGGGGCGGTGCGCTCGCGCATCGAGCGGCGTCTGCTCGCAGCGCAGGATGCCGCGGGCGGGTCTGGCTTCATGCCCGCGCTTGCGGCTGTGGCACAGGCGCTGGGCAGCGCCCAGGGTGCCACCCTCCAGGCCCTGAGCTATCGCGACGGCGGCCTGGATCTCAAGCTCAAGGCGGGCGATGCCGAAACCCTCGACCGCATCGATCAGGTGCTGCGAAGCAACGGCTGGCAGGCCGAGCTGACCTCGGGCGGTGCCGCCGGCACCGGCTACGAAGGCCGCATCCAGATGCGCCGCGGCGGTGCCACGGCGGGCAGCCCATGATGGAATCGGTCATTCTGTACTTTGCCAAGCTCGACCAGCGCCAGCAGCGCATCGCGCTGGTCGGTGCAGTGGGCCTGGTGTTGTTGCTCATATTCGGCCTCGTGCTGCCACTCGAGCGTATCGTCGGTGCTGCCGAGCAGCGCGTGGAGCGCAAGCGCGACGATCTGGCGTGGCTGCGCTCGATGGCTCCGCAGCTCTCGGGATTGAATGCCAGCGGACCGCCGCCGCTGCGCGAATCGCTGGTGGTCGTGATCGATCGCACGGCGCGCCAGGCCGGGCTCGAGAAGGCACTGGTGGGCAGCCAGCCGAGCGGCGACGGCGGCCTGAACGTGCGCCTGGAAAAGACTTCATTCGACGGCCTCATGGCGTGGCTGGCGCAATTGCGCCAGAGCTATGGGGTGCGCGTGGAATCCGCCGTGGTCGAGCCGGCCAACGCCACCGGCAACGTCAATGCGAGCCTGGTCCTGCACGCGCGCTAATGTCGGCAAAGACCGCGTTGCTCCTGGCCACCGCCGTTTTCGTGCTCACCGTGCTGGTGCGCCTGCCGGCCGGCGTGGTCACGCCATGGCTGCCCGCGGCGCTGCGGTGTCAGGGGGTGGCCGGCACCGTCTGGCACGGCTCGTGCGCGCAGGTGGGCGCGGGCTCGCTCGCGCTGCAGGACGTGCGCTGGACGCTGCAGCCGTTGCCGTTGCTGGCCGCGCGTGCGGCTCTGGATCTCCAGAGCAATGACGCTCGCGCCGCCGGCCACGCGCAGCTCGTGCTGCATCCCGGAGGGGACATCGTCATTCGCGGGCTCGATGCAACGCTGCCGCTGCAGGGGGGCCTGAGTCTGCTGCCCCCCGGTTGGAGCGGCACGCTCACCTTGGCTGTCCCCGGGGCGCTGATTCGGGCCGGCCACGTGGCCGCACTCGAGGGCGTGCTCACCGTGCGCGAGCTGCGCAGCGAATATCCGGCCGCGGACCTTGGCAGCTTCGAGCTCGATTTCCCAGCGCCCCGCACCGCTGCGCCGCCGGCGGAAGCCACCGGCCCGGGCCCGGCGCCCATCATCGGCGCAGCGCGCGATCTGGCCGGTCCGCTGGCACTGCAGGGCGTGGTGAAACTCTGGCCCGATGGCAGGTACGAGCTCGGCGGCACGCTGGCTGCGCGCAGCGCTGCGAGCCCCGGGCTGCAGCAGTTGGTGCTGCTGTTCGGGCCGCCGGATGCGCAGGGGCGGCACGCCTTCTCCTTGGCCGGCACCTACTGAAAGCGCTGATGGCGCGGCGCATGCGCGCAGCGGCGCACACGGCGTGCCCGAATGCGCCTCAGCAGCGCGCTGCCGCGCGCACTCAGAGCGCAAGCTCGCGAAACACCCCGAGCAGCGGGAAATACAGCGCCGCGTGCACCGGCTCGGTGCCGAGCCCGGCCGCAAGCGCCGCGTAGCGCTGCATCTGCGCAAGATAGCGCTCAGCCTCGCTAGCGATGAAGGTCTCGACCGCCCCGCCCTCGTGACGGCTGGTCTTGTAGTCCACGATCCAGCGCCGGCCCTGCTCATCAATGAGCATGCGATCGAGCACGACGTTGACGATGCGGCCCTCGTGCACGCCCGAGAGGCGCCACTCGCTGCGGGCCTGGTGATGTGTGTCCGATAGCAGCCAGCGTCCGCGCGTATCGGCCAGCGTACGCTCGAGCGCCTCTAGCACCAGCGCCTTGGCGGCGTCCTGCTCGGCCGCGGGCACACCGAGCTCGGCCAGCCACGCGCCGTAGTAGGCGGCACGCGTCTGCAGATCCTGCGGTGGCGGCAGCACCCGCGCGCAGGCGAGCCGATGCAACTCGGCGTGCACGATGGTACCGACGGCGCGTGCAGTGAGGCCCACCCAGCTGTATTCCGGCGCCTCGCCCGTCACCGGCGCGGAGAGCAACAGCCGCTGCGGACCCGGCTCCGTTGGCAGCGCCGGCAGGCTCCAGGCTGCAGGCAATCGCCACAGCGGAGTGTCGGGCACGGATGGCACCGTTGGAACGGGCAGCTCGCGGGAGGCGGGTAGCGGGATGTCCGCTGCAATGAATTCCGCGCTGACGGCCGGCCACAGGATCTCGAGCAGAGAGCCGGACGCCGGCGCACTGGCCTCACCCGACGCCCGCGGCTCGAGTGCGCCGAGCAGGTGCAACGCGGAGCGCGCGCGAGTAGCTGCGACGTACAGCAGCCGGACGCGCTCGAGACGCTGGCGCGCGCGACGCAGGCCCTTGATATAGGCGGCCAGCGAGCCTTGCGGTTCCTCGTCGGTGGCACGAATGGGCGCCAGCAGCAGATCGGTGCCCTCGCTCGCACGGGGCAGCTCGATCCAATGCAGCAATGGATCCTGATCGCCGGCGGTTCTGCGCCCGAGTCCCGGGACGATCACCACGTCCCACTCCAGGCCCTTGGCCGCGTGCATGGTGAGTACCTCCACGGCTCCCGGTTGCGGCGGTGCGCTCGAATACAGCCGCTCGGTGAGCTTGCCCATCGCCTCGCCCACGAGCGTCTCGGGCTCATCGTGCAGTGCCAGCGCATCGATGAAGCGGCGCGCGTCGAGCCGTTCGGCCGCGCCGGGGTAGATTGCCGGGCCGGCCAGGCGCAGCCACGAGCGCTGTACACGCTGCCACAGCGGCCAGCCCCGCTCCGCGCCGGCGATTGCCGGCTCGAGAGCCGCGCACAGGCGCGCGAGGCGTGCGCCGTGCACGTCCGCGCTCGCCTGCCCACGCAGCGCGACGAACAGATCACCGTCGACCCCGCTGAGCCATCGCTCGAGCTGCACCAGGCTGGCGCCGCACCAGGGCGCGCGTAGCAGGGCGAGCCACGCCGGGCGATCCGCACCGTGCAGCAGCACGCGCGCGAGCGAGGAGAGATCGCGAATCACCGCCCGCTCGCGCAGCCGCTCGAGATCCAACCCGCGCAGCGCAATGCCGGCGGCCCGCAAATGCGCGACGATGGCCGCGGCATGCTCACGGCCGGCCACCAGCACTGCGATCGAGGCCTGCGCGCAGTGCGCGCGCGCCTCGTGCACGATCTGCACGACGCGCACGGCCTCCGCATCCGCGGCCTCCACGCGATGGAGCGTCACGGCCGCGTGCGGCGCACCGGATGCATCCTGCGTGTCCTGCGTGTCCTGCGTCTCGTGCGCCTCGTGCGCCGGGGCCGAAGGCAGATAGCGCACGGCGGCGAGCCGCGCATCATCCTCGGCCGGAAAGAGGCGCGCGAAGTGTTCGTTGATCCACGCGATCAGCGGCGCGCGCGAACGGAAATTACGCCGCAGCTCCAGCATCTCCAGACCGATCCCACCCAGGCCATGATCGCGTGCGCGCAGGAACAGCCCCACCTCGGCCTCGCGGAACTGGTAGATCGACTGCATCGGGTCCCCGACGATGAAGAGAGTGCGGCCGTCGCCGCGCTCCCAGCCGGCCGTCAGCGAGCGCAGCAGCTCGAACTGTTCGAATGAAACGTCCTGGAACTCGTCCACGAGGATGTGGCACACAGCAGCGCCGGTCCGCAGGGCGAAGTCGCTGGGCTCGCCCTGCTCGCTCAGTGCCTGGCGTGCCGCGGCGGCAATGTACATGTAGTCGACCTTGCCGTATTCGGCGAACAGCAGCTGCAGCTCGGCCGCGGCACGCGTGAGCAGCAGCGCCAGCGCCTCGATAGCGAGCTGGTCCGCGCCGCTGAGCGCCACTTCGGGCAGCGAGCGCACGCTGCAGAGAGCGTTCTGGGCCCCCTCCTGGGCCGCCAGCGCCGCGATCCAATCCGCCGCGCGCTGCTTGAGCGCCGCGTCGGTCGCGGCAAAGCCCTCGCTGCTCGTCAGCCGCCGGCGCCAGGATCCCTTGGCGGTGGTGGCCAGCGCGCACAGCGCGCGCCAATGCGGCAGGTGTGCGGGATCGCTATCGAGCGCGCAGGCATCGGCTGCCGCTGCGCCGGCGCGGATATGCCCGAGCTGCGCGAGCAGCGCCTCGCCCTCGCGCAGCAGCGGCGCGGGCAGGCGCGCACTCAAGCCCGCAAGGTGCGCGCGCACCGCCGAGACGAGACTGTCAGCGACGCGCGGCGCAAATCCGCTGCCGCGCGCATCGAGCACGCGCGGCAGCCAATGCGAGCGCCGTTCGAGCATGTCGGCCAGCAGCCGCTCGAGGCGGCGCCAGCCGTTATCGAGGCGCTCGAGCAGCAGCTGCGCCGCGGCGCTGGACTCGGGTTCGAGCAGCGCCTCGCGCAACGCCCGGCGCGCGGCGCGCCGGTACAGCGGCGCGGGCGTGGGCGTGATCTCCAGCGCCGGCCCGCTGCGCGCAGTCACCGGCAGCGCACTGGCCAGCCGGTGACTCAGGGCATCGATGGTTTCGATGCGCAGGCGCGCGCTGTTGCGCAGGAGTTGCCAACCGCGGGTGCGATCGCGCTGTGCGACCGCCTGCAGCAGCGTCGCGTCGATGCCGCGGATCTCGCCGCCCGTGCCGGCCGCGTGCAGCGCGGCGAGGATGCGATGGCGCATCTCCGCTGCGGCCTTGCGCGTGAAGGTAATGGCCAGGATTTCCTCGGGCGCGTCCGCGCCCGCCAGCAGCGCGAGGAAGCGCGCAGTCAACACCGTGGTCTTGCCCGAGCCGGCGGGGGCCTGCAACAGCAGTGAGCGCTGCACCGCCAGCGCCTCCTCGCGCGCGCGGCGGTCGATGGCCAGCGGATCGGGCGTGCTCACGGCGCCTCCGGCGTCGGCGGCGTATCTGCCGCGGGCGGGGAGCGGGCTGGATCGATGCGGCACACGGCCTGCAGGTGGCAGCTCGCGCAGGCGCCCGGCTGCGGGTCCACGGCGGCGTGGCCGGACAGAAACTCGCGCACCAGACCCTGAAGCTGCCCGTGCCAGCGCTGCAGCAGCAGTGGCCAGGTGACTTCGCCCGCGGGCAGGGCCGGCAACCGCGGCAACCGTCCCGCCCGGTCGGCCACACCGCGTACTCCCGGTCCCTCGCGCTGCAGATACAGCGAGGCGACTGCGGCGGTCTGCGCGCCGGCCGCCAGTGCATACGCGGGGAGCTGGGGCAATTGCGGCCGCTCGGCGAACGGGTCGAAGCGTACGGGCGCGCCACTCTTGTAATCGATCACGATGAGCCGCCCGTCCTCGAGCCGGTCGAGGCGGTCCAGGCGCAGCCGCAGGGTTGCGCCGGCAATGTCCTGGTGCTGCGCCCATTCCAGCGCCGCGGCTGCGAAGGGCTCGCGTGTGCGCTCCCATTCCATGAGTCGCAGCAGCAGCCGTTCGGCCCGCTCACCCTCGCGCCGCAGCAGGACGGGCTCCGCGCACAGCGGCGCGCGAGCGCCGGCCTCGGCGAGGGCCTGCTCGACGCACTCGCGCACCAGCGCCGTCGTGGCGGCGGCGCCTTGTGCGTGCAGCGTGCGAGAATCGCCGGTGGCGCGCCAGAAGCGCTCAAGCGCCCCGTGCAGGATCTGACCTCGAACGCGCGGGTCGATGCCGGGCGCCGGCTCAGTCAGCGGCTGCGCGCGCAGTCGCCACTGCGCGAAGCTGCGGAACGGACAGCGTGACTGCAGCTCGAGCAGGCGCGTGCCCCCCGGCAATACCTGAGCCGCAGGCCAGGGCCGCCCGGAGCGGTCGTGCCAGGACTCGAGCACCGGAGCCTGCGCGGCAATCCAGGATTCGAGCTCGAAACCGCGTGGCGGGGACGGCTCAACCGGGCCGGCGGTGGCGGGCAGCAGAGCGCTGGGGTCGCGCGGCAGGTCGGCGTCGCTGCGCGACCAGCTCAGCGCCAGGGCGCCGGTGGCGCGCTGCCAGTCGCGCATGGCCTGCTCGGCGCGTTCCAGGGCGGCCGCGGGGCTCGAGAGCGGCATGGCCGCGGCCTGCTGCACGGCCCATGGAATCAGGGGATCGGGGCTTGCAGGCGCCGGCCAGGCATCGGCCGTCAAGCCCGCCACCCAGATGCCGTCGTAGCGCACCACCGGGTCATCGAGACTGGCGGTGAGGGTTACCGGGACGTCGTCGCTGGCGGGCTCGAACCGCGTGCGCGCGCTGAGCTGGCGCAGCAACTGCAGGGCGTGGCCCTGATCCATGCGCGGCGCAACGCCTACGGCCGCGAATTCCCCCAGCAGCTCCTCGAAGCGCGCGCGCACCTGCTGCTCGTCGCTGCGTAGCCCGGGACCGGGCCAGCCGCTGCGCTCGAGCACGGCCGCGAAGCGCTGGGCCCATTGCGCGGGGTGCGCACGCAGCCCCTCGGCGCCCGTGTCCGCGGCTCCCGCACCTGCATCGCTGGCCTCGAGCAGGGCACGCAGCACCGATGCGTCGGAGTCCCCGAGCGCGCCTGTGAGCGGAGCCAGCAGCGAGTGCAGCAGTGGCAGTTGCGCCACCTCGATGTCGTGCTCGCGCAGCCAGAGGTCGATGCGCAGGCGCGCATCGCGTGCCGACGGAGTCAGAAACGGCGAGCGCAACAGGGCACTCAGCGTGGTGAAGTCCGCCTCCCCGGCGCCGAGCGTGAGCAGGTTCAGCGCGGTGGCGACCAGCGCGTAGCTCTGCAGCGGCTGGCCGCCCTCTATCGCGACGCCGCTGGGCGCATGTGAGGCATCGGGGCCGAGCAGTTCGGCGCCGTCCAGGCGCTGCGTCAGCGCACGCAACCATCGATGCCGGTGCTCGGAGAGGCGCAAGACGACGATGAGCAGCCGCGCGCGAGAGTCGGCCCGCAACCGCGATGCGCACCACTCCGCTGCGGCCGCGGCCTCCTGTTCAGGAGTGTCGAAGTCCAGCACCGCCGTGTCGGCGTGCGCGCCCGCTGCCTCGGGGCCGGCGCCCTCGAGCCGAACACCGATGCGCTCGAGCCATGCACGACGCGCCGAGGCCAGCGGCCCGAACCCGACCAGGCGCGTGTCATTCGCGGCCGCCACATACGGTGCGCACGCGCTCCATGAACTGCCCCAGAGCACTCGCAGCTCGCGGCAGCGGCGCTGGAAATGTATCCGCGCGCGAAGCAGCACGATGCTCTCGGGAGCGAAAGGGTCCTCAAGCTGTAGCCCATGGTCCTCGAGCTGCAGCACCGCGCGCCGCACGCTGTCGATGAGCGCATCGGGCCAGAGCACCGGCAGATTCGCGCAGGCCGCGCGCACGGATTCGCGCCACAGCAGCCATTCCTCGGCGCGCGCGAGACGCCGCGGCACGGGCACGCCACGCATGCGCGCCTCGTCCAGGCCGCGCTGCAGCCAGGCACCAAAGGGCAGGACATCGGGGCTGTCCCAGACGCGGCGTCCCGCCGCGAGCTGGGCGCCGGTATGGGCGAGGCGCACGGCAGCGGCGCGCTGCGCGGTCGGCACGAGCAGCGTGCCGCCCCGGTTCAGGTGCTCGAGTAGGTCGGGAGTAAGTTCAAGCAAATCAATAAAATACCCGGTATTCCTCGGGTATTATTTGAATCTTGCCTGGGCGTCGACCACCTTGGATGAACCGCGCTCGCGCGCGCCGTTCGCGTAGCCTTCGAGCAGCTCGTCGATGCGGCCGAACACGCCGCGCAGGGTGGTCGGATCGGGCAGTGTGGTGACTCGGAAGTGGTTGCGGTAGGGGACGTTGAAACTAACGCCCGGCGCGACCAGCACGTGCTTCTGCTCGAGCAGATCCAGCGCGAACTGCTGATCGTCGAATTCCGGCAGCGCCTGAGTATCCACACTCACGAACGCATACATCGCGCCTCGCGGTGCATGGAGCTGCAGGTAGCGACTCTGCGCGACCGCCTCGAGCACGGCGCGGCGGGATTCGTACAGCCGGCCGCCGGGGCTCACGAGTTCGCGAATGCTCTGATAGCCCCCCAAGGCCGTTTGCACGGCCCATTGCGCCGGCACGTTACTGCACAGGCGCAGTGATGACAGCAGCTCGAGGGCAGCGAGGTAATCCGCGGCCCCGCGCAGCTTGCCCGAGAACGCGGCCCAGCCCACCCGATAGCCGCAGGCGCGATAGATCTTCGACAGTCCCGAGAGCGTGGCGCACAGGGTGTCGTGTACCACCGTGGCCATGGGTATGGACTCGGCGCCGTCGTACACCATCTGGTCATAGATCTCGTCGCTGAAGACCACGAGCTTGCGCCGCTCGGCCAGCCGCGCGAGCCCGGACAGCACCTCGCGCGAATAGGCCGCACCGGTGGGATTGTTCGGATTGATGACCACCAGGGCGCGCGTGCGGCGCGTGATCAGCGCCTCGATCTCGGCCGGATCTGGCACGAAGCCGTTCTCGGGCCGACAGGGGTAATGCACCGCGCGCCCGCGATTGAGATTCACCGCCGCGGTCCAAAGCGGATAATCCGGGCTCGGCACCAGCACCTCATCGCCGTCGTTGAGCAGCGCCCGCAGCACCATGTCGATGAGTTCGCTGACGCCGTTGCCGATGAAGACTTCCTCGGCACTCACCCCCGTGATGCCCCGGCCCTGCTGCTGCATGACCACCGCCTCGCGCGCCGGGAATATGCCCTTCTGATGGCAATAGCCCTCGCTCTCCGACAGGTTCTCGATCATGGCCAGACGCATGGTCTCGGGCGTGCGGAATCCGAACAGCCCGGGATTGCCGATGTTGAGCGAGATGATCTCGTAGCCCAGGCGCTCGAGTTCGTGGGCGCGGCGGGCCAGGCGACCGCGAATCTCGTAGCGAACCGCCTTGAGCGAGTCGCTGGGACGGACGGGAGTGTCGGTGCTCATGCGCGCAAGCCTACCGCGTGCGCGGCGCCGGCGCACGTTAGCGACGTCACGGTCTCGGCGCGGCCCTAGAGCTGCGCGAGCACGGCCTCGGCCGCCGAGACCTTGAACTGGCCGGGCGCCTCGATGTTGACGTGGGTGGCGATGCCCCGGTCAACCACGATCGCGAAGCGCTGGCCGCGCATCCCCAAGCCGAAGGCCTTGCCATCCATCTCCAGTCCGAGCGCGCGCGCATAGTCGCCATTGCCGTCGGCCAGCATCAGCACCTTGCCGTCCGTATGGGAGGCCTTGCCCCAGGCGTTCATGACAAACACGTCGTTGACCGCCATGCAGGCGATGGTGTCCACGCCCTTGCCGCGCAGTTGCTCGGCGAGCTGCACGAAGCCCGGCAGGTGCTTGGCGTCGCAGGTCGGGGTGAAGGCGCCGGGCACCGAGAACAGTACCACGCGCTTGCCGTCGAACAGTTGCGCGGTGCTCAGATCCGTCGGCCCCTTGTCGGTCATGGTCTTGAATTTGCCGTCGGGCATGCGCTCGCCCGCTTTGATGCTCATGGGCTGTGAACTCCTCAGACGTTGTGCGCTCCGGCGTGCAGGGCCCAGAGCTTGCCGAGCCGCGCATAGCCGGAATTGCTCGAAGCCGCGACCTTTTCGAACGAGCGCTGCGCATCCGCGGCATTGTGCGCGCGCAACTGGGCTATGCCGAGCAGCAGGTAGGCCTCATCGGCATACTTGAGATTGCCCTTGGCGATGCCCTTGTTGATGGTGGTGATGGCCTTGTCGTTCTGTCCATAGCTCAAGTAGGCCGCGCCGACCTGCACCAGACGGTCCCCGCCCGGGGCTTTCTCCGCCTCCGCCTCGTTCTTCGGCAGCGCCGCCTGGTCGGTCGCGGCGCGCTGCTTGGCGCCGTCGAGCAGGTGCTGGTAGCGCTCCTTGTCGCGCTGCTCGGTGAAGATGTTCTCGGCGAAGGCCTTCTGCAGTACCGTCTCGGTCTCGCCGGGGTAGCCTTCATCGAGCGCGAGATCCGCCATCTCGGCGTAATCGGTACCACGCTTGAGCACCCCGACATCGAGCATGAGGCGATAGACGTTGAGCTGGAGGTGCTCATCCTTGGTGTCCGCGTTCACCAGCGAGGCGAGCGCGTTCGACCAATACTCGGGTTTGGGATAGAAGGCGACCAGCTTCTCGACCGTCTTGGAGGCGCCGGCCTGGTCGTTGGCCTTGAGATCGAACTGCCAGAGCAGCTTCAGTGACTCCTCATCCGGTTTGTCCTCGCGCCCGACCACCTCCTGCATCGTGACCGCGGCGTCCTTGTACTTGCCCAGCAGGTATTGACTCTTGGCGATCAGGTTCAGCGTGTCGTTGTCGTTGGCGCCGGCCTTCTGCAACTCGGTAGCGGCATCGAGCGCCTTGTTGTAATCCTTCTCCTGGAAATAATAGAGCGCGATGGTCTTGAGCCAGACTTTCTTCTGCTCCGCCGTGGCGTACTGCGACTGCGTCATGGCCGCCAGCACCGGAATGACATTGGCCATGTCGTGCTTCTGGTTGTAGGCCTGAAGCAGCAGGATATTCATGGCGAAGTTGTCGTACGCGGTCTTCTCGCCGGGCTGAGCCTGAACCTCCTTGACCTTCGCAATCGCCTCATCGTAGTTCTTGGCTTGCAGTGCTTCCTGCGCCGCCTTCAGCGGCTTGGCCAGCGGCTTGCTGACGGTGGGGCCGGCGGGCTGCTCGGCCGCGGCGACCGTGTCGCAGAGCAGCGGCAGTGCCAGGAGGCAAACCAGCGACGCGCCGGCGAACGTGATTGCAGATCTCAAGTGCTTCCTCATGGCTGACCTCAATGATGCACGACCGGGAGCCGGCTGGCCGAAACGGCCGGCGTGCCACTTTAACGTTTCTTGTGCGGGGCGGTAAGAGGCGGGGAATGCATTCGGCGGCGCCGGGTTCCCGGCGCCCGGCATCAGGCGGCGATGCGCGGCGGCACTACTGCTCCCCCACGAATTGACTGGTGTTGACGAAACCGATCTTCTCCATATGGTTTCGCTGCGCAGCCGCCAGAACCTTGGCGACGACGTCGTATTTTACGTGGCTGTCCGGGGCCAGGTGAAGCTCGGGCTGCGGGTCCTGCGCGGCGGCTTGCTGGAACTGCTGCTCCAGATCGGTCAACGTCGGAATCGTCTGACCGTTCCAGGCGATGGTGCCGTCGTAGTAGATGTCCAGGTTGATGATGACCGGCTGCACCGGCGGCGGCGGCTGATTCGGATTGGGCGGCGGCATGTCCAGCTTGACGGCGTGGGTCATGATCGGCAGCGTGACGATCAGCGTCACGAGCAGCACCAGCATGACGTCGATGAGCGGCGTCGTGTTGATGTCGCACATGGGGGCGCCCTCGCCCGTTCCTCCGACACTCATTGCCATGGGTTCAATCCTCTCTCAGCGCGTGCCGCGCACGCCGTGGTCGGGCTCGGTGATGAAGCCGACCTTGATGATCCCGCCACGGTTGATCGCCGCGATGACCTTGCCGATGTTCTTGTATTCGGTATTGGCATCGCCGCGAATATGGATCTCTGGCTGCGGCACCTTGACGGCCTCCGCCTCGACCTTCTCCACCAGCTGGTGCATGTCCAGCACTTTCTGCTGCTGCCAGTACACGTCCCCATCGGTCGTGACCGAGATCGTGATGTTCTCCGGCTTGGTCTGGGTCGGGATGTTGTTGGCCTTGGGCACCTGTACCGGCACGTTCTTGGTGATCACCGGAATGGTGATCAGGAAGATGATCAACATCACCAGCATGACATCGACCAGCGGCGTCGTGTTGATCTCGGACATCGTGCCGCGGTCGTCGCTGTCGTCAGAGCTGATTTTTATCGCCATAACGTCCGCTCCGGTGGCAAGCGCCGCTCAGGCGCCGCCGACACGCGCGCCGCTGACCAGGTAGGCGTGCAGGTCGCTGGCGAAGTTGCGCACGTTGTCCTGGATGAGCTTGTTTCGGCGCAGCAGCCAGTTGTAGCCGAGCACCGCGGGCACGGCGACGAACAGGCCGATGGCCGTCATGATCAGCGCCTCGCCCACCGGGCCGGCCACGCGATCGATGCTCGCCTGGCCGGCGATGCCGATGTCGATGAGCGCGTTCAGGATGCCCATGACCGTGCCGAACAGGCCGACGAAGGGTGCCACCGAGCCCACCGAGGCCAGGAAGGACAGACCGCTGCCGATCTTGCTGTTCACGCCGTCGACCGCGCGCTGCAGCGCCATGGTGATCCACTCGTGCAGGTCGATGCGATCGGTCAGGCGCCCTTCATGGTGCGATGCCGCGCGCATGCCGCTCTCGGCGATGTAGCGGTAGTCGTCGCGTTTGCCGAGGCGTTCCACCCCGTCCTTGAGCGAGGGCGCAGTCCAGAATTGCTTCTCCACGATCTTGCCGGCACGGCGCAGCGTCCGCTGGTCCCAGAGCTTGGTCAGGATGATGAACCAGGATCCCAAGGACATCAGGACCAGGACGACGATGGTGGAGCGGCTGACGATGTTGCCATTGACCCATAACGGAATAAGTCCATACGGGTTACCAGTGGCGGTGGCGACGGCTGCGGTAGTGGCTGCGGGTTCCATTGAATTTCCTCTTTTACATCATCCCGCCGGGCGAACCAGGCGGACCTAGTGTTGTCACGCTGAATTGTTTCGATCGGGCGCGCTTGATCGCTCAACCGGTGCCGGCGTGGAGCTCGAACTTCACCGGCAGGATCGGACAGGTCGACACCGGCCTGCCCTCCTGTGTCGGGGGCTTGAAGCGCATCGCCTTGCCGACCTTGATCGCCGCTTCGTCCAGCAGCGGGAAGCCGGAACTGGCAGTCACTTCGGCCGACTCCACCTTGCCGCTCGTGTTGATGCAGATCTTCACCTGCGCGCGACCTTCCTGGCCGTCGCGGCGAGCCTGCTCGGGATAATAGTTCTGCGGATCGGGCCGGTAGGTGACTTCGAGCTTGGTCGGCGGTGGCGGCGGGCGCGGCGCGGGCGGCGCCGGCGTGGCGTGCGTGGTCACGTTGGTGATCGGTGGTGGCGGCAGATCCACCGGCACATTGATGGTGATGTCGGGCGCCACGACCTGCACCGGCGGGCGCTCCTTGAGATCCACCGGCGGCGGGGGCGGGGGCAGATCCTTGGGCTTTTCCGTCTGGATGACGCTGGTCTGCAGTATGGTCTCCAGGTAGCGCTTGCCGCCCTGGGCAAAGCCGCTGGCAAAGGCCCAGATGGCGAGCGCGTGGATGGCAACGATGATGACGAAGACGATCGCTCGCCTGGAGAGAAAATTGGCATCCTGCGGGTAATAGGCGCTCATAGGGGTGCGACGCGGTGTTCCTTGGGCTCTCGGCGCATGAGGCGCGGCCCTTGCTGCATTTCTAAACTGTGTGCGATCAACATGTCGGCTGCGATTCCCGGGCCGCGATCATTCCTGCATCCATCGATGCCCGAGCTTTGGCGTACAACCGTTAGGCCGGCACGCCGGTAGCTTTCGCGGACCTTGCGTTACCCGGTCGATCCGTCTGTTCCCCGAGGTGCCCCGTTCCGCGCCGCCGCGCGGCCCCGAACGCGTGCGCGGATCGGCACAAGCACAAGAACTCTAACTGCTCGCAGTGACCGTTACAACCCTCAGCCACTGCCGCGCGGTCGGGTGCGGGTACGTTGGGCCTCGGGCACTTGCCCGAATCATTGTCCATTGCACATTAAACGTCGGTGACGGCGCCTTCAGATGCGCTGCTGACGAGGCGCGCATACTTGGCCAGTACGCCCTGCCGCGTGTACGGTCGGCGCGCCTTCCATGTGCGCCGGCGGGATTTGAGCTGCGCGGCCGAGAGGGCCACGTCGATGCGCTGAGCCTTGGCGTCGATGGTGAGCTCATCGCCGTTGCGCACCAGGGCAATGGGGCCACCGAGTGCGGCCTCGGGCGCAATATGTCCAACCACAAAGCCATGTGTGCCGCCCGAGAAGCGGCCATCGGTGATCAGCGCCACCTGATCTGTCAGGCCGCGCCCGACGATGGCGCCGGTGGGACTGAGCATCTCGCGCATGCCCGGGCCGCCCTTGGGCCCCTCGTATCGGATCACCACCACATCCCCCGCACGCACCGCGCCTGCGAGTATGGCTGCGGTCGCCGCCTCCTCGCCGTCGAACACGCGCGCCTTGCCCGTGAAGGACGATCCCTCCTTGCCGCTGATCTTGGCGACAGCCCCCTCGGGGGCTATATTTCCATACAGCACAACGAGATGGCTGTTGTTCTTCATCGGATTTGAAAGTGGACGGATGATGGCCTGCGACGGCGGATAATCGGCCACGCCGGCCAGGTTGTCGGCCACGCTGCGACCGGTCACGGTCAAGCATTCGCCGTGCAGCAGACCGGCATCGAGCAGGCGTTTCATCAGCGGCTGGATGCCGCCGATCGCCACGAGTTCGGACATCAGGTAGCGGCCGCTGGGCCGCAGATCCGCGAGCACCGGCACGCGCCGGCCCACGCGCGAGAAATCATCGAGCTCGAGCCGCACGTTGGCGGCGCGCGCGATCGCCAACAGATGCAGCACCGCATTGGTGGAGCCGCCGAGAGCGATCACGACCGTGATCGCATTCTCGAAGGCGCGCCGCGAGAGAATGTCGCGTGGCCGAATACCCTGCTGCAGCAGGGCCATTACCGCCGCGCCCGCCCGCCGGCAATCCTCGAGCTTGTCGGCGCCGACCGCGTCCTGCGCCGAGCTGCCCGGTAGACTCAGTCCAAGCGCCTCGATGGCCGAAGCCATGGTGTTGGCCGTGTACATGCCGCCGCAGCTTCCGGCGCCGGGGATGGCGGTGCGCTCGACCTCGAGCAACTGCGCCGCGCTGAGCGTGCCGGCAGCCACGCCGCCCACCGCCTCGAATACCGACACGATGTCGCGACGGTGCGCACCAGGACGGATGGTGCCGCCGTAGACGAATACTGCGGGCCGGTTCAATCGCGCCATCGCCATGGCGCAGCCGGGCATGTTCTTGTCGCAGCCGCCGACGGCCACCAGCCCGTCGAAGCCCTCGGCGCCGACCACGGTCTCGATCGAGTCGGCAATCACCTCGCGCGAGACCAGCGAATAGCGCATGCCCGGCGAGCCCATCGAGATGCCATCGGAGACCGTAATGGTGTTGAACAGCACGCTCTTGCCGCCGGCGGCATCCGCGCCGCTGGCGGCCGCGCGGGCCAGCTCGGCGATATGCATGTTGCACGGGGTCAGCTCGGCCCAGGTCGAGGCGATACCGATTTGCGGCCGGGTGAAGTCCGCGTCGGTGAAGCCCACGGCCCGCAGCATGGCGCGCGCCGGGGCCTGCTTGATGCCATCCACGACCAGGCGCGAGTACTGCCTGGTATCCGGTCGGGTCGTCTTTCTAGTCGTCATGGTGAGCCCTCACTGGCGGCGGCCGATGCGCGCGGTGTGCGCGCATCAGTCTGCGCGCACAGCATAGCGGGCGCTGCGGCGCATGGCGCGCGATGGGGTCAGCCGAAGCGCTGGCGGATGAACTGGTAGAGCGCACGCACGCACTGGGCCTCGGCGCCGAGCGGGCGGCCGGGCCGATCCTTGGGATTCCAGGCATACAGATCGATATGCAGCCAGTGGCGGCTTGCGGTGACGAAGCGCTTGAGAAACAGCGCCGCGATGATGCTGCCCGCAAAGGCCGAGGAGGAAACGTTGTTGAGGTCGGCGATGCGGCTGGCAAGCTCATCGTCATAGTCCATCCACAGAGGCATGGGCCATACCGGATCGACATGCGCGCGCGCGATGGCCGCCAGCTCGGCAGCCAGGGCGTCATCGCTGGCATAGACGGCCGGCAGATCGGGCCCGAGCGCGGTGCGGGCCGCACCGGTCAACGTGGCCAGGTCGATCAGCAGCTCGGGCTCCTCGGCATCCGCCGCGCACAGCGCATCGGCCAGCACCAGGCGGCCCTCGGCATCGGTGTTGCCGATCTCCACGGTCAGTCCCTTGCGCGAGCGCCACACATCCCCGGGACGGTAGGCGCGCGAGCCGACGCTGTTCTCCACCGCCGCAATCAGCAGCCGCAGCTCAATGGGTGCTTCCAGCTCGAGCAGCAGTCGCGCCAGTGCGAGTGCGCAGGCCGCTCCGCCCATGTCCTTCTTCATGAGCAGCATGGCCGAGGAAGCCTTCAGGTCCAGGCCGCCGCTGTCGAAGCAGACGCCCTTGCCCACCAGCGTCACGCGCGCGGCACCAGCGCGCGGCCAGCGGCAATCGATGAGCCGCGGAGCGCGCGCGCTGCCGGCGCCCACCGCCGCGATCAGCGGGAACTCGCGGGTGAGAGTCTCGCCGCCGTGGACTTCCGCCTCGCCGCCATGCGCTGCGACCAGCTCGAGCGCGGCGGCCGCGAGTTCCTCCGGGCCGAGCTCATTCGCGGGCGCGTTGATCAGATCGCGCGCCCACGTCATGGCACGCACCGCCGCGTGCGCATAGCGCACGTCGGCGCGGTCGGGCGCGATCAGGGCATTGGCCGCCGGCGGTTTGGCCGGGGTACTGCGATAGCGTGTCAGGCGGTAGCTGCCGAGCAGCCAGCCGAGTGCGAATTGCGTGGCCGCGTGCGCCGGCAGCGCCGTCGCCAGCCGGTAGGTACCGGCGGGCAGGCGCTCGGGGAGCGATGCTGCCTCCCACAGCGAGATCTCCTCGGCGCCCCGCCGCGCACCCAGGCCGAGCACGGCCCCCGCCAGCGCGCCCGCATCATCGGGCAGCAACTGCAGGCGATGGCGTTCGGCGCCAAAACCCTGGGTGCGCGCCCAGGCCGCCTGGGACGGCGGCAGTGATTGCAGCAGTGCCGCCTGGCTCGTCTCGTTCACGAGCCACACCGGAACCGCCGGGCCCTCGCCCGCTCTCTCGCCCGCGCTGAGCAATGTCTGCATTCCCGAAGCTTAACGAATCGCCGGGTGCTGCCGCGAGCGCATCACTGCGTTGCGCGCGGAACGGACACGTGCCGCAGGATGTATCGGGCGCTCCAGGCCAGCAGCAGCACGTCTGTGACCACGCCGAGCACGGGCGAGACGAGCACGAAGTCCGCGTGCGGCAGGTAGATCGCCAGCGCGACGTGCACCGCGCTCATGAGCAGCAGCCCGCATCCCCACACGATCGTGGCCACATGGAACGCACGCCCCGCGCCCCTGGCCACCATGGCCTCGAAACCGGCGCGCTTCCCGGGTACCCCGGCCGACACGAACTGGCGCGCGACATAGAGCATGACCGGTCGCCCGATGGCCGCCGAGACGAGCAAGCACGCGCCGATGATCGCGCCCTCGAGCGCGCGCAGCACGAGCGCCATCGACAGATTGGGTGCGAGCACGGTGACGGCGAGATGGATCAGGATGCCGGCCAGCGCGATTACCGCGATGGCATCCACGCCGTGTTTGCGCCGCCTGGCGAGCAGAAATCCGATGACCGGAAAGAGGCTGGCATAAAGCAGCGGCAGAATGCTCTCAGCAGGAAAGCGCGGCTCGAGCGCGCGGAACAGCAGATAGGGGCACAGCGCGTTGAGGATCAGGCTGGCGAGGATGGAGCGGCGGGCGGCGGCGTGGTCGAACCCGCCCGGCGGCGGCCGCTCCTGATCCGCCGGCTCATGTACTTGCATCATTCCCCTCGGACCGGCCCGCCATCGAAGGATTCCGCCGGCGGGCCGGCGGTGCGTGCGGTACGCGCAAAAGCGGCGCCGTAGATTGACAAGTGCTTGATCGTTGTGCTGATATCGATGGTGCCTTTATCAGCACATGAAGCCCATCATGCAGACTCTGCCCTCGCTCGCGCTATCGCTGGATCTGCTGCTCGTCAAGAGCGGTCGGGGCGGGTGCTGCCGGCGTTTCTGATACCAGGAAACCGACATACACCGAAACCCCGCACCGGCTGCCGATGCGGGGTTTTTTGTTGACTAAACGGAGTGTTGAACGATGCATCTGTATGGCAGGAAGGACGTCGATAAGAAGGCCCTCAGAGGCGCGCGCATCGCCGTGTTGGGGTTGGGCAGTCAGGGGCGCGCCCACGCCCTCAATCTCAAGGACAGCGGATTCGACGTCGTCGTCGGCGTTCGAAAAGGCGGCGCGAGCTGGACGCGCGCCCGACGCGAGGGGCTGGAAGTGGCTGAGCCGGCCGAGGCCGTGCGCGGCGCCGATCTGGTGGCCATGCTGGTGCCCGATCTGGCGCAGGCGGAGCTCTATGGGACGGTCAAGGCCGCGCTCAAGCCCGGCTCGGTGCTGCTGTTCGCCCACGGCTTCAACGTGCACTTCAAGCAAATCAAGCCGCGCAAGGACCTCGACGTGGTGCTGATCGCGCCCAAGGGCCCCGGCGATCTCGTGCGCCGTCAGTATCAGCAGGGACGCGGCGTGCCGTGCCTGATCGCGGTAGCGCAGGATGCCACCGGCAAGGCGCACGCGCGCGCCCTCGCCTATGCCGACGGCATCGGCGGCACGCGCGGCGGAGTGCTCGACACGAGCTTCGCCGAGGAGACCGAGACCGACCTGTTCGGCGAGCAGGCGGTGCTGTGCGGCGGTGCCACCGAACTCGTGGTCAAGGGCTACGAGACGCTGGTCGAGGCCGGCTACCAGCCCGAGGTCGCCTATTACGAGTGCCTGCACGAGCTCAAGCTCATCGTCGATCTGCTGCACGAGGGCGGATTGTCCAAGATGCATCAGTTCATCAGCGACACGGCCAAGTACGGCGACCTCACGCGCGGACCGCGCGTGGTCAATGAGCGCACGAAGAAAGAGATGCGCAAGATCCTCAAGGAGATCCAGAGCGGCAAGTTCGCGCGCCAGTGGATCGGCGAGAACGAGAAAGGCGGCAAGAATTTCCGCCGCATGCTCAAGGACGACCTGCGCCACCCCATCGAACGCGTGGGCGAGAAGCTGCGCGCGCGCATGCCCTGGCTCAAGGGAGCCCGCTGAGGGGCGGGCGCCGGCTGAACGGAGAGTGACATGACACCGACATCTGACCGCGTATTGATCTTCGACACCACCTTGCGCGACGGCGAGCAGGCCCCGGGCTGCAGCATGACGCAACCGGAGAAGCTGCGTGTGGCGCGGGCACTGGCCGAGCTCGGCGTGGATGTCATCGAGGCGGGCTTTCCGGCCGCCTCGCGCGGGGACTGGGAGGCGGTCAACGCCGTGGCGCGCGAAGTGCAGGGCCCTATCATTGCCGGCCTCGCCCGCTGCCTGCGCGAGGACATCGAGTTCGCCGCGCGCGCCCTGCAGGATGCCCCGCGCCGGCGCATCCATGTGTTCCTGGCCACCAGTGCCATCCACCGCCAGTACAAGCTCAACATGGCGCAGGAGGAGATCGTGCGGCGCGCGGTCGAGGGCGTGAAGATCGCGCGCGCACTGTGCGAGGATGTGGAGTTCTCGCCCGAGGACGCCTCGCGCACCGAGCTGGATTTCCTGGCGCAGGTGGTCGAGGCCGTCATCGAGGCCGGCGCTACCACCATCAACATCCCGGACACGGTGGGCTACACGGTGCCCGATGAGTTCGGGGAGGTGTTCCGCTACCTGCGCCAGCACGTGCGCGGCATCGAGCGGGTCACACTGTCGGTGCACTGCCACGACGATCTGGGCATGGCCGTGGCCAACAGCCTGACCGCCGTCGTGGCCGGGGCGCGCCAGATCGAGTGCACGATCAACGGCATCGGCGAACGGGCCGGTAACTGCTCGCTCGAGGAAGTGGTCATGGCGCTGGCCACACGTGCGGCGTTCTTCAACCTCGGCACCGGGGTGCAGACCTCGCGCCTGTACCCGACCAGCCGCCTGGTCGCGAGCATCACCGGCGTCTCGATCCCGCGCAACAAGGCCGTGGTCGGGGAGAACGCGTTCGCACATGAGTCCGGGATCCATCAGCACGGCATGCTCCAGAACCGCGCCACCTACGAGATCATGCGACCCGAGGACGTCGGCCTCCAACGGAGCAATCTTGTACTCGGCAAGCACAGCGGCCGGCATGCCTTTCGCGAGCGCGTCAAGCAGCTCGGCTTCGAGCTCGAGGAACTCGAGCTCAATCGCGTGTTTGAAGAGTTCAAGGCCCTGGCGGACCGCAAGAAGGAGCTGTTCGACGGCGACATCGAGGC
>DATDHV010000047.1:0-7414 GCA_036521395.1 Steroidobacteraceae bacterium | reverse complement strand
CCGGCCCGCCGCAAGGTCTCGGTGCACCTGCCGGCCTACAACGAGCCGCCGGAGATGCTGATCGAGACCCTCGATGCGCTCGCACGGCTGGACTATCCCAACTTCGAAGTCATCGTGATCGACAACAACACGCGTGAGGAGGCGGTCTGGCGGCCGGTCGAGGCACACTGCCAGCGGCTCGGCGAGCGCTTCCGCTTCTTCCACGTGGCGCCTCTGGCCGGCTTCAAGGCCGGTGCGCTCAACTTCGCGCTCCGGCAGGCCGCGCCCGACGCCGAGCTCATCGCGGTCATAGACAGCGACTACAACGTCGAGCCCGGGTGGCTTGCGGACCTGGTGCCGAGCTTCGAGGATGCGCGCGTTGCGATCGTACAGGCGCCGCAGGACTACCGCGACCTCAACGACGGCGCCTTCAAGGCCATGTGCTATGCCGAGTACCGCGGCTTCTTCTACATCGGCATGATCACCCGCAACGAACGCAACGCCATCATCCAGCACGGCACCATGACCCTGGTGCGCCGCCAGGTGCTCGCGGCCGTCGGTGGTTGGGCCGAGTGGTGCATCACCGAAGACGCAGAGCTCGGGCTGCGCGTGCTCGAGGCCGGTTACGAAGCGCTGTATGTCGCGCACAGCTACGGTCGCGGCCTCATGCCCGACACCTTCAGCGACTACAAGCGCCAGCGCTTCCGCTGGGCCTATGGCGCGATGCAGATCCTGCGCCATCACGCCTCCGCCCTGCTGCTCCCCGCAAGCAGCGCGCTCACGGCCGGCCAGCGCTATCACTTCGTCGCCGGCTGGCTGCCGTGGTTCGCCGACGGCTTCAACCTGCTGTTCAACATCGCGGCCCTGGCCTGGTCGGTGGCCATGATCCTCGCGCCGCAGAAGGTCGATCCGCCGCTCATGGTGTTCTCGGTGCTGCCGCTGTCGCTGTTCACCTTCAAGCTGGTCAAGCTCGTGCATCTGTACACGCACCGCGTGGGCATGAACCTGCGGCAGACCGTGGCCGCGGCCATCTCGGGCCTGGCGCTCGCGCACACCATTGGACTTGCCGTGGTGAAGGGGTTGTTCACGGCCCACGAACCCTTCTTCCGCACCCCCAAGCACGCCCGCCCGCACCGGCTCCTGGCCGCGCTGGCGGCGGCACGCGAGGAGAGCCTGCTCATGCTTGCACTGTGGGCCTGCGCGATCGGCATCCGCACCATGCCCGATGACCTGGCCAGCACCGACCTGACCGTGTGGCTCGCGGTGCTGCTGATCCAGTCGATCCCCTACGCCGCCGCGCTGCTGGTTTCGCTCGCGAGCGCGTTCAAGCTGCCGGCAGCGCTGCTGGGCCGCGGACCGGCTACGGTCATACCGGCTGCCGCACGAAACTGAGAATGTGCCGCTGGGCGTGCAGCCGCGGGACCTCGACCGCGCGCACCTGCGTGAGGCGCCAGCCGCGCGGCAGCTTATCGAGCTCATCCTGCGGATAGCGGCCCTTGAGCGCCACGACGCGCGTGGCCGGTCCGCACAGGCCCTGCACGCTGCCGAGCAGATCCGGCAGCGCCGCATAAGCGCGCGCGGTGACCGTGTCGAACGGCGTCGCCGGCGCGAGCCTCTCCACGCGCGCCTGCAGCGCCGTGACGTTGGCCAGATCGAGGCAGCGCGCGGCGTGGGCGACGAAGCGGATCTTCTTGGCGGCCGAGTCGATCAGCGTGAAGCGCTTGTGCGGCTCGAGCACGGCCAGCGGCAGGCCGGGAAATCCGGCGCCGGTGCCGGCATCGGCGATCAGGCCGCCGGTGAGATCGGGCAGCGCCGCCAGGCTGTCGAGCAGGTGAGCGCTGACCATGGCCTCACGCGCGGTGATCGCGGTCAGGTTGTAGCGGCGATTCCAGCTCGAGAGCTCATCGAGCAGCCGCAGCAGCTTCCCCGCCTGTGGCCCGTCGAGCACTACGCCCAAGGCCCGCGCGTCGTCGATCAGACGCTGCGGCTCATCGCTCATTCCATGCGCACCACGGTGCGGCCGGTGACGCGGCCCTTGAGATAGTCGTCGAACGCCGCCGCCAGCTGGGCCCGATCGATGGTGTGCGTCACGATCCGATCCAGGTGCGGCGGCTTGAGATCCGTGGACAGCCGCTGCCACACCGCCAGACGCGTCGGGCGCGGGCTGCTCGAGGAGTTCACGCCGAGCAGGCTCACGCCGCGCAGAATGAAGGGCATCACGGTGGTGTGCAGCTCGGGCGAGGCGGCGAGCCCCACGCTCGCGACGCTTCCCAGCTCGTGCGTGGTTCGCAGCAGCCAGGACAGCAGCTCCCCGCCGGCGTTGTCGATGGCCCCGCCCCAGCGCGCCGATTCGAGCGGCTGCGCCGCGAAGCTCAGCTCGTCGCGGTAGAGAATGCGGGCCGCGCCGAGGGCGCGCAGATAGCCCTCGGCCTCGCGCTTGCCGGTGATCGCAACCACCTCGTAACCCTTGGCCGCGAGCGCATCGATGGCGATCGAGCCGACCCCGCCGGTGGCGCCGGTCACCGCAATGGGTCCAAGCCCGGGGTGCTGGCCGTTGATTTCCATCCGCATGATGGCGCGGGCGGCCGCAAAACCGGCCGTGCCTAGCGCCATGGCAGCTGCCGCGTCCAGGCCCGCGGGCATGGCCACGACCGCCTCGGCGGGCACCCGCGCGTACAGTGCGTAACCGCCATCGCGCGTCTCGGACAGGCCGCAGCCTGTCACCAGCACCGCATCGCCGGGGCGCAGGCTCGCATCGCTCGAGGACTCGACGCGACCCGCGAGATCGATGCCGCCGACCAGCGGGTAGCGTCGCAGGATCCGGCCCGCGCCGGTGGCCGCGAGCGCATCCTTGTAGTTGATGCCGGAGTGGGAAACGCGGATCACTACCTCGCCGGCGCTGAGCTCGTTGATCGAGAGCGTTTCCCAGCGCGCTTCGATCCTGCCCTCGCGCTGATGGATGCGATACGCAGGGAAGTGTTCGGGACCTGATTCGCTGACCATCTTTCATTGCTCCCCGTGCTTGAGGCACGATACGCGTCACATGCTGCCATTCACGAGACTGCTCTCCGGCCTGCCGCTGTTCCTGTTGGCTGCGGCCCAGGCGCAGCAGTCCGCGAGCGCAGCGCTGATCACCTCGGGACTGCCCAGTCCCGATGGCGCGGTCGAGCGCGGCCTGTCGCCCTACCTGCATTCGCGATCGGCGCGCTTCGTCGACTGGCTCGCCGACGGCAGTATGCTGGTGATCACGCGCTTCGGCGAGAGCGCCCAGGTGCATCTCGTGCGTGCCCCCTTGAGCATGCGCGAGCAGCGCAGCTACGAGCCCTCGGGCGTGATCGCTGCCGCGGCCGAGCCCGAGCACAGCGACAGCTTCGTACTGCTGACCCCGTGCGCCGGCCGGGGCACGGCGCTGCTGCTGCAGCGTCCCGGCCAACCGCCGATGCCGCTCACCGACGGCACGTTCCGGGACGGCGCCGCGCTGTGGGCCCACCATGGGACACGCCTGGCCTTCAGCAGCAACCGCGCAGCGGCCCCCGACCGCGAGGTCGAAGTGCTCGACACCACGGCGCCGGGCTCAGGTCCGCGCACGGTGGCCGCCGGAGCCGGGTACCGCTGGCGCGCCTTCGACTGGTCGCTCGATGATCAGCGCCTGCTGCTCGGGCGCGAGAGCGTGGCCGCCGCGACGGATGCCGCGGACGGGGTGGCCGAGCCCGAGCTGTTCGTGGTCGGTGCCGATGGCGGCGAGCTCACCCCGCTGGTGCTGCCGCGCAAGCACGAGGGCAGGGGACCACCCCCGGCGCCGCAGCCGCTGCAAGCAGCCACGGCGCGCTTCGCGCCCGACGGCCGGGGGCTGCTGCTGCTGACCGCGGGGGATGCGGCCGGCGCGCAGGCGGACGGGTTCCGCGAGCTGCGCTACCTCGATCCCGTGACCGGCGAGTCGCACGAGCTCTCGAGCGCCGGCGGCCACGACGTCGAACTCTTCGACGAGAGCGCGGACGGCCATTATCTGGCGTACAGCATCAACGATGAGGGCACGAGCCGCCTCATGATCATCGACCAGCTACGCAAGCTCGATCTCAACCCCGTCGCGCTGCCGCCCGGCGTGATCACGAGCCTCAAATTCGATTCCGCCGGCAAGCGCCTGGCGCTGACATTCGAATCCGCGAACGCGCCGCGCGACGTCTACGTGCTCGAACCGGAGACGCAGACCCTCACGCGCTGGACGGCGAGCGAGTCCGGCCCACTCGACCCACGGGCCTTCAGCGCGCCTGCGCTGCTGCACTTTCCGACCTGGGACAAGGTGAACGGCGAGCCGCGCATGCTGAGCGCCTATGCCTATCGTCCCGGCGCGGCGCCACCGACTGCGGCCAAGGCGGCACACGGCGATCCGGCGCCCACCGGACCGCGCCCGGTGCTGATCCTGCTGCGCAGCGGCGGAGGCGATCAGTTCCGGCCCGGTTACCTGCCGCTGGTGCAATACCTGGTCAACGGCCTGGGCTTCGTGGTGGTGGCCCCCGAGGTGCGCGGCGCCTCGGGCTTCGGCCGCGCCTTCGGTACCCTGGCGCAGGGGGAGCGGCGCGATGATGCCGCGCGCGATGTCGGCTCGCTGCTGGTCTGGATCGGGCTGCAGCACGAACTCGACCACGATCGCGTCATGATCATGGGCGAGGGCTACGGCAGCTACCTCGCGCTCGCCTGCCTGGCACAGTACGGGGACAGGCTGCGGGGCGCCATCGCCGCGTTCCCGCCGCACCTCGGCTCGGCGACTTCCTTCATGGCCATCCGCCGGCCCGTGCTGCTGGTCCATGGCCGCAGCGATCCGGACGTACCGGCCTATGAGACCGAGCAGCTGGCCGCGCGGCTGCGTGCCGGCGGTAGCGCGGTGCAGTATCTCGGGGCGACGAACGAGGCGGGGGAGTTCCTGCGCCAATCCGATCGCGACGCGTATTTCAGCGCCGTCGCGAATTTCCTGGCGCCGCTACTTCGATGACAGGAAGGTCTGCCGACGGGGCACGGTTTCCAGCGGCGGGGCCTGCCGCGAGTAGTACTCGGCGATCTGCTCCATATCGCTCGGCGTCAGGCCGACCACGAAGTTCGGCATGATGGGGTTCTTGCGATCGCCGTGGGCGTACTCCTGGAGCGCGCGCGCGAGGTAGTCGGCGTGCTGCCCGGCCAGGTTGGGATAATCTCCGGTGATGCCCACGCCGTTCTTGCCGTGGCAGGACGCACAGAGCGTGGCCTTCGGCGGCGCTTCCCCGACCGGGGCAGCGGTGGGCTTGAGCGTCAGGCTGCCGAAGTAGCTGGCGATGTCCTCGATGTCCTGATCCGACAGCGACGCGGCCTGCTGATGCATGGTGCCGTGTGAGCGCTGGCCGCTCTTGTACTCGTGCAGCGCCGCGATCACGTAATTGGGATGCTGGCCGAACAGACGCGGCACGCTGTAGGTGGGATAGACGTTGTCGTAACCCTCGATGCCGTGACAGCCGAGGCAGGTGTACGCAAGCTCCTTGCCGCGGGCAGGATCTCCGGCGCCATGCGCCTGTACGCTGGCGCCCAGGGCAACGGTCACGAGCAGGACATCGAGAATCAGACGGCTCGACAGCGACATACCGACTCCGGCAGGTTATAGATGATTAGTGCGGCGCGGAACAGGGTACAAAATGCGCCGAAAGTGTACGGGCTGGATCCCGCTTTTACCACTCCATGATCGCATTGATCCAACGCGTCGCGTCGGCCAGCGTCCAGGTCCAGGGCGAGATCATCGACGCCATCGGGCCCGGCGTGCTGGCCTTCATCGGCGTGGTGCGCGGCGATGACCGAGCGCACGCCGAGCGGCTGCTGCAGCGCCTGCTCGACTACCGCGTGTTTCCGGATGAGGGCGGGCGCATGAATCTGAGCCTGCGACAGAGGGGGGGCGCCCTGATGCTGGTGCCGCAATTCACGCTGGCGGCCGATACCGAGCGCGGCAACCGCGCTTCCTTCACGGCAGCGGCCGACCCCACCGAGGCCGAGGCACTGTTCAGCCATCTGCTCTCGCGCGCGCGCGAGTGCCATGCCGGCGTGGCCGCCGGCCGGTTCGGGGCCCACATGCAGGTAGCACTGGTCAATGACGGTCCCGTGACCTTCTGGCTCGAGACGCCGCAATAGTGAGCTGGACCACAAAATCCGTGCTTGGACAGTTAGTTGTGCGGCGCCAAATGCCCTATGATCGGGCTTTGGCCGGAGGGCCTCATGGATCTGTTCGCCCCCAAGCACCTGCTGCTCATCCTGGTGATCGTGCTGCTGGTTTTCGGCGGGAAGAAGCTGCGTTCGCTGGGTTCGGATCTCGGCTCGGCGTTTCGCGGATTCAAGAAGGCCATGACCGAGGGCGAGGGCGAGGAGCAGTCCAAGCAGATCCAGGGACCGGCGTCCAAGGATGCGGAATTCCCCGAAGTGGCCGCCAAGGCGCCGCCCCAGTCGTCATCCCAGTCGCCACCGCAGTCGCCGCCTCAGTCGCCGCAGTCGGCGCCCTCGCCTCCCGGTGACAGCAAGACCGCGCCGCACGCCTAGCGGCGGCGAGGTAGCCGCGGCAATCAATGTTCGGGATCGATTTCTCCGAAATACTGGTGGTTTTCGTCATCGCGCTCATCGTGCTGGGGCCCGAAAAGCTGCCCCGGCTGGCCGCCACCATCGGCCGCTGGGTGGGGCGTGCCCGCGCCATGGCGCGCCAGTTCCGCGAGCAGCTCGAACAGGAGGCGGAGACGCTGAAGCGCAACGTCGATCTGCAGCCGCAGGAGCCGCGAGCGCCGCAGCCGCGGCCGTCCGAACCTGCACCGGCCGAGCCTGCGCCCGGCCCGCTCGCCACCCCAGACCCACCGGCTGCGCCGCCGTCGGAACCGCATGAGCGAGGACAGTGACGCGCTGCCGGAAGGCACGCTGATATCGCACCTTCTGGAGCTGCGCGCGCGGCTGCTTCGGGCGCTGGTCGCGGTGCTGATCGCCTTCCTGCCGTGCGCCTACTACTCCAACCAGATCTTCGACTGGCTGTCCACGCCGCTGGTGGCCAAGCTGCCCCCGGGGCAGAAGCTCATCGCCACCACCGTGACCGCGACCTTCACCGCGCCACTCAAGCTCGCGCTGGTGGCCGGCCTGCTCATTGCCATGCCCTATGTGATCTACCAGATCTGGGCCTTCGTCGCTCCCGGTCTGTACCGCCGGGAGAAGCGCTTCGCAGTGCCGTTGCTGGTGTCCGCCATCGTGCTGTTCTACCTCGGGGTCGGGTTCTCGTATTTCTTCGTCTTCCCGCTGGTGTTCCGCTTCTTCATCGCCACCACGCCGCACAACGTGCAGCTCATGGCCGATATCAGCAACTACCTGCAGTTCGCGCTGACGCTGTTCGTGGCCTTCGGGGTCGCGTTCGAGACCCCGGTGGCCGTGGTGCTGCTGGTGCTGACCG
>DATDHV010000046.1:0-2846 GCA_036521395.1 Steroidobacteraceae bacterium | reverse complement strand
ACGAAACACACCGCGCTGGCGAACAGCAGGGCGAAGGCGAGCAGTGTGGTTGGGCGGCGGCCGATCTGGTCGGACAGTCGCCCGAGCGCGAACAGTACCGCCAGGTTCCCCAGGGCGTAGCTCGCGTAGATCGCGGTCACGATCAACTCCGAGAACCCGAACTCGCGGCGGTAGAGCGGATAGAGCGGTGTGGGCAGCGTGCTGCCGATGTAGAGCGCGGCGATTCCGGCCGCCCCGGCCCATATCCACGTCGACTTCGGCTGGCGCAGCGCAACGGCTGCGGCGGTAGTCTGGCGCATTGGTGTCAGATACGCGGGTCCGCGCTCGCTGGGGAGCGGCGGATCGCAGCAAGCAGCTGGGGAATCCGCCTACAGCGGCGGTGCCGCTAGCTCGCGCGCTGGCGCGCCGGTCCGGCGGCTCGGGTCAGATTGTGTGCCGTATTGACGATGGCGATGTGCGAGAACGCCTGTGGAAAGTTGCCAATCAGGCGCTTGTCGAGCGGATCGTATTCTTCGGCCAGCAGCCCCACGTCATTGCACAGCCCGAGCAGGCGCTCGAACAGGGCCCGGGCGTCTGCTTGGCGTCCGAGCAGAACGAGGTTGTCGGCGAACCAGAAACTGCACGCCAGGAACGCCCCTTCGCCGGGAGGTAATCCATCACCGCCCGCGCTGGTGCGGTAGCGCCGAATGAATCCATCCGCCATGAGATGGCGCTCGATGGCCTCGATGGTGGAGCGTACGCGCGCATCGGCCGGCGGCAGGAACCCCACCAGCGGCAGCAGCAGCACGCTGGCATCGAGCTCGCTCGAGCCGTAGGATTGTACGAACGCACCGATCTTTGGATTGAAGCCGTGCCGGCAGATCTCCTCGTGGATTCGGGCGCGCAGGCTCTTCCAGTGATCGAGGGGGCCTTGCAGCCCGAACTGCTCGACAGTCTTGATGGCCCGGTCGAAGGCCACCCAGGCCATGGCCTTGGAATAGGTGAAGTGCTGCGGGTCCCCGCGCACTTCCCACATGCCGCAGTCGGGCTGGTCCCAGATGGTTTCCAGATGCTCGAGCAGTTTGTGCTGCAGCGACCAGTCGTCCTCGGTCGCGGCCAGCTTCCCGACCCGCCCATGGTGCAGGGCATCCATGATCTCGCCGTACATGTCGAGCTGGCGCTGCTCAGAGGCGGCATTGCCAATGCGCACCGGCCGCGAATTCTCGTAGCCGGGTAGCCACGGCACCTCCCATTCGGTCAGGCGCCGCTCACCGCCGAGGCCATACATGATCTGCACCTGCGCGGGATCGCCGGCGACGGCCCGGATCAACCACGAGCGCCAGGCCTGCGCCTCCTGGTAGTAGCCGGCGTTCATCATGGCCTGCAGCGTGAAGGTCGCGTCGCGCAGCCAGCAGAAGCGGTAGTCCCAGTTGCGCTGGCCGCCGATCCGTTCGGGAAGAGAGGTGGTCGGGGCTGCGACGATACCGCCGGTGGGGTAGTAGGTGAGCGCCTTCAGCGTGATCAGCGATCGGCGGACAATCTCCGAGTACTCCCCCGCGTCCGAACCCTCGGCCACCCACTGCCGCCAGTAGCGTTCGGTCGCGGACAGCGCCGCCGCCGCGTCGATTGCGCCGGGCAACGGCAGGTGGGATGGAGAATAGGCGAGCACGAAGGGCACCGTCTGGCCCGCGGCAACGGTGAAGTCCCCGACGGTCCTGAAATCCTCGCCACGCAGCGCTACGGGCGTACGCATCGCCACGCGGTGCGGGCCCGCCACGGCGCAGGTCGTGCCATCCTTCATGCGCGTGACCCACGGCATACGGAAGCCAAAATCGAACCGCAGCACGAGTTCGGTGCGCATGGCCATTTGCCCGCGTCTGCCCACCACGAGACGCACGATGCTCGAGCCGCCGTCGGACATCGGCATGAAATCGATAACCGAAACTGCGCCCTCGGGCGTCTCGAAATCGGTTTCGAGAATGAGCGTGTCGGCGCGGTAACGGCGCCTGCTGCGCGCCGCGCTATTGGCCGGAGCGAGCAACCAGCGCCCATGCTCCGGACCGCCCAGTAGCGCGGCGAAACACGCACCGCCGTCAAAACGTGGCCAGCACAGCCAGTCGATCGAGCCGCCGCGCGACACCAGGGCCGCCGTCTCGCAGTCACCGAGCAACGCATAGTCTTCGATACGGGATGGAATGGCACGGCTCCCTGGTATGGACTGTCAGCGGCCGAGAGTATCGCCGACAGCGGCCGCCGTCGATCGGCCGGCAGTTGATTTGACGCTGGGGTTATGACCATACTTCATGCGGGATCCGGCGGGGGCGCCGACACTCCGTCTCGCCGCCACATCCGCTGCCTTTTTCACGGCCGCGGACATCACGCAGCAGGCTCGTGACGGCGTGGCGCAGTTATTCCGCAAGAACTTCGGATTTCTATTCCGCCTTGGCCTGATCGCAGCGATGCTGATCGCCGTCATCGCGATCGTGTTGTGGCGGGCCGCCATGGCCTATCCGGCGGGGGTCGACGACCCGCTGGAGCAGCCGGTAGCCTTCAGTCACAAGCATCACGTGGGTGACGACGGTATCGACTGCCGCTACTGCCATGCCGCGGTCGAGAAATCAGCATTCGCCGGTATCCCGCCGCTGTCGACGTGCATGAGCTGTCACTCGCAGCTCTTCACCGATCAGCCGGCGCTGGCGCCGCTGGTCAGGGCCTTTCAGAGCGGCGTGGCACTGCACTGGCAGCGTGTGCACAAGCTTCCGGATTTCGTCTATTTCAATCACAGCATTCACATCGCCAAGGGCATTGGCTGCGCGAGCTGCCATGGCGCGGTTGATCAGATGCCGCTCACCTGGCGCGTCGCGCCC
>DATDHV010000045.1:0-9664 GCA_036521395.1 Steroidobacteraceae bacterium | reverse complement strand
CCCGCCGGCATGCGCATCAAGGCCGCCATCATGCGTTCACCCTCGACGCAGCCGCCGAAGGCGGTCGAATACTCCGGGCCGCCCATGACCGAATTGACGTGCGCGATGTCGAAGTGATACTCGCCAGGACCCGCGCGCTTGACTCCCGGCGTCTGCGCCTGCGCCGCCTGATCACTGGGCTTGTTCGCATCCGTCATGAATCACCTCTGGTATTTCGCGGCGCCGGTTGCAGATTCACATTCGAACTGCCGGGTCGTTACAGCGCCCGGTTCATGGCCGCGCACGGCTGCCATATGTCTGTTATCTTACAACTTGCGAAGTTTGTCAACGTGTGCGCTGCGCGCTGAGGTGGCTTGCCCGCAACAGTGGGCTACCCTGGAGACAGCAATGACCGACGAGGCTGCCCGCATGAAGATCATTCGCGTCGGCACGACGAGCGGACCCGTGAATATCTGGCGCGCTGCGGGCGCCGCCACGGCCGGCACCCTGCTCGAGTGGTACGACTACTTCATCTACGGCACGGCGGCCGCGCTGCTGTGGGACAAGCTGTTCTTTCCGAACCTGCACGGCGTCGCCGGCCTGCTCGCCTCGTATTCGACATTCGCGGTCGGCTTCGCCGTCCGGCCCATTGGTGCCCTCGTACTCTCCAACCTCGGCGACCGCATCGGCCGCCAGCCGGTACTGGTGGGCACGCTGTGGCTCATGGGACTCTCGAGCGCCGCCATCGGCTTCCTGCCCACGTACAAGTCCATCGGTGCCTGGGCTCCCGCGCTGCTGATCTTCTGCCGCGTGCTGCAGGGCATCGGCACCGGTGCGCAGTACAGCGGCGCGCTGGCACTGGTGACAGAGTTCGCACCGGCGCGTGCGGGTCTGTTCGGCTCGTTTCCGGCCGCGACCGCCGATCTGGCCATCCTGTGCGCCTGCGGCGTGTTCGCGCTGGTGCAGAGCGTGGTCACGCCGGAGCAGTTCCTGGCCTGGGGCTGGCGCATCCCCTTCGTACTGGCGCTGCTCGGCCTGGCGCTCGGTCAGTACCTGCGCTCGAGCATCGGGGAGACGCCGGAGTTCCTGGCGCTGAAGCAGTCGGGCGCGGCGGTGGCGCAGGCGCCCGTGAAGGAACTGCTCACACGACACTGGAAGCTGATCCTCATAGGCATGGGAGCCAGCGCTTCGATCACCGGCGGCTATCTGTACGTCGTCTGGTCCATGTCCTACGTCACCTTGACGCTCGGCATGAGCCGCGCCGTGGCGCTCGATGCAACGATGATCGCCTGCGGGATCGCCGGCGTGTCCGCGGTGGCCTTCGGCGCGCTGTCGGATCGGGTCGGCTGGCGGCCGATCATGCTGTTCGGCGCGGTGTGCGCGGTGCTCGTGCCGTTTCCCATGTTCTGGCTGTTCCAGAGCAGGCGCCCCGCCGCGATCTACGTCGGCCTGACAGTGGCGTATTCGCTGGGGCGGGCCATCAATGCCGTTCAGCCAAAATTTTTCCATGAGCTGTTCCCGGCCCGGCTGCGCTACAGCGGCATTGCCCTGGCGCGCGAGCCGCTGCAGGCGCTGTTCTCCGGCCCGATGCCGTTCGTGGCCACGGCGCTCGCGGCCTATTACGGCAGCTACGTACCGGTAGCCTGGCTCATGATCGTGCTCGCGCTCTTCACCGTCGGCACCGTGGCGTGCGCGCCGCGCCGGCCATTCCGCGACTAGCGCGCCGCCCCTCAGCGGCTGCGCCCGCTTTGACCGCTGGCGTCGATGTTCTCGGCGAACTTGCCGGCCATGGCCGCTTCGGCCTCGGGTGTGCCGCGACCGAGGCCGCCGGAGGCGGCGAAGCCGCCATCGACCACCAGGTTGTGGCCGGTCATGAACGATGCCTCGTCGGAAGCGAGAAAGACCGCCGCAGCCGCGATTTCCTCGGGGGTCCCGAGGCGCTGCATGAGGCATGAATTCTCGGCCGCGCGACGCAGCGCCAACCCCTCCTCGCCATGGAACGGCGAGCGCTCGCCCGACAGGATGTTGCCGGGGGAGATGGCATTGACGCGGATTCCAGCGGGCGCCAGCTCGTGAGCGAGTGCCACGGCAAGCCGGATCACGCCGGCCTTGGCCACCGCGTAGGGCAGCAGGCAGTTGACGTTGCCGGGAAAGCCGGTGCCGAGCGGCAGACCGGAAATGGAGGCGACGAAGATGATCGAGCCCCTGGCGCGCGCCTTGAAATGCGGAATCGCGCATTTGGTGACCAGGAACTGGATGCCGAGCGTGTGATCGAGGGTCCAGCGCCAATCCTCGAGCGAGGTACTCTCGACGCTGCCCGGGCGATGTCCGCGCGCGCTGTTGTAGAGGATGTCGATGCCGCCGAAACGCTCGACCGTGAACGCCATGAGCCGCTGTACGCTCTTTTCGTCGAGCAGATCGAGCGGGTGCAGTGACTCCATGGTGCCGCCGCGATCGCGCACCAGATCGAGCGTCTCCTGCGCGGCCTGCGCGTCGAGATCGCAACCGACCACCAGCGCGCCCTCGGCCGCGAAGCGCAGCGCGACTGCGCGCGCGATGCCGCGGCCGGTTCCGGTCAGCACCGCCACTCTGCCCTGCAGTCTTGCCATCATTGCTGCTCCTTCGAGCGTTGACAAAGCCCGTCACTTGTAAGATAACAGACAAATGTTCCACGCGCCGGCCGTTGACTGAAGATCTCCATGGAGGACCGGCGCGAGGTCTATCTGCAGGCACGACAGAGCTGGAAGCGAGTCTCGAGCAACACCATCCCGGTGCTCGACATCGGACCGTATCTCGCCGGCGAGCCGGGTGCGCAGCAGCGCATGACGGCCGAGCTGCGACAGGCGCAGCAGAACATCGGCTTCTACTTTCTGCGCAACCACGGTCTGCCGGACGAGCTGCTCGAGCGCACCTTCGCCGCCGTGGCGCAATTTCATGCCCTGCCGCTCGCGAGCAAGCTTACCCTGGCCGCGGGGGACGGATTCAGCGGCTACATACCGCTCGCCGGCTCGCTGCTGCGCAACAGCTACGTCGGCACCAACACCAAGCCCGACCTGACCGCCACGATCACCTTCATGCGGGATTTCCCGCCGGACAATCCGCACATCATGTGCGGCCGCAAGCTCCTGGGGCCGAACAAATGGCCGCGGGAATTGCCCGGACTCGAGCCCGTGATCAGGCAATACATGACCGAGTCGATCCGATTGGCGTACCGGCTGCTGCCGCTGTATGCCCGGGCACTGGATGCACCCGCGGACTATTTTGACGACAAATTCGATGATCCGATCGTCAACTGCCGCGCCGGGCACTATCCGCCGGTGCCTTCCGAGGACCAGCAGTTCGGCCTCGGCGCACACACCGACCTGGGCTTCCTGACGCTGCTGCCCCAATCCCGGGTCGCCGGCCTCGAGGTACAGACACTCAACGGTGACTGGATCGGCGTGCCCGTCAAACCCGGGCACGTGCTGGTCAACGGCGGCGACATGCTGGCGCGATTCTCCAACGGCCTACTGCTCGCGACTCCCCATCGCGTGCTGCCCAATCGCGGGCCCGAGCACCGTTACTCCATTCCGATTTTCTTTCAACCCAATTTCAGCACCCTGGTCGCACCGCTGGAATCGTGCACCGGCAGCGCCCATCCGCCGCTGTTCGAGCCCGTCAGATTCGGCGACTACCGGGAGTGGTACATCTCCCAGGTCTCCGATCAATACGCAGCGGGCCGCGCCAGCCCCGGGCAACAGTGAGACAAAATCAGATGGCAGCACTTCCTGATGCGCACACCCATACCGAGGAACGCGACGGCATGCACATCGATTGGAACGTGGCGCTGCGAATGGCGGATGGCGCGCTGCTGCGCGCCGACGTCTATCGACCCATCGGCCACGGCCGCTATCCGGTGATCCTGTCCTATGGATGCTACGCGAAAGGGCTGGCCTACCAGGAAGGTTATGCGGCGCAATGGCACAAGATGGTCGCCGAGCACCCCGAGATCGAGGACGGCTCGAGCAACAAATATCAAAGCTGGGAGGTGGCGGATCCGGAGCGCTGGGTTCCTCACGGCTACGCGCTCGTGCGCGTAGATTCGCGCGGCGCCGGCTGGTCCGAGGGCGTGCTCGACCCGTTCCAGCCGCTCGAGACCGACGACGCCGTGGCCTGGATCGAATGGGCCGGCGTGCAACCCTGGAGCAACGGCAAGGTGGGCATGCTCGGCATCTCGTACTACGCCGTCATGCAGTGGCGGGTTGCCGAACGGCAGCCGGCGCATCTGGCCGCCATCATTCCCTGGGAAGGCTTCAACGACTTCTATCGCGACTATCTGCGCCACGGCGGCATACTGTCGGAATTCGCCAAACGCTGGGCCGTCATCCAGGCAACCACGGTTCAATACGGCCTCGGCGATCGCGCCAGCACGAACGCGAACACGGGCGTATCGGTGGCCGGCGCCGTGACACTCCCGGAAGAGGAGCTGGCCCGCAACCGTCGGGATACCTGGCTCGAGGCCGCCAGGCGACCCCTGCGTGATGCCTGGTACCGGGCGCGCACTCCGGATCTGTCCAAGGTCACCGTGCCGCTGCTGTCGTGCGCCAACTGGGGCGGCCAGGGGATTCATCCGCGCGGCAATTTCAACGGCTTCCTGGAAGCTGCGTCGCGGGAGAAATGGCTCGAGGTCCATGGCGATTCGCACTGGAGCCTGTTCTCCGCGCGCTACGGGCTGGACCTGCAACGGCGATTCTTCGACTACTACCTGCGCGGCATCGACAACGGCTGGCGCGACAGGCCGCCGGTGCTGCTCAACGTGCGCCATCCCGGCCCCACCTTCGTCGAGAGGCACGAGAACGAATGGCCCCTGGCGCGCACGCGCTGGACCAGGTTCTATCTCGATCCGGTCAACCAGGCGCTGAGCCTCAAGCCGGTCTCAAACTCCTGCGCCATCGAATACAGCGCGCTCGGCGAGGGTGTGACCTTCCGGGCGCCGCCGTTCGAGCGTGCCACCGAGATCACCGGCCCCATGGCCGCCAGATTGTTCGTGGCCTCCTCCACCGCGGACGCCGATTTGTTCCTGATCGTGCGGGTGTTCGACGCCGAAGGCGAGGAAGTCACCTTCATGGGCTCGACCGATCCGAACACCCCGATCGCCAACGGCTGGCTGCGCGCCTCGCATCGCCGCCTGGATCGGAAACGCAGCACGCCGTACCGCCCCTACCATCCCCATGACCGCGTCGAGCCGCTCACGCCCGGCAAGATCTACCGGTGCGAGGTCGAGATCCTGCCGAGCTGCATCGTCGTGCCGGCCGGTTGGCGCCTGGCGCTCACGGTCCGCGGCAGGGATTATGAATACCAGGGCGAGCTCGATGAGTTCGGCAAGACCTTCTGCTACGCCACGCGCGGCACCGGCGGCATGACGCACAACGATCCCGGCGACCGGCCGCCTGCAGTGTTCGGCGGCAACGTGACGCTGCACGCCGGCAGGGGCCACGCCGCTCATCTGCTGCTGCCCATCATACCGGCAGACGGTATGCAGTAAGATGACCGACATGGCCGCTCCAGTCATCAGGGTCGCCGAAGCGCCGTTGCCCACGCTCAATCGCGCCGAAGAGGTCGCGCGGCTGTTGCGCGAGCGCATTCGCGCCGGAGAGTTCGCGGTGGACACCAAGCTGCCCTCGGAGCAGATCATGGCCGGCCAGTTCGGCGTCAGCCGTCCGGTGATCCGCGAGGCGATCGCGCGCTTGCGAAACGAGGGCCTGGTCAGGACACGCCAGGGCAGCGGCGCGTTCGTCTGCGAGTGGACCATGGATTCGCTGCAGTTCGATCCCGGGATAGGCGGCCGGCTCGAATCGGTGCTGCTGATCTACGAATTGCGCAAGGGCATCGAGGCCGAGGCCGCGGCCCTCGCCTCAGCGCGGCGTACCCGTGCCGAGCTCGCCAACATCGAGAAAAAGGTCAAGCGGGTCGGAGCGACCACGCAGTCGCCGGAAGAGAACATCAAGGCGGACATCGCCTTTCACCGCGCCATCGCCGAGGCCTCGCACAATCCGTACTACATCATGGTGCTCGATTACCTCAATCGCTTCCTGCTCAACGCGTTCTCGATCGCGCGCAGCAATGCCATGCGCGAGGAATATGCCGGCGACATGGCCAATGAGCATCTGGATATCGTGGACTCGATTCGTCGCAAGGACACCGCCGCGGCGCGGCTTGCCGCCCAGACCCACATCGACCGCGCGCGCATCCGTGTCAGCAAGGCCAGTCGCAGCAACTCGCAGCGCGAAGGCCCGTTCCTCGCCGAATTCGCCGCCGGCACGCGCGCAGCCACTGCTCTGAACCGCAAGCGCAAGTAAGCGGCGGCCGCCTCCGGCCAGGTATCGGAGCGCGGGAGGCGCTGATGGCGAAGCGATTGGAGGGCGACTACGACTACATCATCGTCGGCGCGGGCACCGCCGGATGTCTCCTCGCCAATCGCCTTTCGGCCGCAGCGGGCCGGCGTGTGCTGTTGCTCGAAGCGGGCGGACGAGATGACTGGATCTGGTTCCACATTCCCGTCGGTTACCTCTTTGCCATCGGCAATCCGCGTTGCGACTGGATGTACCGCACCCAGAGCGAGCCGGGTCTTCATGGCCGTTCGCTGGCCTATCCGCGCGGCAAGGTCATCGGCGGTTCCTCGGCCATCAACGCCATGATCTGCATGCGCGGCCACGCGGCCGACTACGACGGTTGGCGTGCGCTCGGGCTCGAGGGCTGGGGCTGGAACGACGTGCTGCCGAGCTTCAGGCGCTTGGAGGATCACTTCCTCGGAGCGAGCGAGCACCACGGCACCGGTGGCGGCTGGCGGGTCGAGGCACCCCGCCTGCACTGGCCGGTGCTCGATGCCGTGCGCGCGGCCGCGGTCGAGACCGGCGTGCCGGCCATCGATGATTTCAACTGCGGCGACAACGAGGGCGTGGGCTATTTCCACGTCAATCAGCGACGCGGGCGGCGCTGGTCCGCAGCGCGCGGTTTCCTGCTGCCCGCGCTCGCGCGCGGCACTCTGCGGCTCGAAATCCACGCCCAGGCCGAGCGTCTGATCATCGAGGGCGCTCGCGCCTGCGGCGTGCGCTTCCGGCGCGATGGCGAGACATTCGAGGCCCGCAGTCGCGGCGAGGTTATCCTCGCGGCCGGGGCCATCGGCTCCCCGCAGCTGCTGAGCCTGTCGGGAATCGGCCGGCACGAATGGCTCGCGCCGCTCGGCATCGCGACCGTGTTGCACCGTCCCGGGGTGGGCTCGAACCTGCAGGACCATCTGCAGCAGCGCGCCATCTACAAGGTCAGCGGCGCGAGGACCCTGAACGAAATCTATCAATCGCCGCTGCGGCGCGCGTGGATGGGCCTCGATTACGCGCTGCGGCGCCGTGGACCTCTGACCATGGCGCCCTCGCAACTCGGCATTTTCATGCGCTCCGACCCTGGGCAGGCCAGGGCGAATATCGAGTTTCATGTGCAGCCGCTCTCGCTCGACAAGTTCGGCGACCCGCTGCACGCCTTTCCAGCGATCACCGTCAGCGCCTGCAATCTGCGCCCCTCCGCCCGCGGCACGGTGCGCCCCGCCTCGTCCGATCCGTCGAGCCACCCCTTGATTGCACCGAACTACCTGTCGACGCCGGAGGATCGCGCCGTGGCAGCGGATGCGATTCGCGCCACGCGGCGCCTGATGGCCCAGCCGGCTCTGCGCCGCTTCCGCCCGGTGGAATATCTGCCCGGCCCCGCGGTCGGCGACGACACGGCCGCGCTGGTCGAGGCCGCGGGCCATATCGGCACGACCATATTCCATCCGGTCGGTACGGCGAAGATGGGTGCGGCGTCTGATCCGGAAGCGGTGGTCGATGCGCGCCTGCGGGTTCGGGGCATCGAGCGGCTACGGGTCATCGATGCCTCCATCATGCCGACCATCACCTCCGGCAATACCAACACGCCGACCGCGATGATCGCCCAGAAGGGCGCCGATATGATGCTCGAGGAGGGCTAGCCGATGCCGGTGATCAACAGCGTCGCGGATCTGCGTGCGCTCGCGCGCCGGCGCGTGCCCCGCGCCATCTTCGAGTACGCCGATCGAGGCTCGTACGATGAACTGACCATCGCCCGCAACCGCAGCGATCTGCAGCGGATCGAATTCAGGCAGCGCGTCATGCGCGATCTCTCGGCGCTGTCTGTGGCCAGCACCATGCTCGGCCAGCCGGCGACCATGCCGCTCGCCATCGCCCCCACCGGGCTCACCGGCCTCTTCTACGGTGACGGCGAAATTCATGGCGCGCGCGCTGCGCTGGATTTCGGTATCCCATTCTGCCTGAGCACCATGTCGATCTGCTCGATCGAGGACGTGCACCAAGCCGTGCAGCGGCCGTTCTGGTTCCAGGTCTATCTCATGCGCGACCGTGGCTTCAACCAGGAGCTCATCGCGCGCGCGGCCGCCGCGCGATGCTCGGCACTGATGCTGACCGTCGATCTGCAGGTGCAGGGCCTGCGCCGGCGCGATGCCAAGAACGGTCTGCGCATTCCGCCGCGCCTGACGCTGCGCAATGCGCTCGATATCGCCACCAAGCCCGCCTGGGCGGTGCGCGTGCTGCTGGGCAAGCGGCGCACTTTCGGCAATCTCACCGGCCGCCTGGGTGCCACGGCGGGCCTGTCGGCGCTGTCCGAGTGGATCGGCTCCCAGTTCAACCCTGCGGTCACGTGGCAGGAAGTGGACTGGATCCGAAGCCTCTGGCCCGGCAAGTTGATCATCAAGGGCGTTCTCGATGCCGAAGATGCGCGCATCGCCGCGGCACTGAACATCGATGCCCTGGTGGTCTCGAACCATGGGGGACGACAGCTCGATGGCGCGCCCTCCTCGATTTCCGTATTGCCCGAGATCGTCGAAGCCGTCGGTGGGCGCTGCGAGGTCTGGTTCGACGGCGGCGTGCAATCCGGACAGGACATGCTGCGCGCGCTCGCCCTGGGCGCGAGCGCCTGCCTGATCGGCAAGAGCTTTCTGTATGCCCTGGCCGCCATGGGCGGCCGCGGCGTGACGCTGGCATTGAATTTGCTGCGCCAGGAGCTCGCGGTGACCCTGGCGCTGACCGGCTGTACCGATGTCCGCCAGGTCGATGCCAGCATCCTGCGCCGTGGGGCGCGCGCTCCTTAAGAGCGCGGGACGCCAAAGCTCCGCTATACTCCCGCGCTACGGCCGCCTCGGGGGAGCGCGGTGCGGTACCGACTCGCACGGCGAACTGTCTGCTCATATAAAGACTAGACCAACGAAGGGGCAATCAACATGGCAACGACGATAACGGAGTCTGCAGCTCCGGCCCGGAAGATGACGGGCGAAGAACGCAAAGTGATCCTGGCCTCATCGGTCGGGACAGTCTTCGAGTGGTACGACTTCTACATCTACGGCACGCTCGCCACCATCCTGGCGAAGCAGTTCTTCTCGGGGGTCGAGCCTGGGGCCGCCTTCATCTTCACGCTGCTGGCCTTCGCGGCCGGCTTCGCGGTGCGGCCGTTCGGGGCCCTGGTCTTCGGGCACATCGGCGATCTGGTCGGTCGCAAGTACACCTTCATCATCACGATCACCTGCATGGGCATGGGCACCTTCCTGATCGGCGTGCTGCCCTCCTTCGCATCCGTCGGCATCGCCGCACCCATCGTGCTGGTGGGGCTGCGGCTGCTGCAGGGC
>DATDHV010000044.1:0-14265 GCA_036521395.1 Steroidobacteraceae bacterium | reverse complement strand
ACGCCCTGGAACGCGCCGTTCCTGATGGCCGTGAACAAGATTGGACCGGCGCTGGCGGTTGGCTGCACCGTGGTGCTCAAGCCGGCCGAGCTGGCGCCGTTGACGGCGCTGCGTCTGGGCGAGCTGATCTGCGAGCTGGGCTTTCCCGACGGCGTGGTCAACATCGTCACCGGGCTGGGTCCGCTCGCCGGCCAGGCGCTCGCCGACCATCCGGACGTGAACAAAATCTCGTTTACGGGTTCCACCCGTGTCGGCAAGTCGATCCTGGCCGCCTCGGCCGTGAACATGAAGCGCGTGACGCTCGAGCTGGGCGGCAAATCGCCCATCATCGTGATGCCCGATGCCGATCTCGAGCGCGCGGCGAATGCCATCGGCGACGAAATCTGCTTCAAGACCGGCCAGTTCTGTGCCGCGGGCACGCGGCTTCTGGTTCACCAGAGCGTCCATGACGAGATGGCGGAGCGTATCGCGGCGCGCCTGAGCGCCGTCAAGATCGGCCCGGGCACGGCGCCGGGCACGCAGATGGGGCCGATCATTTCCGAGAAGCAGCTCGATCGCGTGCTCGGATACATTGCCGCCGGCACCTCGGACGGTGCGCAGCTCGTGACCGGTGGCAAGCGCATCGCGCGGGATGGCTATTACGTCGAACCCACGCTGTTGCTGCGCGCGCGTCCCGATACGAGCCTGATGCGCGACGAGGTCTTCGGTCCCGTGCTCGGCGTACACGCCTTCGCCGACGCCGGAGATCTCGACCACATAGCTGCGCTGGCGAACGATACGCAGTATGGGCTTGCAGCCAAGCTGTGGACCCGCGACCTGCGTTCGGCACACCAGCTCGCACGCAAGCTCCAGGCCGGCCTGATCACGATCAATGGCGGTGGCGGCGATGGCCGCCTGCCGTTCGGTGGCTTCAGACAGTCGGGCCTCGGCCGCGAGGGCGGCCGCGAGGGCGCATTGAGCTTCACCGAAATCAAGTCGATTTCCATTGGTTACTGATCTTGGCCAGGCTGCGTAAGATCGCGACCGAAGAGGCGTTCTCCATTCCGGAGGTGGCCCGGGAGCTCAAGCAAGTGGCGCGCGGTCCGAGCAGCAGTCTGGACAAACTGCTGGTCAAGGGAATTTACGACGCGCGCGACGCCGGTTCGGGCTACGGCACTATGAATTTTCTCGAGGGCCTGCTCGACATCGAGGACCGGCGGCTGAAAGAGATGGATGAGCTGGGCGTGGACATGCATCTGCTGTCGCTGACCGCGCCGGGTGTGCAGATGTTCGATGCCGATACCGCAACCGAGCTTGCAGCGCTGGTCAATGATCGCCTGGCCGACATATGCCGCCGGCATCCCCTGCGTTTCGCGGGGCTCGCAGCCTTTGCTCCGCACGCTCCAAAGCGCGCCGTCAGGGAGATGGAACGCGCCATCCGCACGCTCAAGCTCAATGGCTTCATCCTGAATTCGCACACCCACGGGGAATATCTCGACGACCCCAAGTACTGGCCGGTGCTGGAGGCGGCCGAGGCGCTCGATGCCTGCATCTACATTCATCCGCGCGCTGCATCCGATACGCTCAAGGGGCCGCTGCAGGACTACGGCATGGACTCGGCGATGTGGGGTTACGGCGTCGAGGTAGGGACGCACGTGGTGCGCATGATGGCCGCGGGTGTGTTTGATCACTTCCCCAAGCTCAAGATCTGCATCGGTCACATGGGCGAGGCCATCCCGTTCTGGATCTGGCGCATCACCTTCATGAATAGCCGCGCACAATTGATCGACCACGCGCCGAAGACTCAGCTTACGATGGAGGAGTACTTCCGGCGCAATTTCGTGCTCACCACCAGCGGCGTGGAGGACCCTCTGGCCCTCGAGTATTCCATACGCAGGGTGGGCATAGATAACATAATGTGGGCCATCGACTATCCCTACCAGCCCACGAGGCCGGCGGTGGAATTCATGGACTCGGCACCGGTCAGCGACAGCGAGCGCGCCAAGCTCTATCACCTGAACGCCGAGCGCATCTTCCACATCGCGCCGCTTGCCGCCTAGGCGCGGCCCGAACGCGGCAGTCAAAGAGGAAACGCGACACATGTGGAACGCGGCGGCAGCACTCAGCGGCGACGAGGAGCTCGGCCTGACGCCGCCCCATCGCGCCATCGACCGGCAGGCGCCGTACAGGCGCATCGCCACCGAGGAGGCCTGGAACATTCCCGAGATTCTCGCGGCCCAGGTGCGGCTGCTCGAAAGTCCCAATGCGCCGGACGACACGTCGCTGCGCATGGCGGGCATGTTCTCGAAGTTGACCGGGTTGCAGGAACAGCTCATGGAGATCGGCGCCGCGCGCCTGTCGCGCATGGATGAGCTCGGGATAGACAAGCAGCTCCTGCTGCTGACCTCCCCCGGCGTGCAGGTGCTCGAGCCGGCGGAAGGCAGCGCGCTGGCGCGGCTGGCCAATGACCGGCTGGCCGAGGTCTGCCGGCGTCACCCGGCCCGCTTCGCCGGCCTGACCGTGTTCGCGCCCCAGGATGTACCGGGCGCCATCCGCGAGATTGAGCGCGGCATGAAGGTGCTCGGCCTCAACGGCGCGGTCATCAATTCGCACTTCCGCGGCCACTATCTCGACGAGCTGCCGTATTGGCCCATACTCGAGGCGCTCGAAGCGCACGATGCCGCACTCTACATTCATCCTACGATTCCGCCGACTTCCTGGGCTCAACCCTACGAATACCGCGGCTTTGGCGGCGCACTGGCGGGTTTCAGCCACGAGGTGTGGATGCACACCATGGGGCTGATCATGTCGGGAGCGTTCGATCGCTTCCCGAAACTGCGGCTCGTGATTGGCCACATGGGTGAGGCTATGCCGCTGCTGCTCTACCGCTTCGACTGGATGCAGAGCAATGCTGATGGCAGGGAGGGACTACGCGGCGGGGCGCCGGCGGTCAAGCTGCGCCACAAGATCTCGTACTATTTCACGCACAATATCTGGATCACGACCAGCGGCCAGGGCTGGGAGCCCTCGATCAGGTACTGCATGCAGGTGCTCGGTCCCGAGCGTGTGATCTATGCCATGGATTATCCGTATCAGCAGTCCGCCGATGAGGTCGCAGCCTACGATGCGTTCGATCTTTCGCCCGCGCACAAGAAGATGCTCATGCAGACCAACGCTGAAGGCGTGTTCAGGCTCAAGACCTGAGGGCCGCGCTCGGCGGCGCGATCAGTGGCTCATTTGACTCCATCGGATGCCAGCCCTAGCATTCGGCGCACGCGTGTGAAGAGGCTGCGCCCGCTTCGTCAGGGAAGGCCCTCGCGCCGATAATGAAAAGCACTGTTAGGGAGAATCCAATGTCGATCAAACATCCTGTCCTTTGTGCGGGTCTCGTCGGCCTCACCCTCTCCAGCGTCACGGCACTGGCCGATGACCACGCATTCACTGAGGGCCCGGTCGTGAACGTCGCCTCGATCCGCACCGAATATGGCAAGTTCGATGAGTACATGAAATACCTGGATACGACCTGGAAGGCCGAGCAGGAAGCGGCCAAGAAGGCCGGCTACATCATCAGCTACAACGTGGTTACGGTCGAGCCGCGTACCGAGCATGACCCGGACATCTATTTGATCGTGACCTTCAAGAACTGGGCGGCCCTCGACGGCGCGACGGCGAAGGGCGACGCCATTGCCAAGGAGGTCGAGGGCTCGGTCGAGGCATCGAATCAGGGCGGCGTCGACCGCGGCAAGATCCGCACGGTGCTGGGCTCCTTCACGGGCCAGCAGCTCAATCTGAAATAGCGCGCCGACTTCGGCCGAGAGGCAAGGGCCGGGCGTGAGGCCGGCCCGGCCCAAAGGTCCCGCGGCTTCAATCAGCCGCCGGCATCCGGTTTGAATCGCTGCACGAGACTGCGCTGCGCGGCGGCGAGCAGCGTCGTATCGACGCCGAGTGCGACGAATTGGCAGCCCTGATCCAGGTAGTTACGCGCTACGGCTTCGTCGGATGAAATCGATCCACAGGCCTTGCCCGTCGCGCGAATGCGCTGAAACGCCGCCCTTACCGCCTCGCGCACGGCCGGGTGTGTACGCTGGCCCAGATGGCCGAGGGCCGCGGCGAGGTCCGCCGGCCCTACGAACAGCGCATCCACGCCATCGACCGCGGCGATGGCTTCGATACTATCGAGCCCTGCCTGCGTCTCGATCTGTACGATCAGGCACATCTCGGCGTTTGCACGCTTGAAATAATCTGTGACGCGATTCCAGCGCGCGGCCCGTGCCAGGCCGGTACCGACACCGCGGAAACCCTCGGGCGGATAGCGCATGGCCGCGACGAGCTGCCGCGCCTGGTCGGCCGTCTCCACCATGGGTACCAGCAGCGACTGAGCGCCGATGTCGAGCACCCGTTTGATCATGATTGGGTCGGCGGACGGTACGCGCACCAGCGGGCGCACCGGATAAGCGGCCACGGTCTGCAGCGCGATGAGCAGCGTACGCACATCGTTGGGTGCATGCTCGGCATCGAGCAGCAGCCAGTCGAATCCGGCGCCCGCGGCGATCTCGACGCATATGCTGTCCGTGATTCCGACCCAGAGCCCGAACTGCGTGGCGCCCTGGCGCAGCGCGGCCTTGAACGTATTGGTGGGTGTGAGCATGTCGTTGCCGCGCTGATGCCGGTCCCTCAGATGAAGCGGAAGCCGATGGATCCGAGCGGCCCGTAGTCGATCAGGAAGCTGTCGCCGGCACCGGCCGCCACGGCGCGCGTGAAGGATCCGCCGAGGATGACTTGCCCCGCGCAGAGCGAGCGTCCGTGCGGGTGCAGCTTGTTGGCGAGCCACGCCACGCCGTTGCCGGGATGGTTGAGCACTGCGGCTGCGACGCCGGAATCCTCGATCACGGCATTGCGTGTCAGCAGCGCCGCGACCCAGCGCAGATCGATCTCCTGGGGACCGACCTGCCGGTCGCCGAGGACGACGCCGGCGCTGGCCGCATTGTCGGCGATGGTATCGACCACGGTGCGGGGGCGGCGCGTTTCGCGGTCGAGCTGCTCGATGCGCGCATCGATGATTTCCGCGGCAGGCATCACGCACTCGGTGGCCTCCAGTACCTTGGCCAGCGTGCAGTCCGGGCCCGACAGTGGCCGCTTCAGGACGAACGCCAGCTCGACCTCCACGCGCGGCGCGATGAAGCGCCGGAACGGAATGTCCGCTCCGGAGCCGAAGAACATGTCGTCGAGCAGGTCGCCGTAATCCGGTTCGTTGATCTGGGAGGCGAGCTGCATGGCGCGCGAGGTCAGGCCGATCTTGTGGCCGCGCAGGGACCGGCCCTCGGCGAGCTTGATGTCGACCCACGCGCGCTGCACCGCATACGCGTCGGCAATGCGCATGCTCGGATGGCGCAGCGACAGTTGTCGAAGCTGCAGCCGATTGCGCTCGGCCGAGTGCAGCGCCTCTGCGGCGGCGTGGATGTGTTCGAGGCTCAGTGTCACGGCGTTCTCGACGATGGCGCTCACGCCGGCCTCCGGAAGCGTTGGTGCACGTTGTTGTGCTTGTAGGTGCCCCGCTCGTCGAACTCGACCACTTCCATCGACAACGCCAGCAGCCGGTGCGCGTAGAGCCCGGCGAAGTGCGACTTGACGGCCTCGAACAGCTCATCTCCCACCCGTTTGCGGGTGGCGGGGTCGCGGCCGGCGCCCATCTTCAGTGTGATATGCACGAAGGCATAGTCCGCCGCGCCATCGGCCATCCGAAAGTCGGTGAGCTCGAGCGCGCGCGAGCGGATCCCGCCGATCGGGAACACTCCCAGCTGCGCGATGAGGTTGTCGTTGATCGTGCGCAGCAGCGCGGGAATGCCCGCCTCGGTGCGGATGTTGGCGGTGTATTCGACGATCACGTGCGCCATGGGGACGGCCTCACCTTGCTGCCGGCAGCGGGAAGATGGCGTTGATCTGCCCGGTCCCGGAGCTCGCGAAATAGGGCGTGATGACCTCGATCGGGCGGTCGTACCGGTCCCAACCCAGCAGGCCCAGCAGCATGGCGGTGTCGTGCATGCCGCCCTCGCCCATGCAGCGCACCGCGTACTCGGGCAGCATGTGCACGAAGGTGCGGAAGTCGCCGCGCTGCCACAGCTCCACCACCCGCAGATCCACCTGCCGGAAGAATTCGTCGCTGATCTCGAGCATGGACTCCTCGGGGCTGCCATCATCGCTGAAGCGGTGCGAGAGCGAGCCGCTCGCCAGCACCGCCACCGTCGAGTCGCCGGCATTGATCGACTCGAGCAGCGCTTCGCCGAACACCCGGCTGCGATCCAGCGAATGCCAGGCGCACCAGGCGGCGATCGAGACTACCTTGAAGTGTCGGTCGGCATTCATATAGCGCATGGGCACCAGTGTGCCGTATTCGAGCTTCAGGCTCGCGATCTCATGCGCGCGTGTGACGATGCCCTTGCGGCCGGCGCATTGGGCGATCAGCCGCCCCAGCGCGGGGTCGCCTGGAAAGTCGTATGCCATGTCCTTGATGAAGTGAGGCAGCTCGTTGCTCGAGTACACCCCGGTGAAGCGCTCGTTGCAGTTGACGTGGTAGCCGGCATTGACGAGCCAGTGCACATCGAGCACGACGATGGTGTCCACGCCGAGATCGCGGCAGCGCTGACCGATGACGCGATGTCCCTGGATGGCCTCGGCCCGGCAGCCGTGGAAGCGGCCAGGCAGCTCGGAGATGTACATCGACGGAACGTGGGTGATCTTGGCCGCCAGCGCAAGCTTACCCACCAGAATGCACTCCGAGCGGCGCGGGAGGCGGCTGGTCCGCGCGCAGCCGTTCGTCCACCACGAAGCTGCGCAGGCGTCCGAGTCCCACGATTTCGGTGATGACCTCATCCCCGGCCGCTACGTTCATGACGCCGGCGGGCGTGCCCGTCAGCACCACGTCGCCGGGTGAGAGGGTCATGAAGGCGCTGAGGTACTCGATCAGCGCGGCTACGCCATGAATCATGTCGCGCGTATAGCCCTGCTGCTTGATCTGCCCGTTTACCAGCGTACGCAGCTCGAGCGCCTGCGGATCGTCGACCTCGCTTGCATCGACCAGCCATGGCCCGAGCAGCGTGGCACGGTCACGGTTCTTCGCCCGCAAATTCGGTCGGTAGTAGTTCTCCAGATAATCCCTGACGGCGTAGTCGTTGGCCACGGTATAGCCCGCGACGTATGCCAGCGCATCGGCCGCGCCGACGTGCCGTGCGGTACGGCCTAGAACCACGGCGAGCTCACACTCGTAGTGCATGAATGCCGCATCGGTGGGGCGCTCCGTCGAGGATCGATGGCCCGCGAGGCTGCGAGCTCCTTTCAGGAACACCAGGGGCTCGCCCTGTGCCTGCATCGCCAGTTCCTGCGCGTGCGCTGCATAGTTCAGTGCCACGGCGAACACTGTGCGCGCCTCGAACGGCGGCAGCCAGATGACATCGGCTTCGCGCAGCTCACGCCCGTCATCGAGCTTCAGTCCGGCCGTCGCGGGCACGGCGCTGTGCAGGCGGCCCTGGTAGATGACGCGTGCGCGCCTCATCGGGCGCTCGGCGCATCGGCCGCGGCGACCACCGGGTTCTCGATCCGCGCCACGCCGTCGATCTCCACCGTGACGCGGTCGCCGGCGCGCACCAGCGGCGCTCCGGGAGCCGCGCCGACCAGGACAATGTCGCCGGCCGCCAGCGTGAACAGCGTGCTCACATCGGCGAGCAATGTTGCGACCGGCCGGACCAGGCCCCGAGTCGACTCGACGCACGCCAGCCGTGCGTTAACGAACACTCGCAGCTCGAGCGCGTCGAGTGCGGGCATGTCGTCGAGTCCGACCAGCTCCGAGCCGATGGAACAGAAGCCGTCCCGGCAGCGATGTCGCAGCGTCGGCCGGAAATAGTCCGAATGCGGTACGGCGACGTCGGTAGCGACAGTGAACCCCTCGACGTACGAGAGCGCTGCAGTGGCCGCCACCCTGTACATGTCGTGGCCGATGACCACGGCGAGCGTGGCCGCGGCCTGCACCGCCGGCAGATCCGTCGGCAGCGCTATGGGCTCGCCGTTGCGGATCCAGGTGTTGGGGGGCTTGATGTAGAGCACGGGCGCCCGGGGTGGTGCCTCGTACGGCTTCGCCGACAGAGCGCTGCCCATGGCCTCGAGCGTGGAGCGGAAGTTCAAGGCCGCGCCGTAGACCGTGTTGCGGCCAGCGACCGGCAAGGAGGTCGAACGGAGCATCGGGCGCACGGCTACTGTCCCAGCCTGGGGATGGAGTGCGTGCCGTGTGCCAGGGCGACGTGCTTGGTCTCCATGTAGAAATCGAATGAATAGTCCCCGCCGTCGCGTCCGATGCCGCTATCCTTCATGCCGCCGAAAGGGGTCTGCAGGTGGCGTACGTTCTCGGAATTGACCCAGATCATGCCCGTGTCCAGCGCCGCGGATACGCGCAATGCCCGGCCGAGATCGACCGTCCACACGTAGGCTGCCAGCCCATAGCGCACGTCATTGGCCATCGCGATGGCCTCGCTCTCATCGTTGAAGATCAAGGCGGTGAGGACCGGGCCGAAGATTTCCTCGCGCGAGATCCGCATCTGGGCGCGCGCGCCGGTCAGCAGCGTCGGTGCCACGTAGTGGCCGCTGCCGGGCCCTTCCATCGTCGTGCCGCCCACGGCCACAGTGGCTCCCTCGGCGCGTGCGAGATCGAAGTACGACAGCACCTTGGTCTTGTGGCGCGCATGGATCAGGGGGCCGATCTCGGTCTGTGGATCGAGCGGGTGGCCCACCTTGAGCCGCCGCACGCGCTGAGCCAGCCGGCCGAGGAACTCCGGCGCAATCGACGCCTCGATCAGCAGGCGGCTCGAGGACGTGCAGCGTTCGCCGTTGAGGCTGTAGATCATGAACACCACCGCATCGAGCGCCCGCGCGAGATCCGCGTCCCTGAAGACGATGACCGGATTCTTGCCGCCGAGTTCGAAGTGCAGCCGCTTGAGCGTCGCAGCGCCCTGGGCCATGATGGCGCGGCCCGTGGCCGTGTCGCCGACGAAGGCGATCGCCCGGATCAGCGGATGCTCGGTCAAGGCCTTTCCGGCCTCCTCGCCCACACCCTGTACCACGTTCAGCACGCCCGCGGGCAGGCCCGCTTCCAGGCAGATTTGCGCCAGCAGGTTGCCGGTCACGGGGCTCCACTCCGCCGGCTTGTGGACGACGGTGCAGCCGGCGGCCAGCGCCGGCGCGATCTTCCAGGTCGAGAGCATGAACGGCGTATTCCACGGCGTGATCACTCCGACCGGACCCATCGGCTGGCGCATCGAGTAGTTAAGGTGCGCGGCGTCGGGCATGGCGCGGCCGTTTCTGGCCTCACCAATGCGATCCGCGTAGAAGCGGAAATTCTCCGCCCCGCGCAGCGCCGCCTTCGACATGAAGCGCAACGGCTGTCCGCTGTCCCAGGCCTCCAGCAGTGTGATCTCCTGCGCCCGTTGCTCGATCTGGTCGGCGATGGCGTGCAGCAGCCTCCGGCGCGCGCCGGGGGCCATGGCGCTCCAGGCGGGAAAGGCGCGCGCTGCCGCCTGCGCTGCCAGATCGATCTCTGCGGCCCCGCCGCGCGCGACCAGCGCGATGCGCGAGCCGTCGACCGGCGAGTCGGTGGCGAAGGTCGCCCCCGATGCCGATTCGCACCGCCTGCCCTCGATCAGGTGGCCGAGGCCGTGGCGTTGCAGCGGCCTCAATAGCAGCTCGAGCGCGTCTCGGTTGCTCGCCAGAGCCTCGCCGTCGGGGGATTGAATGTGCGCTGCCATTGCCTTGGCCGACTGTCGGTCAAAAACTTAACATGTTAAATTATCCGTCACAAGGCGTTTGGCCTGGGCCGCCATGGCAATCCGAAAGACACGCAAGCCCGCGATGCTGCGGCCGCTGGGACGATCGCTGACCATCGGCTTGCTGCGCGCCCGCGAAGCCGTAATGACGCGCTTCCGTCCGGTGCTGCGCCGCCACGGCGTGACCGAGCAGCAATGGCGCGTCATGCGCGTGCTGGCCGAGCGCCGCTCGAGTGACGCCTCAGCGCTGGCGGCGGCCAGTTGCATTCATCCCGCGAGCCTGAGCCGGATACTGCCTGCCCTGGGCCAAACCGGCATGCTGCGCGCCAGGCCATCGAGCGCCGATTCGCGCCGGCTCGTGGTCGAGCTCACCGCCCTCGGTCGCCGCCGCTTCGCAGACATCGGAGCGGAGTCCGAGGCCGTCTATCGCCGCATAGAGCGCGAGGTCGGGCGTCGTACGCTCGAGAGCACGCTGCAGCAGGTCAATCGGCTGGCAGCGCGCCTCGGGACTCCCGCAGCATCACGATGACACCCCCGTTCCGGGCCGACCACGTCGGCAGCTTGCTGCGGCCCGCCGAGCTGGTCGCGGCCCGGGCGCAGTTCAGACGTGGCGCGCTGTCGGCGGCGGAGCTGCGCCGGCACGAGGACGAGGCGATTCGCACCGTGGTAGCGCGCCAGGAGGCCATCGGGCTGCAAGCAATCACCGACGGTGAATTGCGGCGGGATTATTGGCACATCGACTTCCTGCGCGGGCTCGGCGGCGTCACGGTGGCGACGAATCCGGGATTGAAGTTCAGTGGAATCGATGAGCAACCACCCATCGCCACCGTGACGGGGCGCATCGGCTGTCCCGAGCCCATCATGGCGGACGATTTCGCGTTCCTGAAGTCAGTCACGCACCGCACCGCCAAATACACCATTCCCTCGCCCTCGATGCTGCACCTGCGGGGTGGGCGCAGGGGAATCTCAAGCGCCGTGTACCCTGATATGGACGAGTTCTGGGACGAGGTCGGGGCTGCCTATCGTCGCGCGATCCGCCACTTCGCGGACCGGGGGTGCACCTACCTGCAGCTCGATGATGTCTCGTTCAGTTATCTCTGTGACGCAAAGTTCCGCGCCGGCTGCCGCATCAACGGCGATGATCCGGCGCTGCTGCCCCGGACCTATGCCAATGCGGTGAATGCCGCCCTGCGCGACCGGCCCGGCGGCATGGCGTTCACCATGCATACCTGCCGCGGCAACTTCAAGAGTTCCTGGGTGGCCGAGGGCGGCTACGAGGCCGTCGCCGAGGCCATGTTCTCGTCCGACGTGGACGGCTTCTTCATGGAGTTCGATTCCGCACGCGCTGGCACCTTCGAGCCGCTGCGGCTGCTGCCCAGGGGGAAGAAGGTGGTACTCGGGCTCGTGACCACCAAGGTGGGAGCGATCGAGAACGCCGATGAGATCAAGCGTCGCATCGACTCTGCCTCCAAATTCGTGCCGCTCGAGAACCTGTGTCTCTCGCCGCAATGCGGTTTCTCGAGCACGCATCACGGCAATGCGGTTTCGGCCGATGAGCAGTGGCGCAAACTCGAGCTCATCGTCAAGGTGGCCGGCGAGGTCTGGGGCCGACCCTGACCTGGGGCTGGGTGCGCAGCCGCCGGCGCGCCTCAGGTCCGGGCTGCCTGGCGGGCCAGCGTGTCGAGATCCCAGCTGCTCTCGAGGTAACGTCCGGACAGCGAGTCGTACCGGCCGGCGGCGATCGCCGCCACCACGGCAGTGCATCGACCCAGGTCGCTCTCGGACTGCTCCGGCGTGCATGCCTGCAGCATGGCGATGCCTTCGGGAATCCAGCGCGCGGCTTCCGGCGAACCCATGGTGGCGCGCGCCATGTCGGTCACGATCGTGCCCGGGTGCAGCGCGAAGGCACGAATGCCGCTGGCCCGCTGTTCCAGATCCACGGTCTCGGTCAATCGAATGGCCGCACACTTGCCCACCGCGTATGCCGACAGGTGCGGTACCGGCCCGATACCTGCGGTGGAGACGATGTTGACGATACGGCCACCGCCGGCCTTCTGCATGCCGGGAATGACGCCGCTCATCACCAGCAGGGGCCCGAACTGATGCACTTTCTGCGCCGCCCACCACTCCTCGGGGTCTGCCACCCCGATCGGGCCAAAGGGACCCGGCGTGCCGGCGTTGTTGACCAGGAGGCGCACGGGACCGAAACGAGCGGAGGCGGCGGCGAGCGCCGCGGCGATGGCGCCCCGGTCGGTGACGTCGGTGGCACAGGCAAGCGCCGCCCCGCCCCGTGCGATGATGCCCGCGGCAACGGCGTCGATGTCGGCACGGGTGCGTGCCAGCAGCGTGATCGGCGCGCCTTCCGCTGCCAGACGCTCGGCGATGGCGCGCCCGATGCCGCTACCGGCCCCGGTCACCAGCGCCGGCGAACGGCCGAGCATCGTCATGGCGCCGACCGCCTCGACCGCTTTGTTCCCGCCGCCGATTCGAGCGCCAGGCGCAGCGATGCGGGTAGTTTGGTCAGCAATGCCACGAGCAGCCTGTAGCGCCATCCTGGCACCACGAACAGCGTGCCGGTGCTGAGCCCCTTCAGTGACGCGTCGACGACCTGATCCGCGCGCAGCCACAGCGAGGGCGAGCCCAGCATGCGGCGATCGACGCGCATGACGTCGTGGAACTCCGAGTAAGTGAAACCCGGGCACAGTGCCTGCACTTTCACCGCCGAGCCGATGCTCTTCAGTTCCAGGTAAAGTGTCTCGGTGAACGCCGTCATCCAGCTCTTGGTGGCGCCGTAGCTCACGCTGCCGGGTCGATGCATGAACGCGGCCACGGAGGCCACGTTGATCAGGCTACCTGAGCCCCTGGCGGTCATGTTCCGCAGCGCCGCATGGCTGAGGCGCACAGTCGCTAAGACGTGAAGACGGTGCATGCGCTGCTGGGCCTCGAGGTCGGTCTCCCAGAACAGACCCCGCAGCCCAAAGCCGGCGCTATTGACGAGCAGGTCGAGGCTGGTCTGGGCGGCAATGCGGTCTGCCACGGCGATGAGACCGCCCTCGTCCGCGAGGTCTGCCCCCAGCACGTCAACCACACTACCCCGCGCCGTAAGCTCCGCGGCCAGCGCGTCCAGGCGGTCCCGGCGCCGTGCCACCAACAGCAGATCGTGCGTGGCGGCGAGTGCGCGCGCAAAACCGGCGCCGATGCCGCTGGAGGCACCCGTGATCACCGCCGCGGGCCTGGTCAACGCATGCGCTCCCAAATAAGAAGATCTTACACGTCGCACCGTAAGGGGTGATCGCTGCGCGTCAAGCCAGCGCCGTATCGTTCGCACGACCGGAGCAAGTTCCGCCCGAGAGCGCCGACGGCTAAGCTTGGCGCGTGCACACCACGCGCTTCGCCCCGAGCCCCAACGGACGGCTGCACCTGGGGCATGCCTTCGCCGCGCTGACCGCGGCGCGGGCGGCGGACGGCGGACGATTCCTGCTTCGGATCGAAGACCTGGACCCGAGCCGAGCGCGGCCTGAGTTCATTGCGGGTATCGAGGAGGATCTCGCCTGGCTCGGTCTCGGTTGGGAGAAGCCCGTACTGCGGCAGTCCACTCGCTTCGAAGCCTATGGCAGCGCGGTTGCCGCGCTGGCGGCCGAGCGTCTGCTCTATCCCTGCTTCTGCACCCGCAAGGACATCGCGGCCGAGATCGCGGGCGCGAGCGTGGCGCCGCGGGCCGAGGACGCGGCGATCTATCCCGGAATCTGCCGTGGACTGTCAGTGGCGGAACGGGATCGGCGCATCGCCCTCGGACATTCCCATGTGACGCGGCTGGATTGTGCCAAGGCGGCTGCGCGCCTCGCCGCGCTGAGCTTTACGGAGCTCGGTGAGGGGCCCAAGGGCGAACGTGGCGCCGTCGCCGTCGATCCGGCCCTGCTCGGGGATATCGTTATCGCTCGCAAGGACACCCCGGTCGCCTACCATCTGGCAGTGGTGCTTGACGATGCGTTCCAGGGCGTCACCCTGGTGACGCGAGGCAAGGATCTGTTCCCCGCTACGCATGTACAGCGACTGCTACAGGCACTGTTGGCATTGCCGGCGCCTCTGTACGCCCACCACAGCCTGATCCTCGATGCCGAGGGCCGGAAGTACTCCAAGCGCGACCGGGCGGTCACGCTGCAATCGTTGCGTAACCGCGGCGTCGGCGGCGGGGAGATACGCCGGCGCCTCGGTTTCGCCGGTTAGGGTACCCGCCCGCGACGGCCGAAGATCAACGATACGACGAACAGTATCAGGAACACGACGAACAGTATCTTGGCAATACCGACGGCGGCGCCGGCAACGCCAAAGAATCCCAGCGCACCGGCGATCAGAGCAATGATCAGAAACACGACCGAGTAATAGAGCACGATGACCTCCTGCGTACCGCGTGTCGGTACCTTTTTATTTGCTTATCGACAACCGCTTGTTTGATGAACTTATACAAGCTGCTCCGGGG
>DATDHV010000043.1:0-14505 GCA_036521395.1 Steroidobacteraceae bacterium | reverse complement strand
AGTACGAGAGGACCGGGATGGACGCACCTCTGGTGTTCCGGTTGTCACGCCAGTGGCACTGCCGGGTAGCTATGTGCGGACGGGATAACCGCTGAAAGCATCTAAGCGGGAAGCCCCCCCCAAGACTAGATCTCCCTGGGAGCTCGACTCCCCTAAAGGGCCCACGAAGACTACGTGGTTGATAGGCCGGGTGTGTACGCGCAGTAATGCGCTCAGCTAACCGGTACTAATTGCCCGTGAGACTTGACCATATAACCTCAAGGCGTTTGTTTGTTGCCTCCGAGGATGATGCATGGAGCTGATTGCGTCCGGCTGCGATTCCGGGCGCCGTTCGGCGAACGCGACAGGCGTTGAAGCAAAGAATTTTACCGGTTTGCCTGGCGGCAATAGCGAACGGGAACCACCCGATCCCATTCCGAACTCGGAAGTGAAAACGTTCTGCGCCGATGGTAGTGTGGCCGCAAGCCATGCCAGAGTAGGTCACTGCCAGGCTCCTCACGCAAAGCCCCGATGCTCGAAAGAGCGTCGGGGCTTTTTTATAGGGTGGCGGTAAGCATCCGGTTCTGGCCGGTCTTGCTAGTCCATGATCTCAGTCGGCTGCGGGCCGCCAGAACGTAATGATCAGTCCGCCGATGAGCACCAGAGCGCCGCCGAGTAAGACCGGTAAGCCCGGTGCTGTCTTGAAGACCAGGAAGTTGATGATCTGCCAGACGATGAAGAGTGTTGCGATATAGAGACCAACGATGCGCCCAAACTCCACGGGCGCTGTGTTCAAGAAGCCGCCGTAACCGAGTAGTAGCACAGTTCCCCCGAGGAGCAGTGCGATGCGAGTGAGACCTGTGTGCTGGTAGATCGCGAGGCGCACGGTGGCATCGCCGCTAACCTCGAGTGCGGTGGCGATCAGAAGCAACAGGGGGATTGGGATCGTCTGGAGGGCCTTTAACATGATGCTCCTGATGACCGGTGCTGGAATGCGCCGCGACCCGAATCGTCTTTTTATTCCGGTCCGCGATCTAAAGGCAAATTACCATGATCTCCTTCCACTCCGTCCACTTGAACCGCCTCGCCTGCTGCGTTTTCGCGGTGCTGTTATCGGCGACGCCAGCCCCTACCCTGGAGCAGGAGCTGGGAGCGCAGGTCGCGCGGTTTGTACAGGCCGATCGCGTCTCGCCACCGGCGCCCTGTCAGGTGCTCTTCGTCGGATCCTCGAGCATCGTCAAATGGAGGGGCACCCTAGCGGCGGACATGGCGCCGATGCCGGTGATCAACCGCGGCTTCGGTGGCTCACAGATTGAGGATGTGAACCGCTGGTTCGACGAGATTGTCGCGCCCTATCGCCCCCGTGCCATCGTTTTCTATGCGGGCGAGAACGACATCGATGCCGGGAAGTCGGTGGCCAGGGTCGTTGAGGACTTCGACGCGTTCATGGCGCGCAAGACCGAGGCGCTCGGGAAGACGCCGGTGTATTTCATATCGCTCAAGCCCTCAAAGCTGCGGTTTGCGCAATATGCGCGTCAGACCCAGGTCAACGATGCGGTACGGACCCGCGCTGGAAGGCGTTCCGGCCTGCACTACATCGACGTGGCCTCCGCGATGCTCAAGGACGGTAAGCCCAAAGACATCTTTGGCCCCGATGGGCTTCACATGACTGCGCCGGGTTATGCGATCTGGCGGCGAGCTGTCAGAGCGGCGTTGCTGCCGAACGATGAAGCTGAGCAGCGCAGCTGCCGTCACATGAACCATGACTGACTCTGGTCGGCGTGCCTTACACTTCCCATCATGAAGAAGATCGACCTGTCCAGCGTGCCGGTCCAGACGGGTAGCAGCTATCCGGCGCCGTTTGATGAGCGCTGCGCGGGCCAGTCCTGCCAGCGCCTGGCGCGCTCTCGCGGCCTGACGGTGCTCGGCGTGAACCTCACCATCATCGAGCCCGGCGCCTGGTCCAGCCAGCGTCACTGGCACAGCCACGAGGATGAGCTGATCTGGGTTCTCGAGGGCGAGTTGACCCTGGTGACCGACGCCGGCGAAGAGCTGCTGCGCGCCGGTGAGTGCGCGGCCTTCAGGCACGGTGACCCTGACGGCCATCACCTGATCAATAAATCCGGCCTCCCGGCCAAGGTACTCGAGATAGGCAACGCCGATCCGCGCGACCGATGCGTGTATTCGGATATCGACATGGTGAGCGAGCCGGGCGTGCGGGGCTTCAGCCATCGCGATGGCACGGCGTACCCCGTCAAGGGATAGGCTTCACGAGCGCGCCTTGCGTACGTTCTGGGCCAGCTCCACGCCATCGCTGGCGCGGCTACTGACCCGATCCGCCAGCGAGTGGGCTCCTTCGGCGCGCAGCGTGCGCGAGAGGCGCAGAAAGAAGTCCTTTTCGAGCTGCCGCGCTTCCTGGCTGTCGATCTCACCGCGTCCCGTGGCCATGTCGGTGGCTGCGAAAAAGCCGGCGATCTCCGCGATCATCTTGCCGAAGTAATAGGACTCGCCCACGCGCGCGCGGTCCTGCGAACCCTTGATGTCGGTCGGAATGCGATATTTCGCGAGCGGCGCCTCGACATAAGAGAATTTCACGCCGCCACCGGACATGCGGTACCACGCATTGCTGTCCTCGGCAGTCATGCAGAAAAATGGGTACTCGATTGCGACGGCGGTGCGCACCGCGGTGGTCGAGGTCAGGTTCGCATAGCCGGTCTCGGTGCCGATGCGCTTCCATGCATCGTAGCCGCGCGGCGCGTTGGCGGACTGCGCGTCCAGGATCTGACGGATGGGCTCGCCGAGGCGGTGCCGTTCGACCTGCACGCCATCCTCGTCAATGACCTCGAAGGTCGAGTAGACCAGTCCCACGTCCGGGTCCCGCTCGAACTCGCTGCGCACGCGCTCGAGCCGGTCCGGGTACGACACGTCGTCGGCATCGTTGAACAGTACGAACGCCGCGCCGATCCGCTTCGCCCAGTTGACGCCGACGTTGCGGCACACGCCCTGGCCGACGTGCTCGGGCATGAAGATGCACTGGATGCGCTGCGGATCGCGCGCCTGGATGGCCCGCAGCCGCTCGACGGCGGAGGGGTCAGGGGATTTGTCGTCGACGATGATCAGCCGCCAGTGGGGATCGGTCTGCGCCTCGATGCTGCGCACCATCTCGTTCAGGAAACCCGCGGCGCGCCGATGATCCGCATAGTGGGGGGTGACGAAGACGTCATCTTGAGTCATTGAGGACACTCCCTGTCCACGCATTATACAGTCAAGGTTCCACGGCGGCCCCGGCGGCCCCGGCGGCCCCGGCGCGATGGGCGGCACGCATATCGCCCACCTCGCGCGTGATACATGCGCACGAGGCAGTGGGCGCGCACTGACAGCGCAGCGCGTTGCCAGCCGCTGCACAAGTGGGGCGGCCCCGCTCATGCTGAACTCATCGCACCACACACGAGGGCATGTCATGAGCAACGAACAGCCGGAAAGCTCGATGCCGCAAGGCACGACCCGTCCCGAGGGACAGCGCGGCAGTACGGTTGCGCCCGGCGAGCATCCCGACTCGCGGCCGGATAGGCCGGCGCAGCCGCGCCATCGCATCGAAGAGGACATCGAAACCGCGGAGCGCGACGTCGGGGGCGACTCAGAACCGACCTGAGAGCCCCGCCGCATTAGGGTAAATTGGTAATTGACAATCATTCGCATTCGCATATACCCTGGCGCTGCACTCCAATGGTTTGCCGGACCGCCGGCAGGGCGTAGGGCTCGCGATGTATATTTGCCTCTGTCACGGGATCACCGACCGTCAGATCCGCCGCGCCGTCGAGCAGGGCGCTTCCAGCCTCGGCGAGGTGCAGATGCAACTGCCCGTGGGTGGCTGTTGCGGTCGCTGTGAGCCCGCGGCACGCGAGCTGATTCACGAGCATGCGACGCAGACCGTGCAGCGCACGGACCCCGCGTTCGCCTGACTGACCGCAGCCCCTGTCACCAACCGGCCGTGCGTCCGCGCGCGATCGGGCGCCGGAGTGTTCAGCCATGAAGGGTGATCCCCAGGTCATTCGTCACTTGAACGTGGTGCTCAAGAACGAGCTCACCGCGATCAACCAGTATTTCCTGCACGCGCGGATGTACGCAAACTGGGGACTCAAGCGACTGCACGAGCACGAGAACCACGAATCCATCGACGAGATGAAGCACGCCGACCGCCTGATCGAGCGCATCCTGTTTCTGGAGGGGCTGCCCAACCTGCAGGACCTGGGCAAGCTTCTGATCGGCGAAACCGTGCCCGAGATGCTCGATTGCGATCTCAAGCTTGAGCGCGCCGCGCACGTAGACCTGCGCGCGGCGCTGGCCGATTGCGAGCGCCTCGCCGACTACGTCTCGCGCGAGCTGTTCAAGGATATCCTCGAATCCGAAGAAGACCACATCGACTGGCTGGAAACACAGCTCGACCTCATCGCGCGCGTCGGGCTCGAGAACTATACCCAGTCGCAGATGGGTGCCTCCGGGAGTTGACGTGCCGCGCTCGAGCCCCCTCTCCGCGATCATCGACTCCCAGTCCGCCCCGGAGCTCTACACGCGCACCGCGGTCGCGCTGCATTGGCTCATCGCGCTGCTGATCACCTGCGGCTTCTCGCTCGGGGCGTACATGGTGGATCTGCACATCAGTCCGCTGAAAGTGAAACTGTTCAACTACCATAAATGGATCGGCATGACGGTGCTGGCCCTGGCGTTGATCCGCCTGGCGTGGCGGGTCAAGCACCGGCCGCCGCCCGAGGTGCCCATGCCGCGCTGGCAACTCCACGGCTCGCGCATTATTCATTACCTGCTCTATGTGCTGCTCATCGTTACGCCGCTGCTCGGCTGGCTCTACACCTCGGCGGCCGGCTACCCGGTGGTGTATCTCGAGCTGCTGCCCATTCCCGATCTGGTGCACAAGAACACCGCCCTCGCCAAGGTGCTGGTGCAGATCCACGCCACGCTGGCCTGGACGCTGTTCTGGGTGGTCATGCTGCACATCGCCGCCGCGATCAAGCACCAGTTCATCGATCACGACGTCACGCTCAGGCGCATGCTGACGTGGCGACGGCCCGGATCCCACGGGCCCTGAAGAGGTGCGCATGAACAGACTCCTTGCAATGATTGGAGGCGCCGCGGCGCTCAATCTGGTGCTGGTGGCGGGCGCGGCCGCGCCGGCTATTGATGCGTCCAAGAGCACGCTGAGCGTGACCTTCGTCCAGGAGAAGGTGCCCGTGACCGAGCCGTTCACGCGCTTCAGCGGCCACATCGACTACGACCCGGCGCACCCCGAAACCTCCAAGGCCGCCATCGAGGTCACGACCGCGAGCCTGGACATGGGCTCGGACGAATACAGCGCCGAGGTGCGCAAGAAGGACTGGCTCGATAGCGGCGCCTATCCGACATCGACCTTCGTGGCCAGCGCGATCAAGCCGGCAACGGCCGGGCATTTCGATGCCACCGGCGTGCTCACGCTCAAGGGCAAGACGCAGACCCTTACGGTGCCGGTCACGGTCACGCACTCGGGCGCCACCACCAGCTTCGACGGCACGCTGCAGATCTCGCGCAGCGCCTTCGGCATCGGCGATCCCGAATGGAACGACGTGCTCGATGACAAGGTGAGCATCAAGTTTCATCTGGTCGAGTGATGGCGTGGCCGCGATCGCGGCGCCAAGGCTGCTAACATAGGCTCGAGAGCGGCGGGCGGCCGCCAGCGGACGGATCCGGCGACAACGACAAGGAGTATCACGTGAAACTCATCACCGCGATCATCAAGCCATTCAAGCTCGACGAGGTGCGCGCGGCCCTGTCGGACCTCGGGGTCTCGGGCATGACGGTCACCGAGGTCAAGGGCTTCGGCCGCCAGCGCGGCCACACCGAGCTCTACCGCGGCGCCGAATACGTGGTCGACTTCGTGCCCAAAGCGCGCATCGAGATCGCCGTGCGCGCCGAAGTGGCCGACCAGGTCGTGGAATCGATCGTGAAGGCCGCGAAGACCGGCAAGGTCGGCGACGGCAAGATCTTCATCACCGACATACAGCGCGCCATCCGCATCCGCACGGGCGAGACCGACAAGGCCGCGCTGTAGGCCCGCGCTCAGCCGCCGCCCGCTCCGGTGCGCCGGTAAACGCTGTGCACGAGAATCCTGCCCACCGTCGGATCGTTGAGCTGCTGCGTCAGGGTGAGCAGACCGGTGCCGGGATCCACGGCGTAGGTCTTGGAATGGGAGGCGTGGCTGGTGTACTTCTCGGCCAGCTCGAATGATTCGTGATCCCAGCCGGCGGTGACGATGGCCGTGCCATAGTCATCGATGCGCGACACGCGTTCGCCGAGCAGGTAATCGCGTGACGGCAGCGCATCATCGGTGATGGCCACGAGGTCGCCCTGCACATCCAGCGTCAGTGTCGTCGGGACGGCCAGCTCCTCGCGCAGCCGCTGGCGCAGCCCGCGAAAGTCCGGTCCGATGCGTCCGGGCGAGCCATTGATGCCCTCGGGAATGTCGAAGCTGTAATCCGGGTTATCCGCGCCACCGCTATCGCCGCCACTATCGCCGCTGCCGCCGCCGCCAATACCACCACTGCCGCCGCCTCCACCGCTGCTGCCACCTTCGCTGCCATGGCCGCCGCCACCCCTGCCACCGGCATTGTCGGGGCCGTAGCCGGCGCGCGTCATGCGGGCGCGCAGCTTCGTCTCGGCCGTGTGCAGAGCCGCTGCGATTCGGGCGTCGGGATCGTCGCTGACGGCCTTGTTCAGGTTCCAGGTGCCGGCAAGATGAGTGTCCGTGGGCGCCGTGGTGACGGTCTGGCAGCCCGTCGCAAGCCCGACCAGCAGCACCGCATACAGCGCGCCGCGAGCGAGGCGGCAGTCGAAAGAGGGCGTGGCGGACATCAATGCCATGAGACCGTACCGGTCGGGGATGGTTCGCGTGGCGCGTGAGTGGTCACAGTAGGGTCGCAGCCTCCACGCTGTCAAACAGGCGCGGCGCGGCGCGATACACTTGCTCGATGTATCGCGTGTGCCTGTACCTGATCGCCGGCTGGTCCGGCTATTTCGTCATGGGCATCGAGCTGCTGGGCGGCCGGCTGCTGGCGCCGTATTTTGGCAGCAGCATCTACGTCTGGGGCGCCATCATCACGGTGTTCATGCTGGCCTTGTCGCTCGGCTACCTCGCCGGCGGGCGTGCCTCGCTCGCCGCGCCGAGCCTGCGCCGCCTGGCGCTGATCCTGCTCGCCGCGGCGTTCGCGGCGCTGCCCGTGCTGCTCTGGGGCGACGCGCTGCTCAATGCGATCTCGGCGGCGCTGCCCGATCCGCGCTTCGGTTCGCTGCTCGCCGCCGCGCTGCTGTTCTTCCTGCCCACCTTCATCTCGGGCATGGTCTCGCCCTACGCAGTGCGGCTGCTGGTGGCGGATCGGCTCAGCGCGGGGCATCATGCGGGCAAGCTCTACTTCGTTTCGACCTTCGGCAGTGCCGCGGGCACGATCCTGACCTCGTTCTACCTGGTGCTGTATCTGGAGGTGAACCAGATCGTGCTGCTCATGCTGTGCATATCGATTGCGGTCAGCGTACTGTCGCTGCTCTCACCGGCCGGTGTGGAGGCGTGAGCGCCCGGACCGCGTTCGCGCTGCTGGCGCTGCTGGCGCTCCCCGCGGCCGCAGCGCCGTATCCGACACAGCAGCCGCAGGCGCTGACGAAGATGCCGCAGATCCATTCCGAGCGCTCACTCTACCGCCAGGTGCTGGTGTATGGCGATGACGACGAGCGTTGCCTGTGCTTCACGCTCAAGTGCGCGATCGGGCGGCAGTCGTGCATGTACCTGCGCTGGCCCGACCGCCTGGTGTTCGAGTACGCCCACATGATGCTGGGGGCGCTGTTCCTGGTGCCCGAGCCGCGCAGCATATTGATCATCGGCCTGGGGGGCGGCTCACTGCCGCACGCGCTCTCCGGACTGCTGCCCGACGCCGACATCGACATCGTCGAGATCGATCCCGCCGTGGTGCGCGTGGCGCAGAGCTATTTCGGGTTCCACCCCACCGCGCACGAGCACGTGTTCGAGGAGGACGGGCGCGCCTACGTGCGACGCATGCTGCGCACCGATAAGCGCTACGCGCTCATCATGCTCGATGCCTACGATGCGCAGTACATTCCCGAGCACCTGCTCACGCGCGAATTCCTCGAGCAGGTGCGTGCGCTGCTGGTGCCTGGCGGCATTGTCGCGGCCAACACGTTCTCGAGCAGCCGGCTGTACCAGAGCGAGTCGGTGACCTATCGAGCCGTGTTCGGCCCGTTCTACAACCTCAAGCGCGCCAACCGCGTGATCCTGGCCGCCAACGGTGCGCTGCCGACGCTGGCCCAGGCCACGAGCAACGCGCTCAACTACCAGGATGCGCTCAGGGCGTTGGGCGTCAATGCGCAGTTCGTGCTGTCGCTGTTCTCGACCGCGGTGGACTGGGACCCGACCGCGCGCGTGCTGACCGATCAGTACTCGCCGGCCAATCTGCTCAACGGCATGCGCTGACGGCCTCTTACTGACGCTTCTGCGTGGCCACCGCGGCGCGCAGCTCGCGCAACTTGGCTTTGACGAGGGCCTCGTTCTCCGGCCCCATGCGGATCATGAGCTTCTGCGCCGAGGAGAGATCCTCGAGCTTGGGATCGGCGAACTGGTACTCGACATTGGGGCGCACCAGCGCCACCGGACCCTTGGGGTCCGGAGCGGCAAGTGCATCGTCGATAGTCGCCACCAGGCGGTCGTTGAAGTAGCCGCTGGGGTAGCCGAGGCTTTCGTAAGCCTGCTGGAACAGCGGGTAGTAGTGAAAGTATACCGTCGTGAACTGCTGCACGTTCAGGGTCTGCAGCAGGTGCACATAGGGCGCATAGCGCGTGTAGTTCGAGGCATCGATGGTCGCCGCCTGATCATTGCCGCTGACGGCAAAGGCGCCGGGCAGGTCCTTGGTCGGACGCAACTCCACTGCGAGGTGCTTGCGCGGCAGGTTGTCCACCGTCACGACGATGTGCCGCACCAGCATCTCGGGACGCAGCAGCGCATCGATCGACTTGGCGCCGAACAGCTCGCCCAGCGCTCCGAGCACGGGCTTGTCGCTGCTCTCGAGCGGCGGCAGCGGCTCGGCCGCGGCGCCCGAGGGGGCGGGCACCGGATTGGCGATGGCCGGCGCCGGCGCTACGGGGGCGGTCACGGCCGCCGGCGGCGCGGGCGCCGGATGATGGTTGGCGCGCCAGGACAGGTAGAGTGCGACGCCACCGAGCACCACCAGGATGGCGGCGGCCACGTACCAGATTGTATTGCGTTGCATGTGCAAAACCTAAGCCCCTGCGGCTGCGTTTGCAACCCGACCCGGCGGGGGCCGTTGAATTATGATCGGTGAACGCGGCCGTCCCGGCAGCCTACACGGCAACGTGCGGAAGGGAATGATTCAGCGCCAGTTCATCGGGGAGGCCATCGCGGAGCGGGGCGCGGACGCGCGGCTGCGCAGCACCGTAGTGCCGTGTGCGCCGGCCGTGCTCATGGTGCGTCCGGCCGCCTTCGCCTTCAATGCACAGACCGCCCCAAGCAATCGCTTCCAGCGCGCCGCGCCCGCGATCGTGTCGACCGCGGCGCAGGCGCTGGTCGAATTCGCAGCCCTGCAGGCCGAGCTCGAGCGCGCGGGTGTGCGCACCTGCGTGGCCGAGGACACCCCCGAACCCGTCAAGCCCGATGCCGTATACCCGAACAACTGGGTCAGCTTCCACGCCGATGGCACGGTCGTGCTCTATCCGCTCGAGGCCGCCAACCGGCGGCCCGAGCGGCGCGCGGAAATACTCGCCACCGTGGAGCGCGAGCTCGCCTTTCGTCGCCGGCGCCTGCTGGACTTCTCGGGCGAGGAACAGCGCGGCCGCTACCTCGAAGGCACCGGCAGCCTGGTGCTCGATCACGCATCCCGCGTGGCCTATGCCTGCCGCTCCACGCGCACCGATGCATCGCTGGTGCGCGAGTGGGCCGGCCTCATGGGCTACGAGGCTGAGCTGTTCGATGCCCAGGATGAGCAGGGGGCCGCGATCTATCACACCAACGTGCTGCTCGCGATCGGCACGCGCTGCGTGGTGCTGTGCGCCGCTGCGCTCGCGGCGCGCGACCGCGAGCGCGTGCGCGAGCGCCTGATCGCTACCGGGCGCGCGCTCATCGAGATCAACGGCCAGGGGCTGCACGCATTCGCGGGCAACGTGCTGGAGCTGCGCGCGGACACGGGGGCAGGGGCGAGCGCAGGGCGCTCGGTGCTGGTCATGTCCTCCCAGGCTCGAACGGCCTTCACCGGCGAGCAATGGGCGGCCCTCGAGGGGGCCGTGGACCTCATCATCGATGTGGCGGTGCCCACCATCGAGCGCGCGGGCGGCGGCGGGGTGCGCTGCATGCTGGCCGAAGTACCGGCGGTGCGCCCATGAGTGCCGCGGCCGCGGGCGCGCCGCTGATCCAGCGCGTCTACCAGCTCCTCGCGGATCAGCAGTTCCACTCCGGTACGCACCTCGCGGCGGCCTGCAACGTTTCGCGCAGCGCGATCTGGAAGGCCGTCGCGGCGCTGCGCGGGCTCGGTGTCACGGTGCACGCGGTGGCGCACCGCGGCTACAAGCTGCCGCGCGCCACGCCGTTGCTCGAGGCCGCGCGCATACGCAAGGCGCTGCCCGCGCCGGTGGCGACGCGGCTGCGTCAGGGGCAGTGCCTGTGGGCCACGGGCTCGACCAACGCCGATCTGCTCGAACGGCCGGCCTTGCCGCCGGGCCGAATTGATTTCCTGACCGCGGAGTACCAGAGCGCCGGGCGCGGGCGGCGCACGCGCAGCTGGTACGCACCGCCCGGGGGCGCGATCTGCCTGTCGGTGAGCTGGAGCTTTCAGAGCCTGCCCGCGGCGATCAGCGCGCTCAGTCTCGCGGTGGGCGTGTGCGCGCTGCGTGCGCTGCGGCGCGCCGGGGTCACGGTTGCGGAGCTCAAGTGGCCGAACGACCTGGTGGCCGGGGACGCCAAGCTCGGTGGCATTCTGGCCGAGCTGCGCGCCGAGGCCGCGGGACCGGCTTTCGTCGTGATCGGCATCGGCCTCAACGTCACGCTGGGGCCGGCCGTGCTCGAGCAGATAAAGGCCACGGGCACGCGGGCCATCGACCTGGCCGCGCTCGGGCTCGTGAATCCCGATCGCAACCGCCTCGTCGCCGCGCTCATCGCCGAGCTCGCCGCGGGGCTGGCGCAGTTCGAGCGCCAGGGCTTCGGCACCTTCGCGCAGGAGTGGCGCGCGGCCGATGCGCTCGCGGGCAAGGCCGTGCGCGTGAGCGCGGATGCCGGCAGTGTCTCGGGTCACGCGCGCGGCATCGACCTCGACGGCGCGCTGTGCGTGCAGACGCGCGAGGGATTGCAGCGCTTCATGACCGGCGACGTTTCGGTTCGGACGCTGGCATGAGCACGCGGCGCCGGGGAGCGAGCCCCCGCGCGCGCGCGCGCCGGCAGAGCGTGTTGCTGCTCGATGTGGGCAATTCGCGGGTGAAATGGGCGCTGCTGCGCGGTCTCTACCGCCCACGCCGACCCTTCGCTGCCAGCGGGGCGATCGAGCTCGAGCGGCTGTCGCGTCGCGGCGCGGTGCTGCTGCGCCTGCTCCAGAGCCTCGATCCCAACTTAGGGATTGAGGCCTGCAACGTCGCCGGTGCCGCGCTCGAGAGCAAGCTGCGCGCCATGGTACGCGCCGCAGGACTACGGCCGCCGCGCTTCGTGCGCACCAGCCGGGCGGCGGCCGGCGTGCGCAACGCCTACGCACAGCCCTGGCGCCTCGGCGCCGACCGCTGGGCAGCGCTGATCGGGGCACACGCCGAGCACCCGCACCGCGCGCTATGCCTGGTCGCCATCGGTACGGCCATGACCATCGACCTGCTGGATGAGTCCGGCGGCCATCGCGGCGGCAGCATCATCCCGGGGCCCAAGCTCATGATCGAGGCGCTGCTCGACAACACGGCCGGCATCCGCCGTCGCGCCGGCGGTCGCAACGCCGCGCACCGGTTGCCGGGGGCGCGCATCCCACTCTTCGCGCGTGATACCCGTGGTGCGCTCGCAGGGGGCTCCGTGCACGCCGCGGCCGCGATGATCCGCGAGGCCTTGGGCGCGGCGCGCGCCATCCTCGGCCGCACGCCACGGCTGATCCTCTCCGGGGGGGCCGCCGATGCCATCGGCCGGCTGCTGCACAAAGCCCATGGGCGCGAGGACGACCTGGTGCTGCGGGGCCTCGCCGTGCTGCGCTCCGCGCGAACGCAATTCGAATAGAATCAGCGTCGTGCGGCTGCTATTCCTATCATTGCTCGTTGCCAACGTGGCGTTCTTCTGCTGGGCACGCTGGATCGACAGGCCCCCGACGGTGGCCGCCGCCGTCAATCGCGACGCGGGCATACCGCCGCTGCAGCTCGTGCCCAGGGAGGCGGCGCGCACCGGCTCCGCCGTACCCGCCCCGGCCCCCGCCGCGCCGACCGCGGGGCCGACCTCCGCGCCCGGTTCCGCCGCGGTGGCCCTCGGCAGCGCCGCCACCGCTTCCGGATCTTCCGGCGCGAACGCGGACACCCCTGTCGCGGCGACCTCCGGGCGCTGCCGGAGCCTCGGCCCCTTCGAGGACGCCGGTGCGGCCAGTTCCGCGGCCGACCGCCTGCGCGCGCGCGGCCTCAACGCCCGCGACCGTAGCGCCGAGATCACGAACCCGAACATCTACTGGGTGTACGTCGGGGAGCTCACGGCCGACATGCGCCATCGCGCACTGGCAACCCTCAATAACGCCGGTATCCATGATGCCGCGCTCATGACGGCGCCCGAGCAGAGCGATCGTATCTCGGTGGGCGTTTTCGCCGACCAGGCCCACGCGGTGCGCCGCGCCGAGCAGGTGCGTGCGCTGGGACTCAAACCCACGCTCGGCCTGCGGGCGCGCACGGTGACCGCCCACTGGCTGGACTTCGACGTGAAGGCCGGCGACACCGATCCCAAGCCAGCCGAGTTGATCGGGGCCGGCGCCGCTCGCGCCCCCAGCACGCTTGGGCCCGTCAAGATCGCCGACTGCCCGGCCTCCGGCGCGACCGGCTGATAACATTCGGGCCGCGCGACCGGGCAGCTCAACCGTGCCGGCTTAGCTCAGTGGTAGAGCAGCGGTTTTGTAAACCGTTGGTCGGGAGTTCAAATCTCTCAGCCGGCACAACCTTAATAAACAGTTACTTAGGAGATTATCGGCCTCCCTATTTCGGCGGTAAGTACCTGTAAAACAGGCCAATACAGCAAAAATACTGCACTTCACAGCCTACGGGAGCATACTATTGGTGCTGCACAGTAGTAACTGTGTGTCGGCCTGTAACCGTGGCGCACGGGGCGGGCTGGCCATAGCAGCCGCGCCAGGAGCAAGCCAATGGCAACGATCAGTAGGAACCCAAAGACCGGCGCCGTCGTCGCGCAGGTACGCATCAGACCGTTCAGGCCCACCCAGGAGACGTTCCGGGTCGCCCCCGGTGCCAAGCTGGCCGACGTCAAGAAGGAGGCTAGGGCGTGGGCAGAGGCCGAGGAAAAGCGCCTGCGGGCGCTCAGGGTCAAAGGGGGCGACGACATCGACGACGACATCAGCCGGCGCACGGTGGGGGAGGTAATCGGCGCGTACCTGGAGGACCCCAAGGTCACCAGCCTAAAGACCTTCGACGACGTCGATAGGCTGGCCACATGGTGGCTCGCCGAGCACAAGGCCACGCGCATCATCGACTTCGGGGTCAAGAAGATCTTTGCGGCCCGCGAGAAGCTGGTCGCGGAGAAGGTCACCCCCGCCACGGTCAACAGGTACGTCGATTCCATGCGGGCGTGCTGGAACTGGGCGAGGAACAGCGGCAAGGTCCCGCAGGATCGCGCTTGGCCAACCAAGTTGCGGCTCGACGAGAACAACGAGCGGAAGCGCTTTCTTGACGACTCGGAGCTGGCTGCGCTCCTCAAGGCTGCCGAGTCGAACCCGGTACTGCACGCCGCCATCCTGTTAAGTGTCGGCACCGGCATGCGTCAGGGCGAGCTGCTGAGACTCACGTGGAAGGACGTAGACCTCGACGGCGGCAAGGTCGTGCTGCTGGAGACCAAGAACGGCACGCCGCGCACCGTGCACGTCCCGGCCACGGCAGTGGCGGCGCTGCGGAAATTGCGCACAACCAAGACCCCTGTCACCAGTCCGGTGTTCATGCTCGACGCGGAGACGCCGCTCAACGCATGGACCCTCGAGAACCGCTGGAGCAAGATTAGGGATGCCGCCGGGCTCGAGGATTTCAAATGGCACGACCTGCGGCATAGCTGCGCCAGCTTCCTGGCACGGCGTGGTGCCAGCCTGTTGGAGATTTCGTCGGTGCTCGGGCACAAGAGCCTTTCCATGGTCAAGCGCTACGCCCACCTGACTCAGGGTAAGCCGGTCACGGGGCACACGGAGCTGGACGCGCTGCTGAGCGGGAAGTAACCCGACCGCGCCGTTTTTCAGGCGGCGCGGCGGG